>NZ_JAAGOZ010000010.1:0-153500 GCF_010499845.1 Salipiger sp. PrR007 | reverse complement strand
ACGATCGCCCGGGTCTTGGCGTCGTCCTGCCGGCGGTCATCATCGGATTTTCCGCGCTTGAGGTATTCGATGGTCATTGCGGATTGCTCCTGTCGGATGGATTGGGGAGAAAAAGAGCCGGCAAGGTCAGGGCTCGAAGCTCTGACGGAACGCCTTGGTCAGCGCGGCGCCGCCGCCCTGGATGAGGGTGTGCTCGGAGCCCACGACAAAGAACGAGCCGCCTGCGTTTCGGTGGCCCTCCAGATCTTCGCTGGGGGCGCAGTAGAGCCCCGTGGCGGCACCCTCGACCGCGAGGATCCTTCGGGTCATCTCGGCGACCTCCGGGGCAAAGAAATTGTCGAGCCCGTGCGAAACCGCCAGGTCCGCACGACCGATGAACAGGGCATCCACCCCCTCGACCGCGGCAATGCCGGCGTGATTGACCACGCCGTCCGGATCCTCGATCTGGCAGATCAGGGCGAGTTCGTTCCGGGCCTTTCCGAGATGCTCGGCCAACGGCCGCCCGGCATATTCCGCGGCGCGGGTGGTGCCGGCAAAACCGCGCCCACCCGGACCGTAGGCCACCGACTTCGCCAGCGCCTCCGCCTGCTGGACGGTTTCCACATGCGGCACCATCACACCCGCCGCCCCGGCGTCGAGCACGCTGAGCACCCAATCGGGTGTCGCCACTGGCACGCGCACGACGATCGGACATCCGAGAGCCCGGCCGGCCATCACCATCGTGTCGGTGCTGCCCCGATCAAAGGGCGCATGTTCGGCGTCGACCACGAGGAAGTCGAAGCCCGCACGCGCCATGACCTCGATGATGATCGGATGCGGCGTCTTGATGAAAGCACCCACAAGCGGCTCGCGCCCGGTGAGGCGTGCCCTGAAGTCTGCATTGGTCGTCATCGTCTGAACTCCTTTTGCCATGGTCACGCGGGCTGCGGTTCGCCGGTCTCATGCGACAGGGTGATCTTGCGCGAGCTCAGGACCAGCGCGCCAAAGAGCAGTGCGCCACCCAGCGTGGCCCACCAGGGCGACATCAGCGCGAGGATCGCCGGCAGCACCCAGAGCAGACGTGACACTGCACCCCAGGGAAGCCGGGCCCCGCCCAGAAGATGCGCCGTCGACAGGACGAAGACGGCACCCGAGATCACGGCGCGGGCAATGCCTTCGGCCCCGCCGCCGCCCAGCATGCCGGGATAGGCGATGAACAGCATCGGCAAGGCATAGGCGGTGGCGCCGAGCCGCAGCGTCTGGCCGGCGACCTTCATCCAGGGCGCCTGCGCGATTGTGGCGGCGACGAAGACGCCAAGGCAGACCGGCGGGGTGATCACCGACAGCGCCGCGTAGTAGAGGACGAACATGTGCACGACCAGCGGGTCGATCCCCTGCTGGATCAGCGCCGGCGCAAACACCGCGGCGACCATCACGTAGGCGGCGGAGGTCGGAAGCCCCATGCCCGCGATCAAGCAGACCACCGCCATCAGGCCGGCAATCAGCCAGAGCTGCCCCTGCCCGACGCTCAGCACCGCCGCGGTCACCGCGACGCCGAATCCGGTGAGGTTGATCATCGCCACAAAGACCTGCGCGCCGACCAGAAGGATGCCCACGATGACCACGCCCTTGCCGCCAGCTTCCAAGGCGCGAAGGATGATGCCGAGTACGGCACGCGGATCCTCGCCCTTGCTGATGCGTGCCACGAGCACTGCGATCAGCATGGCAATCATCCCGTAACAGGCGGTCAGCTCGACCGAGTTTCCGTTGATCACCCCGAAGGACAGGCCGAGCAGCCCGGCGACGATCGGCGCGAGCCGCGCGAAGCTCATGGCACCGCGCCAGTCCGGAAGCGTGTCGTCGGTGACCGGCCGGAACCCCTGGCGCAGCGCGATGACGTGCACGGTGCTGTAGATGCCGAGGTAGAAGAGCAGCGCCGGCACCACGCCCGCAAGGGCGATCGACCAGTAGTTCAGCCCGACGAGCTCGGCCATGACGAAGGCGGCGGTTCCCATGATCGGCGGCGCAAGCTGGCCGCCCGTGGATGCGATCGCCTCGACCGCACCCGCATAGGCAGGCGGGTATTTCAGGCGCTTCATCAGGGGGATGGTGAAGTTGCCGGTGGTCGCGACATTGGCCACGGTCGATCCGTTGATCGCGCCGAAGAAGCCCGAAGCAAAGGTCGCGATTTTCGCCGCACCGCCCGGCCGCGAGCCGCCGAGGCGTGCGGAGAGGTCGAAGAAGGTCTCGCCCGCGCCGGTGTGAAGCAGGATCGCCCCGAAGAGCACGAAGGCTGCCAGGGTCGTCGACGCCACGTTGACCAGCATGCCCCACAGGCCGCGGTCCGACAGGAAGATGATCTCGGTCAGATAGCCGGTATCGAAACCGCGGTGCCCGAACTGCCCGGGGATGAGATAACCGAAGAACGCATACCCGACCGAGATGAGCACGATCAGCGGAAACACCCAGTTGGAGGTGCGCCGCGCCAGTTCCAGGACGCAGAGCAAGGTGCCGAACCCCATCAGCTTGTCCCAGCTGGTGGCCCAGGGAAGATCGGTCATGATGTCCTGGTAGTTGCCGATGATGTAGCACCCCGAGACGGTGACCACGGCGACGATCGCGGCGTCGATGAACATTCCGAGCGGGCGCCAGCGGCTGCCCTCAAAGAGCGGATGCATCAGCACGGCCAGCGCACTGATCGTCATGACGAAGAGCGCCCTCTGGACCAGAGACTCAAACGGTCCGTTGAACGATGTGTAGAAGACGAACGCACCGAGAAGAACGGCAAGCACGGCAATCGCCGTCTGTCGCAGCCTGGTCGGGAACGGGGGAGCGTCGGAGGGAACGGTCATCGCGGCACCTTCGCGGAATGAGGGGGGGGACCGGGCAGCCTCGAGCTGCACCGGTCACAGGACACATGGTTGCCTCGGGCGAGCCCTTACTTCAGGCGCTCGGGCACGGTCAGGCCGATTTCCTCGTAGTAGCGGATCGCGCCGGGGTGCAGCGGGCTGGTCGCGTATTGGAGCGTCAGCTCCGGCAGATTCAGCCCCTTGACCGCCGGGAAGGCCGCGGCCTGCTCGTCCATGTTCTCCATCACCGCCTTGGTGATGTCATAGGCGGTTTGCTCGTCCATGTCGGGCCGAGCGGAGACGCCGATCATGAACCCCCAGGCCGTGTAGGGCCCGGAGTTTTCCATCTTGCCGCCCGGCATCTCGACGATCGAGAGTTCCGGCAGCGACTCGCGGATCTGGGCTTCTTGTGCGTCGTCGATCCCCAGGACCTGCAGCGGGGTGAAGGCAGCGATATCGGTTGTGAGCGCGTCGAAGCTGGTGCCCACCGCGCTTTTCACGAAGCCCTCCGAACGGTCATCCTTGATGGCATTGGCCTGTTCGCCATTGGTGCCGCGGACCCAATCCGGGGTGATCCCCAAGAGGTCGAACACCTCCTGCGAGGTCGCCTCGGTCGAGGAACCGCGCATGCCCGGGCCGAACTTCTGCCCGTCGAGCCCGGCAAGCTCGGTGATGCCGAAATCGCGGCGGACCACGACATTCTGCGGCGCCAGAGAATAGGCCCAGAGAAGTTTCGACTCGACCGGCCGCCCCTCAAAGGACTTCACACCGTTGTAGGCCTGGTAGAGCGTCGAGGTGGTGATCAAGCCGATGTCGAGCTGCGAGCGGGCCATCCGCTTGAGGTTGTCGACCGTCGCACCTGTCTCGACCACCGAGGCCTGATAGGTGTCAGGGAAGCTGGCGTTCACGATCTGCGACAACGAGGCGAAATAGGCGTAATGCGCGCTTTGCGAATTGGTTGCCCCGAAGGCAAGACGAGTTTCGGCCCAGGCAGGCGCCGTGGTGGTGAGGGCGGACAGCGAAAGGATCGCCGTCGCCGCCAGGCAACGGAATTTCATGGATTCTCCTCCCAAAGAATTCTGAGTCACCCACGAACGGGTGCTGGGAAAGGAGTAGCCACAGAACTGGAACGCTATGCAACTCTTGCCATAAAATATGAAATTATTTCACTATCCGCTTTCGCGCACCTGCAACTCGCCGGGCAGGATTCGGATGTCGCCAATCTCTTCGGACCCATCTGAGGCGAGAATGATGTCCACGGCCTGGTCGAGCATCCTGCGCAGCGGTTGACGCACCGTGGTCAGACGGTAGGATTCCCATGCGGCCATCGGGATATCGTCGAACCCCACCACCGCCAGGTCGTCGGGGACCGAAGCGCCGGCGATCCGTGCAGCGTCGAGCACCGCGATGGCCATGATGTCATTTGCACAGAAGACGGCATCTGGCAGCGGTCGCCGTGCCAGCATTTCCTGCGCCGCAGCATAGGCGCGACGGTAGTCGAACCCCCCGTCCAACTGCTGCGCGAAGACGCGACCTGCATCCTCCAGTCGGTCGCGGAAACCGCGCATTCGTTCGAGATGCGTGGATGTGTCCCGCCGCCCTCCCATGAAGGCGATGCGCTGACGGCCCCCCGTCAGGAAACGCTCCGCGACCTGCTGCGCGCCGCCGTAATTGTCGCAGCAGACCGCCATCATCCGACTGTCCGTTTGGACGCGATTCAGCAGCACCGCTGGAATGCCATTTTGCCGGCAGGCCCGCGCGAGCCCAGACGTCAGGGTCGAATTGGCCAGAATGACGCCCTCGGTCCGAAAGTCGAGAACCTGCCGAATGGCGGTGTCTACATCCTCGGCCGAGGGGACCACATGCACGATCGCTTTCAGCCCGCGTTCGGGCAAGAGCCGCGTCATCTCGTCCACGGCAATCGGGTAGAACGGATTTTGCATCTCGCTCACCACCATGGCGATCGTGTCGGTCGCCTGTGTCGCGCGCACCTGGTCGACCTTGCTGACGTAGCCCAGTCGCGCGGCGACCGCGAAGATTGCCTTGCGCTTGTCCTCGGATATCGGGGCATTGCCCCGATATGCCCGCGACACGGCGGATACGGAAACGCCGGCTTCCGTCGCGACGTCTTTTGCTGTGATCTTTGTCATGCCTGCGGTATAAACATATTTTCACGATAAGTGAAAAAGTTTCACTTTAGACAGACTTCCTTATTCCCCGGATCTGGCCCTTTCTTTCGACAGACAAAAGAGGCGCAGCCCGAGTCCTGCTTCGGCGCAGGCAGTCCCGGAAATCCCAATGCGGTCAAGCCGGCGAGCGCCAAGGACGCGCCACCGCCGGGCATACTCTAAGATGCACCTGTCGCGAACATCGGCCCGCCCTTCCAGCGCGGAAAGCCGTAGCCGTGTACCTCGACCAGGTCGATGTCCTGCGGGGTCTGCGCGATGCCCTCTTGCAGGATCGCCTGGCCTTCCGCCGCCATTGCGCCGACGAGCCGCTCGGCGATCTCGGTACGCGGGAGATCGAGCGATCCAACGGTCCACCCGGAGAGCAGCTCCGTCACCGCGGCGGAGGGCTGCGGTGTCCGGTCACCCTCGGCGTAGTCGTACCAGCCGCCTGCCGTCTTCTGGCCCTTGCGCCCGGCCCGCACGAGTATGTCGCCCAGCGTCTCGGGCACCTCCTGCCCCGCCGCCCGTGCGCCCTCACGCTGCAGGAAGGCGATGTCCAGACCGCCCAGATCCTGCGCCTCGAAAGGCCCCATGCGGAAGCCGTAGTCCCGCATCGCCGCGTCGATCTCGGCGATCGGCACACCCTGGATGACCAGCGCCTCGGCCTCGGCACGGTAGCGCTTGAGAACACGATTGCCGATGAAGCCCTCGCAGATGCCCGCCCGCACCGGCACCTTGTTCAGCGCCCGCCCGAGCGCGAAGCCGGTGGCCACCACGTCGGGCGCGGTGTCCGGCGTCGGCACGATCTCGAGCAGCTTCATGATGTGGGCCGGGCTGAAAAAATGCAGCCCGATGAAGCGCTCGGGGTTCGGCAGCCCCTCGGCGATGGCACGCGGATCGAGGTACGAGGTGTTGGTCGCCAGCACCGCATCGCTCCGGCAGACGCGGCCGAGTTCGGCGAAGACGGCGCGCTTTACGCCGATCTCCTCGAACACCGCCTCGATCACCAGATCGACCTGCGCCAACTCGGCATAGTCGGTGCTGCCGCGAACGCCGGCCATCCGCTCGGCCCGGCCCTCTTCGGTGAGCTTGCCGCGCTTGACCGCGCCGTCGAAAATCTTGCCCACGTTGTCGAGACCCCGCGCCACTGCCTCGGCATCGCGCTCAATGAGGATGATCTCCATCCCCGCCTCGCGGCATGCCCCGGCGATGCCAGCGCCCATGGTGCCGCCGCCAATGACGCCGACCGTCCTGAACGGGCGCGGCTCGACGCCCTTGAGCGCGGCGGGTTTCGGCGCGGCGCGCTCGGCGAAGAAGACATGCCGCAGCGCCGCCGCCTCTTCCGAGCCGCGCAGGTCCAGGAAGGTCTCGCGCTCATGCGCCATGGCCTCGGCGAAGCCGTTCTCGGTGGCGAAGCGTAGGCTGTCCAGCGCGCGCAGCGGCGCTTGATGCCCGGCCTTGGAGGCGGACTTGAGGGCCGCCTGCCAGAATTCTTCCGGCATCTGGTCCAGCGGGCGTTTTGACGCCGGCACCGGCAGGTCCGCCCCCAACGCCTTGCGGGCGAAGGCCACCGCGTCGCTTTCCAGATCGCTCACCACCGCGTCGATGAGCCCCGCCTTCAGCGCCCTGCCGGCGGACATCGGACGCCCGCCCGTCACCAGACCCACCGCCGCCTCGACGCCGGCTAGGCGAGGTGTACGCACCGTGCCCGAAGCGCCGGGTATGACGCCGAGCGTGACTTCGGGCAGCCCCACCTTGGCGCTTTCGACGGCGACACGGAACCGGCAGCCCATGGCGATCTCGAACCCACCGCCGAGCGCCGCGCCGTGGATCGCCGCGACCCAGGGCTTTTCCGCCGCCTCGATCCTGTCCACCACGTCGGGCAGATGCGGCTCGACCGGCGGCTTGCCGAACTCGCGCACGTCCGCCCCGGCGAGGAAGGTCCGCCCGGCGCAGATCAGCACCACGGCCTTCACCTCGGGGTCGGCGTCGAGGTGGCCCACCATCTCGTAGAGCCCCTTGCGCACGGCCTCGGAGATCGCGTTCACCGGCGGGTTGTCGAGGGTGACGACGGCGATCTCGCCGTCGCGGCGGACAGTCAGGAGTGTCATGGTTCAGAGTCCCAGATAGGCTTCACGGATGCGCGGGTCGGCGATGAGATCGGGCGCGGCACCGGTCATGGTGATCCGCCCGGTTTCCATCACGTAGCCGCGGTCGGCGATCTTGAGCGCGCCATAGGCGTTCTGCTCGACCAGCAGCACCGTCACGTCGCGCTCCTTGAGAGATTTCACCACCTCGAAAATCTGCGCCACCAGAAGCGGCGCCAGACCCATCGAGGGCTCGTCGAGCAGCAGGCAATGCGGCCGGCCCATCAGTGCGCGGGCGATGGCCAGCATCTGCTGCTGCCCGCCCGAGAGCCCGCCCGCCGCGAGGTTGCGCTTTTCCTTGAGGATCGGGAACATGGCAAAGGCGTCGGCCATGTCGCGGTCCACCCGCTCGTCGGTGAAGAGGAAGGCGCCGAGGCGCAGGTTCTCCTCGACCGTGAGATTGGTGAAGATCTGCCGGCCCTCGGGCGACTGCGCCAGCCCCCGCTTCAGTCGCTTGTGGGCGGGCACCGAGGCGAAACTCTCGCCGCGGAAGACGATGGAGCCGTCGCTCACCGGCTGGGTGCCCGAGAGGCACTTCAGCAGCGTGGTCTTGCCGGCGCCGTTGGCGCCCACCACGGTCACGATCTCGCCCGAGCTGACCTCGAGGTCGAGCCCGTGCAACACCTCGATGCGCCCGTAGCGCGAGCGCAGCCCCTCAACCGTCAGCATGGGCAGGCTCCTCCTCTTCGGTGCCGAGATAGGCGGCGATCACCGCCGGGTCACGCGACACGGTGGCCGGGTCGCCCTCGGCGATCTTCTCGCCGTGGTCCAGCACCACGATGTGGTTCGAGATCCGCATCACCAGCTTCATGTCGTGCTCGACCAGCAGAATGGCGATGCCCGAGGCCGCGAGCTCGGCGATGAGGTGGTCGATCTCCTCGGTCTCGACGGCGTTGCAGCCTGCCGCCGGTTCATCCAGCAGCAGGATCTTCGGGTTCAGCGCCAGCGCGCGGGCGATCTCCAGCCGCTTCAAAGCGCCGTAGCTGAGGTTTCCGGCGATCTGCTCGGCGGCCTTGTCGAGCCGTACCCGCTCCAGCAGCTTGCGCGCCCCTGCCCGCGCCTGGGCCGCACGCCGCTTCATGCCGGGCAGCGAGAGCAGGTCGGCCCAGACCGAGCCGCGCTCTGAAAGGTGGTACCCCGCCAGCACGTTGTCGAGCACCGTCATCTCCTGGAAGATCTGCAGGTTCTGGAAAGTGCGCGACAGGCCCATCTCGGCCAGCCGGTTGGGGACCACCCCGGTCACCTCGATCCCGTTCAGCGAGACCGAGCCGCGCCCGGGCTGGTAGACGCCCGAGATCATGTTGAAAAGCGTCGTCTTGCCCGCCCCGTTCGGCCCGATGACCGAGACGATCTCGCCGGGCGCGACCTTGAAGCTCACGTCGTTGACCGCCTTCAGCCCGCCGAAGCTGATGCCGAGGCCCTGTACGTCCAGAAGGCTCATTCGTCCCTCCCCTTCAGGCGCCGCGCGATCGAGGGCAGAAGCCCCTGCGGCAGGAAGATCATCACCAGCACCATGACAAGGCCCAGTACCAGCTGCTCGTATTCGGCAAATACCGTCAGCACCTGCGGCAGCAGTGTCAGGATCGCCGCGCCGAAGGTGGCGCCCAGCACCGAGCCGACGCCGCCGAGCACCGCCATGGTGACCATCTCGACCGAGTGCATGAAGCCCGCCACGTCCGGCGTGATGTAGCCGTTCTGCAGGGCCAGCAGCGAGCCCGCGACCGAGGCGTAGACCGCCGAGATCACGAAGGCGCGCAGTTTCTGGCGCGGCACGTCGACGCCGACGGTCGCGGCCGCCACTTCCGAGCCGTGCAGCGCCCGCATGGCGCGGCCCGAGGGGCTGTCGAAGAGGTTCAGCGCCAGCCACGCCCCGACAAGCAGTACCACGCCGCAGACCATGTACCAGAACTCGCCGCCCGAAAGCCGCCAGCCCATGTCGCGCAGCAGGTCGCGCAGACCCAGATCGGCGACATTCATGCCGTCCGGCCCCCCGGTCAGCGCCCGCTCGTTGGTCAGCACCATCGACACGAGGATACCGAAGCCCAGCGTCGCCACCGCAAGGTAGTAGCCCTTGAGCCGCAGGATCGGCTTGCCGATCAGCGCCGCCATCACGCCCGAGACCACCGCGCCCAGCACCAGTGCCAGCGCCGGATGCAGCCCGAGGTGCTCGGGCGCCAGTGCACAGGCATAGGCGCCGATCCCGGCGAAGCCCGCGTGCCCGAGGCTGATCTGCCCTGCATAGCCGATCAGGATCACCAGCCCGACCACCGACAGCGCGTTTACGAAGATCAGCGCACCGACGCGGTAGTAGTAGCCCGAGGGGAAGAACAGCGGCAGCAGCGCGATGAGCAGCGCCAGCACGCCGAGTGAAATCCATTTGTTGCGTCCGGTCATCACACGCGCTCCGTCGATTTGCTGCCGAAGAGGCCCTGCGGCATCACGAAGAGCACACCGAGGATGACGATGAAGGCCACCGCCTCCTTGTACTGCGAACTGAGATAGCCCGCAGTCAGCGCCTCGAAACAGCCGAGCAGCAGCCCGCCCACCAGCGCGCCCTTGGGGTTGCCCATCCCGCCCAGCATGGCGGCGGCAAAGCCCTTGAGCGCCAGCGCGACGCCCACGTCGTAGCCGACCAGCGTGATCGGGGTGACCAGCACGCCCGCGAAGGCACCGATGGCCGCCGAAAGCCCGAACGAGAGCGTCATCACCCAGCCGGTGTTGATCCCGACGAGCTGCGCCGCGACGCGGTTGTTTGCGGTGGCGAGCACCGCCTTGCCGGTCAGCGTGCGGGTGAAGAAGATCCAGAGACCCACGAAGACCGCCAGCGCGCCGCCGATCACCCACAGGCTCTGCGGCAGGATCGTCGCGCCCAGAACGTGGATCGGATCATCGCCAGAGAAGGACGGGAAGCGGTGCAGCTGCTTGTCGAAGACCAGCTGCGTCGCGCCGCGGATCACGATGGACGCGCCGATGGTGATGATGATGAGCGAGACCACGGGCGCGCCGCGCGCCGGCTCGATGGCCAGCTTGTTGAGCGCCACGCCGATGGCCGAGGTCACGAGGATCGCGAGCAGCGCCGCCAGCGGCAGCGGCAGCCCTGCCTCGAAGGCGAAGACGGTGATCATCCCGCCCAGCATGACGAATTCGCCCTGGGCGAAGTTCACCACGTCGGAGGCGTTGTAGATGATGGTGAATCCCAGCGCCACGAGCGCGTAGACGGCGCCCACGGTCAGACCGGAGAACAGGAATTGCAGCAGGGCGTCCATCGGGGCTCCCAAGGCTTTGGCGGATTGGGGTGCGGCTCCGGGCGCGAGGCCCGGAGCCGAAGCGGGTTACTCGACGGGCAGCCAGTCGCCGTCCATGATCTCCAGCATCCGGAAGGCGCTGAGATCGAGGCCGAGGTGATCCTCGGGCGAGAAGCTGTAGGTGCCGGTGGTGCCAACGAGGCCGTCGGTCGCCTCAAGCGCATCGCGGATCGCCTGCGGATCCTCGCTGTCACCGGCGCGGGTGATGGCATCGACGATCAGCGCAAAGGCATCATGCGCATAGCCGCCGAAGGTCGAGACCTCCTGGTCGTACCTGGCCTTGTAGGCCTCGGTGTAGGTGGTCACCACCTCGTATTGCGCGTCATCTTCGGCCAGCTTGTCGGCGATCAGCAGCGCGGTCCCCGGCAGGCGCAGCCCCTCGGCGGCCTCGGCCCCGGCAAGCTCGATGAAGGCGTCAGAGGCAACCCCGTGGCTCTGGTAGAGCGGGATCTCGAAGCCGAGTTGCGCGACGTTGCGGGTGACAATCGCCGGGCCCTGGCCGAAGCCCGGGTTCAGCACCGCCTGCACGCCGCCCGTATTGCGGATGCGAGTGAGCTGCGGAGTCATGTCGGCGTCCTGCGGGCCGTAGGTTTCGTCGGCGAGGATTTCGATGCCGTGCTCGCCCGCGACCTCCTTGCACTGCGCCTGCATCGACGCGCCGAAGCCGTCGGTGCCCGAGATCATGCCGATCTTGGTGATGCCCTGCGCCTGCATGTCGGTGAAGATCTTCTCGCAGGCCATGCGGTCGGTGTGCGGGGTCTTGAAGACATACTCGCGCACCGGGTCGATGATCGAGATCGCGCCGGCCAGCGAGATGAAGGGAATGCCTTCGTCCTCGGCCACCGACAGGATCGACATGGTGGTGCCGGTGGTCGACCCGCCGATGATCGCGACGACCTCGTCATCCTCGACGAGGCGGGTCGCGAAGGTGCGCGCCTTGTTGGGATCGCCGCCGTCGTCGTAGAGCGTGAGGGCGATCTCCTCCCCATTAATCCCCCCTTCCTCGTTCAGCTGCTCGACCAGCATCTCGATGGTCTTGGCCTCGGGGTCGCCGAGGAAGGCCGCGGGGCCGGTGGCCGAGACGCTGACGCCGAGACGGATCTCGGCCTGCGCGGCGCCGGCGAGGACGCCGAGAGCGGCGAAGGTGGCAAGCGCGGTGGTGGTCTTGGACATCATGGTAACTCCTCCCAGATTGGTGTCCGTCGAAAGTCGGGTGCCGGGCTCCGGTCAGGCGCTCAGGCCGCCTTGGGCCAGCGGATCATCACGCGCCGGAAGCGGGGCGCGACGAAGGCGGCGTCGGTCAGGCTGGCATTGCCCGCCGGGTTCGCCCCGGTGACGTGAAAGTCGGAGAAGGCCGCCGACTGGTTCACGTAGATATTGCCGGTGAGATTCACCGAAAGGTTCACGCCGGCCCGTGCAAAGGCCTTCGCCGCCCGTCTGATAAGCGCCTCATCTGTCGCGTAGAGCGCCGCGGTGATCGCGCCCTTGCTGCGGGCGATCCCTGCGGCGCGGGCGATGGCATCCTCGGCGCCATCGCAGGGCACGAGGAACGAGACCGGGCCGAAGCACTCGTCGTTCTGCGGACCCTCGGCGCCTTCGACCGCGACCATGAGTGGTGTGGCGCTGCGGCCATGGCCGGTTTCGGCGCTGTCGCGGATGACCCGGCCTGCGCCGCGGGCGGTCTCGATGCGCTGCAACGTGTTGGGATTGACGATGGTGCCGCAGATCCCGGCGGCGCGCGCCGGATCGGAGAGCAGCGCGTCGATCGCCTGCTTGATCCCCGCGGCGACCTCGTCAAAGCTCTTGAGGCCCTGATCGGTCTCGATCCCGCCGCGCGGAACATAAAGGTTCTGCGGCGAGGTGCACATCTGTCCCGAATAGAGCGACAGCGAGAAGGCGAGGTTGGCGCACATCCCGGAGAAATCATCCGTGCCGGTGATGGTGACCGAGTTGACCCCGGCCTCCTCGGTGAACAGCATCGCTTGGCTGTGCGCGCGGATCCAGTCGGCAAAGGCGGTGGACCCGGTGTAGTCGATCAGCGCCACTTTCTCGTGCGCCGCCAGATCCTTGGTGATCTGGGCCTCCGGCGCGTCGGCGGCCAGCAGCACGGCGTCCTGCGGCAGCCCGATCTCGGCGAAGACCTCGCGCAGCACGCGCACGGTCAGCGCCAGTGGCAGGATGGCACGCGGGTGCGGCTTGACGATCACCGGGTTGCCGGTGGCGAGGCTGGCAAAAATTCCCGGGTAGCCGTTCCAGGTCGGAAAGGTGTTGCAGCCCACGGTGAGCGCGATGCCGCGCGGCACCAGCGACCAGTGCTTCTCGATCACCAGCGGCGCATGCTTGCCCTGCGGCTTTTCCCAGACCGCGTCGCGGGCGCTGCGGGTCAGCTCGGAATAGGCCATTGCCAGCGCCTCGAGCCCGCGATCCTGCGCGTGCGGCCCGCCCGCCTGGAAAGCCATGGCAAAGGCCTGGCCGGTGGTGTGCATGGTGGCGTGGCCGAGCAGGAAGCTCATCTTGTTGAGCCGCACCAAGGCCTCGAGCAGAGCCCCGACCCGCGCCTCGACCGTGGCCTCGGCGAACGCGGGCGCGGCAGCCTCGGCGGCGGCGAGCAGCGCCTCGGGCGCGGCGGCGGGATAGCGGATGCCAAGCTCGGGGCCCCAGGGAGAAACCTCGGACCCGACGCGCCCGTCCTCGGGATGGCCGGGCAGATGGAAGGCGGCGCCCAGCAGGCGAGCATAGGACGATTCGCCCTTTGCCTTCGCGGTTTCGCCGTAGATCTTCCCGCTCGGGACCTCGGGGAACGGGGTCCAGAATTCGCGCGTTTCCAGCGCCTTCAGGGCACTTTCCAGCAGCGGTTTATGGCGGGTGAACAGGTCTGTCATGGCTCCTCCCAAAGCTTGACCAGTATCATTGACCGTCCGGTCGGTTTATGCAACAGTAAATCTCACAGGCCCCGTGGAGGGGGGCTGGGAGGATCACATGACCACATCGCAAACCGTGCTGGCGGAGCTGGAGTCCGGCGTTCTGAAGCTGACGCTCAACCGCCCGGAAAAGCTCAACTCCTTCAACGAGGAGATGCACCTTGCCCTGCGCGCTCAAATCCAGCGGGCGCATGATGACGACGCGATTCGCGCCGTGCTGCTCACCGGTGCAGGGCGCGGCTTCTGCGCCGGGCAGGACCTCGGCGACCGCGACCCGCGCAAGGGCGGCCCCAAGCCGGACCTCGGCCAGACCATCGAGGCCTTCTACAACCCCACCCTCCGGCTCATCCGGGCGCTGGAAAAGCCGGTGATCTGCGCGGTGAACGGCGTGGCGGCGGGCGCCGGGGCCAATATCGCCTTTGCGTGCGACATCGTGCTTGCAGCGAAATCGGCGAAGTTCATTCAGGCCTTTTCCAAGATCGGGCTAATCCCCGACGCGGGCGGCAGCTGGTCGCTGCCCCGCATTCTCGGCGAGCCGCGCGCCAAGGCGCTGACCATGACCGCCGAGCCGCTGATGGCCGAGACCGCCGCCGATTGGGGGCTGATCTGGAAGGCGCTCGACGACGAGGCCCTGATCCCCGAGGCCGAGGCGCTGGCGGCAAAACTGGCCGCCGGGCCGACGCTGGGGCTGGGCCTTACCAAGCGCCTCATCCATGAGGCCGCGACAAACGATCTCGACACGCATCTCGATCGCGAGCGAGACTGTCAGCGAGAGGCAGGCCGGTCCGACGACTACGCCGAGGGCGTCACGGCCTTTCTCGAGAAACGTCCTGCCAGCTTCCGGGGGAAGTGAGCCATGAAGGACATTCAGAGCATGACCCCTCAGGATCTCGCAGAGGCCTGCGCCAAGGAAATGTGGAACGCCGACAGCGCCTCGCAGCGCCTCGGCATGACGCTGGCCCACATCGCGCCCGGCCATGCGACGCTCGAGATGGAGCTGAGCGAGCAGATGACCAACGGCCACGGCAACGCCCACGGCGGTTATCTCTTCACGCTGGCCGACAGCGCCTTTGCCTTCGCCTGCAACACCTACAACGAGATGACCGTCGCGCAGCATTGCTCGGTCACCTACATCACCCCGGGCGCGCTCGGGGATCGGCTCACGGCCACCGCCCGCGAGATCTCGCGCAAGGGCCGCTCGGGCATCTATGACGTGACGATCACCCGGGAGGACGGGACCGTCATCGCAGAATTCCGCGGCCATTCGCGGACGCTCAACCGGCCCCTGCTGCCCGAAGCGCGGGCGGAGGGCTGACCCATGAAGGGAGGAGAGACCATGACAGACATGACCCCGATGAAGGAGATCCTCGACCCGATCGAGATCGCCAGCCGTGACGAAATTTCCGCGCTTCAGCAAAAGCGCATGGCCTGGTCGCTGCGCCACGCCTACGAGAATTCCCCCTTCTATCGCAAACGCTTCGACGAGCACGGCGCGCATCCGGACGACTTCAAGACCCTCGCCGATCTCGCCAAATTCCCCTTCACCATGAAGCAGGATCTGCGCGACACCTACCCATTCGGCATGTTCGCCGTCCCGCGTGAGCAGCTGGTGCGCATCCACGGCTCGTCGGGCACCACCGGCAAGCCCACCGTCGTCGGCTACACACAGAAGGATATCGACATCTGGGCAGACTGCATGGCGCGCTCGATCCGGGCCTCGGGCGGCCGCAAGGGCGATATCTGCCACGTCGCCTATGGCTACGGTCTCTTCACCGGCGGGCTCGGGGCCCACTACGGGGCCGAGCGGCTCGGCTGCACCGTGGTGCCGATCTCCGGCGGCATGACCGAGCGCCAGGTCACCCTGATGCAGGACTTCCAACCCCAGATCATCATGGTCACGCCTTCCTACATGCTCTCGATCCTCGACGAGTTCCGCCGCCAGGGCCTCGACCCGCGGCAGAGCTCGCTCAAGGTCGGCATCTTCGGCGCGGAGCCCTGGACCAACGCCATGCGCGAGGAGATCGAGCAGGCCTTCGACATGCACGCGGTCGACATCTACGGCCTGTCCGAGATCATGGGCCCCGGCGTCGCCAACGAATGCGTCGAGACCAAGGATGGGCTGCACGTCTGGGAAGACCACTTCTACCCCGAGATCATCGATCCCACGACGGGCGATGTGCTGCCCGACGGCGAGATGGGCGAGCTGGTGTTCACCACGCTCACCAAGGAAGGCCTGCCGATGGTGCGCTACCGCACCCGCGACCTCACACGCATCCTGCCCGGCACCGCGCGCTCGATGCGCCGGATCGAGAAGATCACCGGCCGCAGCGACGACATGATCATCCTGCGCGGCGTCAATGTCTTCCCGACCCAGATCGAAGAGCAGATCCTGAAATGCGAGGGCCTCGCCCCGCACTTCCAGATCGAGCTTGGCCGCAAGGACCGCATGGACGTTATGACCGTGCACGTCGAATGCACCCCGGCCCGCTGCGATGCCGATGCCCGAGCCGCCTCGGCGAAGGAGCTGTCGCATCACATCAAATCGGTGGTTGGTGTCTCGACCAAGATCGAGGTGCATGACCCCGAGGGCGTTGCCCGATCCGAAGGCAAAGCCAAGCGCGTCGTCGACAACCGCCCGAAGTAACCTACGGGCAGGCTAGAAAATACCCCGTCCGGCGGCTAAGGACTGGCGCGCCGCCAATCCCCCGCCGGACCAAGAGGAGCATTCGCGCATATGGCAAGAACGCGCGCCAGCGACTTCGAGGAGAAGCAGCACCAGCTACTTCTCACCGCCGCCAACGTCTTTGCGACGCAGGGGATGGAAAAAGCCTCCATGTCCCAGATCGCATCCGAAGCCGGGGTGTCGAAGTCGCTGCTCTACCACTACTACCCGTCGAAGGACGCGCTGATCTTCGCGATCATCGAGACCCATCTCGATGAGCTCGACGCCGCGCTGGTCGAGGCGGACGATCCCGCCCTGCCCCCGCGCGCGCGGCTCGAGCAGCTGGTGATGACCGTGCTCGACGCCTACAAGGGCGCCGACGACCAGCATAAGGTCCAGCTCAACGCCGGTCCCGCGCTGTCGGACGAGCAGAAAGCCGCGATCACCAAGATCGAGCGGCGCATCGTCAAGCACTTCTCCGCCGTGCTGACTGAGATCCACCCGCAGCTCGACACGCCTGAGAGGCCGCTGCTGATGCCCGTCACCATGTCGCTCTTCGGCATGATGAACTGGGTCTACATGTGGTTCCGCGACGGCGGCAAGATCAGCCGCGAGGATTATGCCCGCGTGGCGACGACCCTGATCCTCGAAGGGGTCAAGGGCGTTCGCTGAGCGCCGCGCGCTCGACCATCAGCGGATCATACTCGGGCGCCGTCACGCGGCGGCGCCCCTCTTCCATCTCCGCCAGCGGCTGCGCCGGGGCGAGCTTGGTCTTGGCATCCACCGCGAGCTGGCGGTAGACGTCGGTGCCGCGCGACTTCCAGTCGATTTCCTGCTCGGTCAGCGCGCGCAGCACCTTGGCGGGTGAGCCCACCGCCATGACGTTGGCCGGGATCTCGCTCCCCGCCCGCACGAAGGCCATGGCGCCGAGGATTGTGTTCTCGCCGATCCGCGCCTCGTCCATCACCACGGCATTCATCCCGATCAGCGCATTGCGCCCGATGTGGCAGCCGTGCAGCACCGCGCCGTGACCGACGTGGCCGCGCTCCTCGACCACGACATCCTTGCCGGGAAAGGCATGGGCGACGCAGGTTTCCTGCACATTCGAGCCGGGGTGCAGCGTGATCCGCCCGAAGTCGCCGCGCAGCACCGCGCCGGGGCCGATATAGCAGCCGGCCCCCACGATCACGTCCCCGATGAGCACTGCCTCGGGATGGACAAAGGCCGAGGGGGCCACCACCGGCACCACCCCGTCCCAGGACCAGATCGCCATGTTCAGCCCTCCTGCGGCAGCGGCCAGCTCTTGGCCACCATGGTCAGCACATCATATTCAGCCACCACCTCGTCGCGCTGGTTGGTGACGCGGCAATCCCAGCGCACCTCGCCGTAAACCGTCCCCTCGCGGGGGTTGATCTGCTTGCACGTCAGCTGCACCTGCAGGCTGTCGCCGAAATACACGGGTGTCAGGAAGCGCAGGTTGTCGACGCCGTAGTTGGCCAGCACCGGGCCCGGATCGGGCTGCACGAAGAGCCCCGCCGCGAACGACGCGATGAGGTAGCCATGCGCCACGCGGTCGTCGAAGAACGGGTTGGCTTTCGCCGCGTCGCTGTCCATGTGCGCGTAGAAGGTGTCCCCGGTGAACTGCGCGAAATGCTCCACGTCCTCCTCGGTGATCACCCGTCGTTCCGTGACGAGCTGGTCGCCGATGTTCAGCTCGGCCAGCGACTTGCGGAACGGGTGTGTTCCCTGCTCGGCCGGTGCGCCCGCGACCCATTCGCCAGTCACAGCAGACAGCAGCCTCGGCGTGCCCTGCACGGCGGTGCGCATCATGAAATGCTTCACCCCGCGCATGCCGCCCATCTCCTCGCCGCCACCCGCGCGACCCGGCCCGCCGTGCACCAGCGGCGCCAGCGGTGCGCCGTGGCCGGTCGAGCTCTTGGCGCTGTCGCGGTTGCCAAGCATCACCCGCCCGTGGAAGGGCGCGACGCCCAGCACCAATTCCGACGCCACATCAGCATCATTGGTGAAGACCGACGAGACCAGCGAGCCCTTGCCCTTCATCGCCAGAACGACCGCCTCATCGAGATCTTCGTAGCCCATCACCGTCGCTACCGGGCCAAAGGCCTCGATATCGTGCGGAGCCGTGGCCGTCATCGGGTCAGCGCAGCGCAGCAGAACCGGGTTCATGAACGCGCCTTTCTCGGCATCCCCCGAGACCAGTTCGACCTTTTCCGGATCGCCGAAGACGATCTCCGCCTCGCGAGCGATCTCGGCGATCTTCTCGCGCACGCCGTCGCGATCCCCGAGCGAGGCCAGTGCTCCCATGCGGGCATTGGCATCGTCCGGCAGACCCGCCGGGGTCTGCGCCAACCGCTGCGAAAGCGCCTCGATCACCGCCCGCTCCTGCGCCTTGGGCACCAGGACGCGGCGGATCGCGGTGCATTTCTGCCCCGCCTTGGCGGTCATCTCGCGGTGCACCTCCTTGACGAAAAGATCGAACTCCGGCGTGCCCGGCACGGCGTCGGGGCCGAGGATCGCGGCGTTGAGGCTGTCGGCCTCCATGGTGAAGCGCACCGAGTTCTCGACGATCGCAGGGTGCGACTTCAGTTTGCGCCCGGTGGTGGCCGAGCCGGTGAAGGTGACGATATCCTGCCCGGTCACGTGGTCCAGCAGGTCGCCGACGCCGCCGCAGACAATCTGCAGCGCGCCGTCCGGCAGGATGCCCATCTCAAGGATCCGCCGCACCACCAGCTCGGTGAGATAGGCCGTGGCCGAGGCAGGCTTCACGAGACACGGCATGCCAGCGATCAGCGCGGGGGCGATCTTTTCCAGCATCCCCCAGACCGGGAAGTTGAAGGCGTTGATGTGGATCGCCACGCCGTGCATCGGCACGAGGATGTGCTGGCCGACGAAGCTGCCGTCGCGCGACAGACCCTCGACGGCGCCCTCGGGAACGACCTTTGCATTGGGAAGCTCGCGCCGTGCCTTCGAGGCGAAAGTGAGCATGGTACCGATACCACCATCGATGTCCGGCCAGGCATCGCGAGCCGTGGCGCCGGTGGCGAGGCTCTCGGCGTAGAACTCGTCCTTCATTTCCATCAGCTTGAGGCCGATGGCCTTCAGCATCAGCGCCCGCTCGTGGATGGTGTACTGGCGCAGCGCCTTGCCGCCAACCTCGCGGCCCCAGGCCAGGGCCCCGGCAAAATCGAGCCCCTCCGAGCCGATATAGGCATGGACAGAGCCGGTCCCGGCATTGGCGAGTGGCTTGCCCTCCCCGTCGCCGGCGCGCCAGGCACCCTGCATATAGCTCTCGAGGCGGCGCGCGGTGCGTCCCGTATCCAGCATTTGCTCGTCCTTCCTGTTCAGTTCAGGCCAAGACCGGAAAGCACGCTTTCCGCCTCGGCGCGCCACGCAGCACGCAGCGTCTCGTTGTCGGTGTGGCGCAGGCCCATGGCCTTTTGCTTCTCGAAGCGCTCCGATGTTGCCGGGCCGAAGGTCTCCGCAACGCGCGGCATCCAGTAGGCGACAGAGGCTCTGGCCCCATCCGTCGCCCCGATCCGCTCGAGCCCCTCGAGGCCCAGCTCCATGTGCCGCTTCTCGCGCGGGAGGATGTCGCGCAGCACCTCGGCCAGCGGCTGGTACGAACTGCGCGCCAGCTCGCCCACGGCGTGCTGCGTCGCAAGGCCCATGAGCACGTTCATCACCACCGCGTCGGTCCAGCCGGTCAGCGGGTAGTGGAAGACCGAGAGCCGCATGTCGCCGCCGTGGCGCTTCGCCTCGAGCGTGCTGTCACGGCTCTCGCGCGCGGCCCAGTCGTGGGCCCGCTCGTAGAGCGCCTTGTCGGTGCCGAAGCCCTCCATCAGCTCGAGCACGCGCTCGGCATGGTCGGCCTTCTCCAGCGTGATCCGGCTGGCGGCGATGCGCGCCTTGATCCCCGGCGCCCAGTTGATCGCCCCGGCAAAGCCCGCAGACCCCGCCAATTCACTGTCGACGAAGGAGGACATCAGCCGCAAGAGCTCACCGCGGTAGCGCGGCGGCACGTTCTCGGGAGAGGTCAGCTTGCCGCCCTGCGCGAGATACTCGGCGATGGGCATGGTATCGGTGTCATTCGTCATAGCTGAGCACCACCTTGTCGGAGAGCGGAATGCACTGGCACGACAGCACGTAGCCGGCGCGCACCTCGTAGTCCTCGAGCGCGTGGTTGATCTCCATCTCGACCTCTCCCTCGAGCACCTTGGCGCGGCAGGTCGAACAGACGCCCGCCTTGCACGAATAGGGCGCGTCCATGTTGTTCTCGATGGCGGCGTCCAGCACGGCAGTGCCGTCCTTCGGCATCTGGAAGGTGCGGGTCGCGCCATCGAGCGTGACCGAAACCTCACAGGTGTTCCCCGCGGCGGCGGCCTGCTGCGAGACAGCCCGCGTCTTGGCGCGGCCCGGCTGCGAAGATGCGAAAAGCTCGAACTTGATCTGCGCGTCGGTCAGCCCGGCCTGGCGCAGGCTCTCGGCGATCGTCAGCATCATCGGCTCGGGGCCGCAGATGAAGGCGGTGTCCACGCCCTCGGCGTCGATCCAGAGCCGGAAAAGCATCTCCATCTTCTCGGCGTCGATGCGCCCGGTGAAGAGGTCTATCTCCTGCCCCTCGCTCTCGAGGATGTGGATCACCGAGAAACGCCCGAGATAGGTGTTCTTGAGATCCTCCAGCTCTTCGCGGAACATGATCGAGCCGACCTGGCGGTTGGCGTAGACCAGCGTGAAGGTGGCGTTGGGTTCGCGCGACAGAACGGTCTTGATGATCGACAGCACCGGGGTGATGCCCGAGCCCCCGGCAAAGCCGAGGTAGCTCTTGGCGCTCGACGGATCGAGCACGGTGAAGAACCGCCCCTGCGGCACCATCGCGTCGAGCGTGTCGCCGGGTTTCAGGTTTTCGTTGGCCCAGGTCGAGAAGGCGCCGCCGTCGACGCGCTTGATGCCGACCTTGAGACAGCCCTCGTCGAGACCGGCGCAGATCGAATAAGACCGCCGCAACTCCTCGCCGTCGAACTCGCGGCGGAAGGTCAGGTACTGGCCCTGGGTGAAGCCGAAACTCTCGGCGTCCTCGGCGCGCGGCTTGAGGGTGACCACCACCGCATCGCGGGTCTCGCGGCGGACATCGGTCACTTCGAGGGGATGGAAACGGGGCATGTCAGACCTCCTCCTGTCTGGACAGGGAAATGCGTCGGGGGTGCCCCGCCGGGGCACCGGAATGGCTCAGTGGCACTTGAAGTAGTCGAAGGGCTCGAGGCAGTCGCGGCAGCGGTAGCTGGCCTTGCAGGGGGTCGAGCCGTACTGGCTGACCCGTTCGGTGTGGGACGAGCCGCAGCGCGGGCAGGCGATCACCAGGTTCGACCGCCCCGACAGCCGCGCCGCACGGCCCGCCATCAGACCGTCCGAGGCGGTGCCGTCGACCGGCGGGGCGATGCCGTAGGCGCGCAGCTTGTCGCGCGCCGCCTCGGTCACCCAGTCCGTGGTCCAGGGCGGCGACAGGCGGCGTTCCAGCCGCAGGTCGGTGATGCCTTTCTCGCGCAGCTGGATCTCGATCATCAGGTCGATCACCCCGGTCGCCGGACAGCCGGAATAGGTCGGCGTCACCGCCACAACCAGCGTGTCCCCGTCCCAGCGGACCTCGCGCACGATGCCCAGCTCGGTGACCGAGACCACCGGGATCTCGGGGTCGGGGACCTCGCCCAGCCAGTCCCAGACCTGCTGGGTGGATGGCAGAACCGCGCTCATCGGCTTACCAGCTTGCGCCCGGGTAGGCGCGCTGCAGGAACTGCATTTCGGCAAGGATGTAACCGAGGTGCTCTGTGTGCCGCCCCTGCTTGCCGCCGGTCTGCGCGTCGAAGCGCTGCTCGGGCTGCACCAGCGTTGCCTCGTCCAGCACCTCGCCGACAGTCCGCTGCCAGAGCGGCAGCAGGTCCGCAAGGGCGGGCGCGATGCCGGCCTCGGCCACCGCCTCGTCCACCGCGTCGGCGGCGAACATCTCGCCGGTGTAGGGCCAGAGCTTGTTCAGCGCCGCCTGCATCCGGGCGTGGCTTTCCTCGGTGCCGTCGCCCAGCCTGACCACGAGATCCGACGACCGCTCGAGGTGGTAGGACACCTCCTTGAGTGCCTTGGCGGCGATCTCGGCTACGCGCGGGCTCGACGACTTGGTCAGGGCGGTCAGCAGTTCGTAGTGGAAGGCATCGAAGAGGAACTCGCGCATCAGCGTCACCGCCATGTCGCCGTTCGGCAGCTCGACCAGCTTCAGGTTGCGGAATTTCATCGCGTCGCGCAGGAAGGCCAGGTCATCGGCGCTGCGCCCCGCCCCTTCGACCTCGGCAGCAAGGCCGAGCCACATCTGGGTGTGGCCGATGAGGTCGAGCGCGGTGTTGGCCAGCGCGATGTCCTCTTCCAGCACCGGGCCGTGGCCACACCATTCAGAGATGCGGTGGCCGAGGATGAGCGAATTGTCCCCCATCCGGCAGAGCCAGTCGAAGAAGGCGGGCTTCAGCGCCACATCGTCGACGTGCGGATCATGCGTCTGCGCGGCAGCGGCACGCTCGGCGAGCCGGGCCACATCCGGCGTTGCGGCATCGGGAAGCGAAGGCATCACATGTGCCCCACTTCGTCGGGGATGTCGAAGAAGGTCGGGTGGCGGTAGACCTTGCTCTCCGCCGGATCGAAGAGCGGGCCCTTCTCGGAGGGCGCCGAAGCGGTGATCGCCGCCGAGGGCACCACCCAGATCGACACGCCTTCCTTGCGGCGGGTGTAGACGTCGCGGGCGTTCTTGATCGCCATCTCGGCGTCCGGTGCGTGCAGGCTGCCGACGTGGCGGTGGTTCAGCCCGTGCTGGCCCCGGATGAAGATCTCCCAGAGCGGCCATTCTTTCTTGGTCATGTCACATCCTCCTCAATGCGAGCGCTTACTCGGCGGCCACGTTCGATGCCGCGCGGCGCGCGGCGGCCTTCTCGGCATAGGCGGTCAGCCCGTCGCGGAACCACGCGCCCTTGTCCCAGGCCTCGCGGCGGGCGCCGAGACGCTCCTCGTTGCAGGGGCCGTTGCCCTTGATCACCTCGAAGAACTCGTTCCAGTCGGGCTCGGCGAAATCGTAATGACCGCGCTCCTCGTTCCACTTGAGGGTCTCGTCGGGGACGGTGAGGCCAAGGTACTCGGCCTGCGGCACCGTCTCGTCGACGAATTTCTGGCGCAGCTCGTCGTTGGTGTTCATCTTGATCTTCCACGCCATCGACTGCGCGGAGTGCACCGAGTCCTTGTCGGACGGGCCGAACATCATCAGCGAGGGGTACCAGAAGCGGTTGAGCGCATCCTGCGCCATTTCCTTCTGCTCGGGCGTGCCCTGCGCCATCTTCATCATGATCGCGTAGCCCTGCCGCTGGTGGAAGCTCTCTTCCTTGCAGATGCGGATCATCGCGCGGCTGTAGGGGCCGTAGGAGGTGCGCTGCAGCGGCACCTGGTTCATGATCGCCGCGCCGTCGACCAGCCAGCCCACCGCGCCCATGTCGGCCCAGGTCAGCGTGGGATAGTTGAAGATCGAGCTGTATTTCATCGCGCCCGAGTGCAGCTTTTCGAAGAGCTCGTCGCGCGACACGCCCAGCGTCTCGGCGGCGGAATAGAGGTAGAGCCCGTGCCCGGCCTCATCCTGCACCTTGGCCAGCAGGATCGCCTTGCGCTCGAGCGTCGGCGCACGGGTGATCCAGTTTCCCTCGGGCAGCTGACCGACGATTTCCGAGTGCGCATGCTGACCGATCTGGCGGATCAGCGTCTTGCGGTAGCCCTCGGGCATCCACTCCTTGGGTTCGATCTTCTCGCCGCGGTCGACCCGCTCCTGAAAGGCGCGCTCCTCGGGAGTCATCTCCTCGAGCGACTTCATGCCTTCCGATTTCACCATCTGTGCATACATGGTCGTGCCTCCTCCTGAGGGTCAGATACGTTCGAGGATCATCGCGATCCCCTGCCCCACGCCCACGCACATGGTGCAAAGGGCGTAGCGGCCGCCGGTGCGGTGGAGCTGCCGGGTGGCGGTCAGGACCAGCCGCGCACCGGACATGCCGAGCGGGTGGCCCATGGCGATGGCGCCGCCGTTGGCATTCACATGGGGGGCGTCATCCGGCAGGCCAAGCTCGCGCAGCACCGCGAGCCCCTGCGCCGCAAAGGCCTCATTGAGCTCGATGACATCCATCTGGTCGAGCGTCAGGCCGGCGCGGGCGAGCACCTTGCGGGTCGCGGGGACCGGACCGATGCCCATCACGCGGGGCGCGACGCCTGCCGCCGCCATGGCGAGGATGCGCGCCTGCGGCGTCAGGCCATTCTTGGCCGCCGCCGCCTCGGAGGCGACGATCACCCCCGCCGCGCCGTCGTTCACGCCCGAGGCATTGCCGGCGGTGACGCTGAGGTCCGGGCCATTCACGCCACGCAGCTTGGCCAGCTTGTCGACCGTCGTGCCGGGGCGCGGATGCTCGTCGGTGTCCACCACCAGCGGATCGCCCTTGCGCTGCGGGATCGTCACCGGAACGATCTCCTCGGCGAAGACGCCGGCCTTCTGAGCCGCTTCCCAACGATCTTGAGAGCGCACGGCAAAGGCGTCCTGGTCAGCACGGCTGACACCGTAGTCTTCGGCCACGTTGTCGGCGGTCTCGGGCATCGAATGTGTGCCGAACGCCTTGTCGAGCTTGGGGTTCTTGAAGCGCCAACCGATGGTGGTGTCGTACATCTCGGCATTCCGCGAGAAAGCCGAGCTCGCCTTGCCCACCACGAAGGGCGCACGGCTCATGCTCTCGACGCCGCCCGCCAGCAGAAGGTCGCCATCGCCGGCGCTGATGGTGCGCGCGGCGAGGCCGATCGCATCCATGCCAGAGCCGCAGAGGCGATTGACCGTGGTGCCCGGCACCTCGATCGGCAGGCCCGCCAGCAGCCCGGCCATGCGCGCGACGTTGCGGTTGTCTTCGCCAGCCTGGTTGGCGCAGCCGAGAATAATGTCATCGACGCTGGCCCAGTCGACCGAGGCATTGCGCGCCATCAGGGCGGCCAGCGGTACGGCCGCCAGATCGTCGGCGCGGACAGCCGAAAGCGCCCCGCCATAGCGGCCGACGGGTGTGCGTATCGCGTCGCAGATGAATGCCTCGGACATCCGTATCCTCCTCCCTCGAGAATCGAGGTCGACCATCAATGATCGACCGATCGGTCAAACAACTAGCACGACATACGGCACATGTTAAGCGTCAATTGAGTTTCTGCGTGATGTATCGACAGACCCCCTGCCCCGCGGATCACGCAGCTGCTTCGCGCCGCAGCTGGAACAGCCGGCGTTCGGTTTCCTCATTGCAGGGCGCAAGATGTCCCTCGGGGCTGAGAAACCTCGCGCTTACATGGCTTTCCGCGTGCTTCGACAATCCGACATAGGCCGCAACAAAAAGCCTGCGGGCTTCGTCGGCGGGCCAGTCGTGAGGATAGGCCGCACGTGGCAGACGCGGGTCGCTGAGTGCCGCATGGCGGTAGTCATGCACCAGTCGCAAACGCAGGGCGAGCGCGTCCTCCGGCGAAAGCGGGACAGTTGCGGACAGCAGATCGCGCAACGCACCATGGCGGGCGAGGAAGCTGGCATAGGCCTCGGCAACCCCGGGCAGGCCCCAGCGTTCCGAAGCGAGCTGGCCAAGATCGCCATGCCCCTCAAGTTGCTTCGCGCGCAGCAGGACACCCGCCACCGGCGCAATGTCCTCGCGATTGGGCGCCAGCGCGACGGTGGGTGCAAGCCGGGCCCAGGGCAGCGGCAGATCGACGTCGCGCAGCGCGTCCGACAGGCACAGCAGCCAGTCTTCGGGCTCGGGCGGCGGTGCAAACAGCAGACGGGCCGCCTCGCGGAACTCGGCCCGCGCGGGTTCTGACAAGCGGTAAAAGCTGCGCCGCCCGATCCGCACACCCTCGAGCCGCCCGGCCCCCACGAGGCGAGAGACCGCGGTGCGGACGAGGCTTTCGTTCAACCCGTGGCGCGCGCAACACTCGATCAGCGTGCCCATCCAGAGCATGCCGCCACGCGGCTCGACCACGTCGCCGTAGATCGTAACGATGAAAGCCGGGGCGCGCGGGGCATCTGTGGCCGCCAGTTCGGCAAGCGCCAGCGGATCAGCGGTCAGATCGCGCACCTCTGATATCACGGCCTTGTTCATTAAACGCCCTCCTGCGGCGGCGCCCGATGCGGCGCACGACCCCAGTCTACGCCAGCCTCCGCGATATGTCACATGATTGCAGCGCTTCTGTCACTTTGCGTGCCGTTATTAGCGGAGATCTCGGCCATTTGCGCCCTGACCCCCATCGCCGCGGCCCGTTTCACCGGGCCGAAGCCGCGAATGTCCATCACCAGCGCCGCCTTTGCGGCGCGATCATCGCGGTTCTTGAAGGTCAGCCCGGCGGTCAGGCGGTCCAACAAGGCGCGGTACTCGGCGATCAGAGCGCGCTCCATCTTTCGCTCGACACTGTAGCCGAAGGGATCGAGCGCGGTGCCGCGCAGCGGTTTCATCTTCGCGAGAAGGCGCATCGCGGGGCGTATCCAGGGGCCGAAAGCGCGCTTGAGGGGCCGCCCGCGCGCATCCCGTCCCCCGGCGAGAACCGGCGGTGCCATGTGGTGGACCAGCTTAAACGGCCCGTCGAAACGCGCGGCAAGGTCGTCTTGGAAGCCGGTCTGCGTATGCAGCCGCGCCACTTCATATTCGTCCTTGTAGGACATGAGCTTGAAGAGTCCCTTGGCCGCTGCCTCGGTCAGTGCCCCGACTGCGCCGGTGGCGGCGGTCTCGGCCTTGCGGACCTTGCCGATCTCGCGCAGGTACTCCTGCGCCCAGGCGGCATTCTGGTAGCCCGTCAGGAACTCGGCCCGCCGCGCGATCATCTCGTCCAGCGTCAGAACCGGGCTGGCGGGCAGTTGGGCGACGCGCTCGACCGCCCCACGGTCATGCACCAGCACCCGCCCCCAGGTGAAGGCGTCCTTGTTCTGCGCCGGCTTCACGCCGTTGAGTTCGATCGCCCGCATCAAGGCCTCGAGTCCCAGCGGCACCAGCCCGGCCTGCCAGGCCGCGCCAAGGATCATCACGTTGGCAAAGACGCTGTCGCCGAGCAGCGCTTCGGCCAGCGTGTTGGCGTCGAAGCTCTGCAGCGACGCCGCATCGACGGTGGCGCGGATCGCCTCCAGCCGCGCGCCCGCGTTGAGATCGGCGTCGCGGTTCTGCACCAGATCGCCGGTGGGCATGATGGCGGTATTGATCACCGCCCGCGTCTCGCCCTTGCGATAGGTGGCAGAGGCCTTTGGCGAGGAGCTGACCACCAGATCGCAGCCAATCAGCGCATGGGCCGAGCTCGGCTCGATCTTCACCTGGTTCAGCACCGCTTCGGAGGCCGCCACGCGCAGGTAGCTCAGCACCGGGCCGAACTTCTGGGCGAACCCCATGAAGTCGAGCACCGAGGCCCCCTTTTGCTCAAGGTTCGCCGCCATTGCGATGAGCTGGCCGACGGTGACCACCCCTGTGCCGCCGACCCCGGTGACGAGAATGTCCCAAGGCTGGGAGAGAGAGGGCAGGTCAGGCTCCGGCAGGGCCGCCTGCAGCGGGGCGAGTGCTTCCTTCCCGGCCGCATCGGTTTTTTTCAGCGTCGCCCCCTCGACGGTCACGAAGCTCGGGCAGAAGCCGTTGAGACAGGTGAAATCCTTGTTGCAGGTGTTGAGATTGATCTTCCGCTTGCGGCCGAACTCGGTCTCCAATGGCTCGACGCTCAGGCAGTTGGATTCCACCGAGCAATCGCCACAGCCCTCGCAGACCAGCGGGTTGATCACCGCGAATTTCTTCGGATCCTCCATCTTGCCGCGCTTGCGCAGCCGGCGCTTCTCGGTGGCGCAGGTCTGCTGGTAGATGAGCACGGTGGTACCGGGGATGTCGCGCAACTCGCGCTGCACCCGGTCAAGATCGCGGCGGTGCTCGATCGGCACGCCCGCCGGCAGTCCCTCGCGGCGCAGCGCCTCGGGGTCGTCCGAGACCACGACCACCTTCCTCGCGCCTTCAGACACCATCGACTGCGCGATGGACGCGACGCTGAGCGGGCCATCGACGTGCTGCCCGCCGGTCATCGCCACGGCGTCGTTGTAGAGGATCTTGTAGGTGATGTTGGTCCCTGCGGCGATCGCCTGCCGGACAGCCAGAGAGCCGGAATGGTAATAGGTGCCGTCGCCGAGGTTTTGGAAGACGTGCTTGTTGCCGTTGAACCTAGAGCGGGAGACCCAGTTCACCCCTTCGCCGCCCATCTGGATCAGCGAGGTCGTGTTGCGGTTCATCCAGCTGGCCATGAAGTGGCAGCCGATCCCGGCCAGCGCCTGACTGCCCTCGGGCACCTTGGTCGAGGTGTTGTGCGGGCATCCCGAGCAGAAGTAGGGCGTGCGGGCGGCCCCCTCTACGAGGATTGGCGCGGGCGCGGGTACCGCGTGCGCGGCCTTGCTCACAAGGTCAAGGTCGGGAAAGTTGCGCTCCAGCCGCGCCGCGATGTGCCGGGCGAGCATGACCGCGCCGAGTTCGTGCGTCCAGGGGATGAGACGGTTGCCCGCCTCGTCGCGCTTGCCGACCATCCGCTTCGGCTTCTGTCCCGGGAAGTCGTAGAAATACTCCTTGAGCTGGCTTTCGATGATGCCCCGTTTCTCTTCGATGACCAGCAACTCGCGCTTGTCCTTTGCAAAGGCCAAGGCGCCGAGGTGCTCCAGAGGCCAGACCATGCCGACCTTGTAGATGTCGAGGCCGATCTCGGCGGCGCGCGCCGCGTCGATGCCCAGCAGCCGCAGCGCCTCAAGCACGTCGAGATGCGACTTGCCGGTGGTGACGATGCCGAAATGCGCCTCATGCCCCCATTCGCTGCGATCGATCGGATTGGCGCGCGCAAAGGCAAGGACCGCTGCCTTCTTGGCTTCCATCCGCTCCTCGATCTGCGGGCCGGGAAGGTCCGGCCATCGGTAGTGCAATCCGCTCTTGGGCGGCTCGTAGTCGGGCGCCACAAAAGAGCGGGGCTTTGGCAGCTCGAAGGACATGCCCGACTCGACGGTCTCCGAGATTGCCTTGAACCCCACCCACATGCCCGAGAAGCGCGACAGCGCGTAACCCCATTCGGCGAAGCTCAGGAACTCGGCCACGTTGGCCGGATTGATCGTCGGCATGAAGAAATTCATGAAGGCGACGTCGGACTGGTGCGGCATCGAGGACGAGACGCAGCCATGGTCGTCCCCCGCCACCACCAGCACCCCGCCATGCGGCGAGGACCCGTAGGCGTTGCCGTGCTTGAGCGCATCTGCGGCCCGGTCGACCCCGGGTCCCTTGCCGTACCACAGGCCGAAGACCCCGGCACATGTGCGGTCCGGATCCGTTTCGACCTGCTGCGTGCCAATGATCTGAGTGGCTGCGAGTTCCTCGTTGACGGCGGGCACGAAGCCGATCCCCTCGGCATCCACCAGTGCGCGGTTCCGCGCCACCTCGAGGTCGATCCCGCCGACCGGCGAGCCGCGGTAGCCCGAGATGAAGCCGCGCGTGTCGAGGCCTGCGGCCTTGTCGCGACGAGCCTGGTCGAGTGCGATGCGCAGGATCGCCTGCGTGCCGGTCAGAAAGACTCGGCCCTCGGTGCGGGTGTAGCGGTCCGACAGTTCGTAGTCGCGCAGAATGGGTGTCTGATCGGTCATCGGCTCCTCCCAAAGCTCGTCGCGGCCGGGCCGCGTCCTCCGCGCATAGAATAGGCCTTGCCGGTGAAACCCCATCTCTAATAGGATCAAGTTCACGTACTTCTTGAAACGCTTGTTTCAGAATCCCCATAATTGCGAACGCCATGACAAAGATATCGCCGCTCGAAGCCCGAATGCTTGCCATCCTGCAATCCGACGCCTCGATCAGCATGAGCGAGCTCGCGCGACAGACCAACAGCTCCAGCGCCACCTGCTGGCGGCGCCTGCGTGAACTGGAAGAGGCCGGCGTGGTCAGTACGCCGGTGCGCCTGGTCGATCCGGCCAAGGTCGGGCGGGGCATGGACGCCTTCTGCCAGGTGCGGATGAAGGCGCAGGACGCCGACGCGCGCTCAGCCTTCCAAAGGGCGATGGACCTTGAGCCCGCGATCGTCGAGGTCTACTCGATCTCGGGCGACTGGGATTACCTGCTGCATATCGTGGTGAAGGATATCCCCGATCTCGAGAATATCCTGATGACCCGCATCCACGAACTGGATTGCGTTGCCACTGCCTCGACCATGTTCGTGCTACGCCGCGTGAAGCACACCACGCGCATCCCGGTCTGAACCTCGAACAGTCGCTTCGGTGGCACCTCGGATCGCTCCCCAAACGCGACAAGGCGTCACCGTTCTCTCGTAGCCCCAGCCAGCGTGCCTAGACTCAGATGGTGTATTCGGCTTGCGCCCCACTTTCAGCTTCGGTCTCGGCGGTGTCGCGCACGCGGCCGGCGCTTTTCGTTAAAGCTCCTCGGTGAGGTTCAGTGCTGTGCTGTCTCGGACGTCCAGCGATTTCGCTTCTCCCTACCTTCGGGTGGCCTTCTTGTCACAGCAGATGCTCCGGCCCCTGGGGCGCCTTCCAGCTTTTGGAATGGAACCTCAAGGATCGACGAACATTGTCGGTGTGAACCGCAATAAATCGGAGGCATCATGCGCCACATCACTTTGCCCGCTCTTTCGCTCATCCTCATGGCCGGCGCAGCATCGGCACAAACGATGGACGTGTCCTCGCTTCACAGCATCGACGACGCCGACATCATGGGGGCAGATGGCAAAAAGATCGGTGAAATTGAGGAGATCTTGGTCAACGATTCCGGCGAGCCCGTCGCAGCTGTCGTCGAAGCCGGAGGCTTTCTGAATATTGGCGACGACGATATTGTTGTCTCGCTCGACGACCTCACCTTCGATAACGGTGATTTCACCACCTCCATGACCGAGGAGGAATTGAAGAACCTTCCCAAGTGGGAGGATTGATCGCCTCGTAGCTTGTAGAACAGTTTCGTGGCGGCGCGCGCAGGCCGTGCGCCGCCTTGCGCTTTGATAGCACCATGCGGCCCAGATACGTTCGGCAAGAAACGCACAGTCGGAATATGACCCAATTGACGAACGTTGCAGAGCGGCGTTGAAGGAAAGCTAGTTTGAATGAAGAAACAGATGCTAACCGCAGCCGTCGTTGCACTGCTCCTCGCCGGATGTGCTGCGATCCAGCGCCCAGAAGTCGCCAACTCGCACGTGCCGGAGCCGAAGCAATCGGTCGAGCTGAGCAGGTACCTCGGCGTTTGGCACGAACAGGCGCGCTTCGACCATTCCTTTGAACGTGACTGCATGAACGTCACCGCGAAATACGAACTGCGAGATGACGGGTTGATCGGGGTTACAAATCGATGCCAAAGAAACGGAAAGACATCGACTACTAAAGGAACCGCTTCGATCGCAGGGGACCCCGCGAAACTCGAAGTGACCTTCTTCTGGCCATTCAAAGGTGACTATTGGATCCTGGATCACTCGGACGACTACTCTTGGTCGATTGTCGGTGAGCCGAGTGGCCGTTATCTATGGTTTCTTACGCGCAAGAAGCTGGTGGATGATCAGACAATTGACATGCTCAAAGGCAAGGCGCGTGAAATGGGGTACGATTTAACGGGCCTCATCCGGGTTAGCCAGACTGAAGAGTGATTAAGCTCGCCCTCCAACGCCTCGTCGGGGGGCTTCCTGTTCAGGCTTTCCTCAGCACGCCGGCAAAAAAGTACCAGAGTGTTTGTCTCCGACCGGGCCAGCTCGGGCGGGGCGGCTATTTGCTGCTATTTGCTCAAGCGAACCTGAGGGTTCGCCATGGACAGGGACCTCACATGGCAAAGGCACGATTGGCGGGTACCCTTCCATGACGTGGCCCGCCCAATGCGGACCTTGGCCTGCCTGGCGATGCTTCACGATGCCATGAATGAGCGTCTCGAGGAAGCAGCGCGGCAGCGACGCGCTGTTCCATCAGCGGCAGGTCCGGTCCGCGACCCGCGGTCCCCTTGTCGATGATACTGATTTTAAAGGCTGGCTCGCGGCTGGCCTGCCAATTGACAGTTCTGATGCCCGGCTCTACCTCCTGATTTCTGCAAGGAGGCCATCATGCCCAAACCGAAGTCTCGCAGTTTCGCCGTCATCGGCCTTGGAACCTTCGGCACAACCGTCGCGTCTGAGCTGGCCCGGTTCGGCAACCACGTGCTTGGGATCGACCTGCAGGAACGCAACGTCTCACGCGTCGCCGACACGATTGCCGAAGCGGTGATCGCCGACGGTCGCGACGACCAGGCTCTGCGCGAGGTCGGAGTGGGCAGCTACGATGTTGCCGTCGTCGCCATCGGCGAAGAGCTCGACGCCAACATCCTTTGCACCATGAACGTCAAGATGCTTGGCGTGCCCACGGTCTGGGTGAAGGCGATGAACCGTACGCATCATCGGATCCTGTCCAAGCTTGGTGCCGACCGGGTGATCCTGCCCGAGCAGGAGATCGGTCGCCATATCGCCCAGATGCTGCACAACCCGCTGGTCCGCGACTACGTGAGCCTCGGCAACGGCTTCCACGTGGTGGACTTCCGCGTACCCCAAAGTCTCGACGGTACGCCCATCGACAAGATCGGCCTGCCCGAGAAGTTCGAGCTTCGGACCTTGGGGCTCATGCGCGGCAGCGACTATGTGGACTGCCGGGCCGGGGCGACCGAACTCAAGGCGGACGACAAGCTGCTGCTCCTCGGACGCAGGGAAAACCTGCGCCGCTTCGCGGACGGGCTCTGAGCGCCGATGCGGCCCGTATGGTCCAAGGGGGTATGGCGCATGCAGCTCCCCCCGCCCGCGATCCTCGCCGGTCTCTATGCGGTGCTGATCGTCCTGGGTGGCGCTCTGCTGATGGTGCCCGCAGCGACGGCGATGCCGATAACCTGGTCGGACGCGATCTTCACCGCCGCCTCGGCCGTGACGGTGACTGGTCTCGTGGTCTCGGACACCGGCAGCCAGTTCACCCTCTTCGGTCAGGGGGTCATCATGGTGCTGATCCAGCTGGGTGGGCTGGGGTTGATGACCTTTGCCGTGCTGTTGCTGTCGATGCTGGGTCTTCCGGTGACGATCTCGCAGCGCATCTTCCTGCGCGAGGATCTCAACCAGACTTCGATCAGCGACCTGCTGGTCCTCGTTCGTGGGATCCTCAAGACCGTGCTGGCCTGCGAACTCTTGGGCGTCGCGCTGCTGTCCGGCGTCTTCGTGCCGGAATTCGGCTGGGGCGAGGGGCTGTGGCAGGCGCTTTTCCATACCGTCTCGGCGTTCAACAACGCGGGCTTTGCGCTCTTTCCCGACAGTTTGTCGCGCTATGTGGGCAACCCTGTCGTGAACCTCACGATCCCGGCGCTGTTCATCTTCGGCGGGCTGGGGTTCATCGTGGTGACCGAGGCCTACGGCAAGCGCCGCTGGCAAGCGTTCTCGCTGCACACAAAGCTCATGTTGGTCGGCACTCTGGCTCTGATCGTTTGGTCGGTGCTGACCTTCGCTGCACTGGAATGGACCAACCCTGCGACGCTCGGAGGGCTTGCCAGTACCGGTGACAGGCTGTGGGCAAGCTGGTTCCAAGGGGTGACGACCCGCACCGCTGGCTTCAACACCGTCGACATCGGCGGCATCCATGACAGCACCTCCATGATGTTCATGTCCCTCATGGTGATCGGTGGAGGCAGCACCTCGACGGCCGGAGGCATCAAGGTGACAACCTTTATCGTCCTTCTGCTTGCGACCGTCGCCTTCTTCCGGCGTAGTCAGCAGCTGCACGTCTTCGGGCGGAGTATCGGTGCCGAAGAGATCATGAAGGTTCTGGCGCTGACCATGGTAAGCCTGCTGACGGTTCTGGTCGCGATCTTCCTCGTGACCCTGTCCCACGATGGGGACTTCATCGATCTTGCATTCGAGGTCACCTCGGCCTTCGGTACGGTCGGATTGTCACGGGGGACCACCGGAGAGCTGGACGGCTTCGGTCGCGCGGTGATCATCGCCGTCATGTTTGTCGGCAGGGTTGGACCACTGACCCTGGGCTTTTTCCTTGCAACACGATCCAAGCCCCGGGTTGGGTACCCTGCGAGCAAAGTTTATCTCGGGTAGCCCTGTTCGAGAGCTTGCTCACACTGACCCTAACCGAGCCGCTTCATGGTCGCGACTGCGATCACTCGGGCCTCTTGACGAACGGCGAGAGGTTGACGCCTTGGGACGTCGCCTGCACCTGCTCCGGCAGCACCTTCTTCAGCTCCGCAGTCTCGGTCACGGGCGTTTTCAGCCGCTTGGTCTCGGACACTTCCATGGCGCCATACTTTCACCGCCACTTTGCAGAACGTGGCAGCGCTCATTCCGTGATGCCGCATAGAAGCGGGTGCCCGTCAATCTGCGTGATGGGCGCGACCGGCGGAATCGAAAAGATGCAACTGGCTGGTGTCGAATCGCAGCGCCACGTTGTCCCCTGGCGCGACCTGCGAGCGTCCGCCGTCGAGCGCGATGACCGAGGTGCCGTCGCTGAGCCGGGTATGAACCAGCGTCCTGTCCCCTAGGTGCTCCACCACAGTGGCCTCACCCTTCGTATCGCCCTCGCCTGTTGTGACGTGCACCGCTTCGGGGCGGATCCCCAGCTCGTAGGCGCCGCCATCCGGGATCGAAATGTTCATCGTCACGCGCGATCCGTCGCCGAGGACGGCAAGCGCCTCTCTGCCGGAAATCGCCACGTCCGCTTTCATGAAGTTCATGCCCGGACTTCCGACAAAACCGGCGACAAAGCGCGAGGCAGGATAAGTGTAGACCTCCATCGGTGTGCCGATCTGCTCGATCCGGCAATTGTTGAGGATGACAATCCGGTCAGCGAGCGTCATGGCCTCGGTCTGGTCGTGGGTGACATAGATCATCGTGGCCGCGATGCGCTGGTGCAGCTGCGCGAGCTCGACCCGCGTGCGCACCCGGAGCGCAGCGTCGAGATTTGACAGCGGTTCGTCGAAGAGAAACGCCGCGGGCTCCTTGACGATCGCCCTGCCGATGGCCACCCGCTGGCGCTGCCCGCCCGACAGCTGGCTCGGGCGGCGGTCGAGAAGCGACTCCATCTCGAGGATACGCCCGGCATCCGCGACCCGGGCGGCGATGTCGTTCTCCTTCATCCCGATATTGCGCAGGCCAAAGGCCATGTTGTCGCGCACGGTCATGTGGGGATAAAGGGCGTAGTTCTGGAAGACCATCGCCACGTTTCGTTGGCCCGGGGCGAGAGCCTGGCACTCTCGACCGCCGATCAGGAGCTCGCCGCGGTCGATGGACTCGAGACCAGCGATCATGCGCAGGAGGGTGGACTTTCCCGAACCAGACGGCCCGAGAAAGGCCATGAATTCTCCCTGCTTCACCTCGAGACTGATGTCCTTGATGACCTCGACGGCGCCGAAGCTCTTCGAGACGTTCTGCAGTGCGATATCTGCCATATCTTACCCCTTGATCCCCGCACTGAGCGTGATGGCCTGCGTTACCCGCCGCTGGAAGAGCAGGTAAGCGAGCGCGACAGGGAAACCGGCGAGCACGGCCGAGGCCAGCTGCCGCGCGTAATAGACGCCGAAGGCGTCACTAACTTGGGTGATGCCGACCGTGATGGTCATCATCTCGGTCCGCGTGACCGCCAGAAACGGCCACAGGAAGGCGTTCCAGGCCCAGATGAAGGTGACGATGGAAAGCGCCGTGGTCACGCCCCAGTTCATCGGAATGTAGACCTTGGTCAGGATCCGGAACTCAGAGGCGTTGTCCATCACGGCCGCCTCGCGAAATTCTTTCGGGACTTGGTCGAAGAACTGCTTGTAGACGATGATGATCACCGGGTGGATGAGTTGCGGCAGGATGATCCCCGCCCAGGTGTTCAACAGGCCCATATTCGCGATCAGCACGAAATGGTTGATGATAAGAACCTGCGTGGGGACCATGAAGCTGGCCAGGATCAGCCACCACAGCAGGCTCCGACCGGGAAACCGGAGCTGACTGATGGCATAGCCCACCAAGAGCGAGGTGGAGACGGTCAGCACCGTCACCCCGAGGGCCGTGGCCACCGAATTCATGTACCAGCTGCCAATCTGCGTCTCGGTCAAGGCGAACCAGTAATGCCGTAAAGTTGGGTTCTCGGGCCAGAGTTCGATATAGGGGCGCACGACCTCGTCCTCGAGCTTGAAGGACGAGACGATGCCCCAGTAAATCGGGAAGGCCCAGATGATCGCGGCGATCACCGTCAGGATCGTGATGATCGCTCCGGCGATGTTGTAGCGTCGCGTCGTGGTCGGGGTCATGTCTTGCGCTCCGCGAGGCGCAGAAGCTGGAAGTTCAGCACGGAAACCACGATGACGACCAGGAAGAGCACCACCGCGATGGCTGCAGCGCGCCCGCCGTCGTCGCTCTGGAACGCACGCTGGTAGATGTAGTAAACCATCACCAGATTGTCGTTCGGTCGCCCGCCTATGGAAAACAGGTACACTTGGTCGAAGATCTTGAGCTGAAGGATCAGCTGGATCGTCAGGACCAGCGCCGTGACGGGCCACAACAGCGGCCACGTCAGTTTCCGGAAAACGGTCCAGCGTCCGGCATTATCCAGTTCCGCCGCCTCGTAGATTTCGGTCGGGATCGCCCTCAGACCCGCGAGAAACAGCAAGATGGAGAAGCCGCAGGTCCACCAGATCGTCACGAAGGCCACGGCCGGCATGAACCAGGTCGAGGTCTTGAAGATCGGCACGCGATCGATGCCCAAGGCATCGAACAGATGCATGGCGATGCCGAATTGGAAGTTCAGCGTCCAGTCCCAGATCCGGTAGACCACAGAAACCGGCAGGATGTAGGGCAGGAAGAACAAGGCCAGCACGAGTGCTTGAAGACGCCCCGAGAGCCGCGTGATGCCCAAGGCGATGGCAAGCGCCACGAGCGTCCCCGGAACCACGCTGAGCAGCACGAAATAGGCCGTGTTCCAAAAGGCCGTGTCGAAGCGCCGGTCATCTGGCAGACGGGTATAGTTGTCGAGACCGGTCCATTCCGCGGTCTGCGGCCCGAAGCTGATCAGCGGCGCATCCTGAAAGGACAGGATGAACATGTCGATCGTCGGGTAGACGAAGATCAGCCCGTAGATCGCCACGAAGGGTGCGATCAGGACATAGGCGATCAGCGTGTCTTTTCTCGCGTTGCGGATCACGCCGGGTCCTCCAATTCGAACCTTTGGTCAGACGAAAGGAGGGGCACGCGCGCCCCTCCCGGAATCATTACATGTCGTTGAGTTCGTACTGGATTTCCTCGACCGCCTCGGCCGGATCCATCTCTCCGTTCAGCGTCGGAACAAAGTAGGTGGACATCACGTCGAACATCGGACCAGCGACGCCCGCGAATGTGCTCTGAGGGTCGAATATCATGTTCTTGGTCAGCGAGGAGTAGGTCGCATTCGGCTCCATCTGGGAATATTCCTCGGATGCCGTCACGTTCGAATTGGCCGGAATGTGGCCCGCGGTGGCCCAGAACAGCGAATTCTTCGACATCCAGGACATGACTTCCAGCACCGCGTCGCGCTTGGCGGTGCCATCATCCACGCCGTTGTTGGCCGGGATCGCAAAGGCATGGCTATCGGCGTAGGTTGAGGGATGGGCGAAGATCACCGGCAGTTCGACCGCGCCCCAGTCGAAGAGCCTGCCTTCGTCGCTCAGATCCTTCATCGTCGGGACTTCCCAAACGCCGTTGATCATCATCCCCGCTTCGCCCGAGGTGAAAAGCGCAACCGTCGCGGGATAGTCGGTATAGGTCGACTGCCACTTTTTGTTGGTCCAATCCTGCAGCACGGACAGTGCATTCTGCAGTTTCTCAGCGTTATCACCCGCCAGGAACTCGCCGTCGGTCAGAAGTTCGCCGTCTTGCTGGCCCATGAGCGAGTATATGGTGCGGTACATGAAGTTGCCGTCGGCTGTCACCGAGGCCAGCGGATACTCGACGCCCGCATCCTTGAGCGCGGCAAGGGTTTCCTCGAAGCCCTCGCGACTGTCGAGCCCCATGGGCGTGCCATCCTCGTTGAGGCGGCCGGCTTGCTTGAGAAGGTCTCGGTTGTAGTAGAGCACGATGGGATGCGTATCGAGCGGCACGGCGTATTGCTTGCCGTCGACCGTCACCGCGTTCCAGGTGGACTCTGCGAAATCCTCCTGGCTCAGTCCCATCTTCTCCCAGTCCGCATCAGTGATCGGCTGCAGCAAACCCTGGCTTACGGCGAGCGGGATGCGGCTGGCGTGGTAGGCCATGATGTCGGGGGCTTCGCCCACGGCGACCGATGTCTGAACTTTCGTGTAGAAGGGCACGCCCCATTCGAGCGTGGTCGCATCGATGGCGATCTCGCCCTCGTGTGCCGTGTTGAAGTCCTCGATCATCGACTTCAACCGCACGCCGTCGCCGCCACTCAGGAAATCCCACCAGACGACGGTCTCCTGCGCCTGGGCAGAAGTCGCAAGCGTGGCCCCGAGGACCATACTCAACACTTGTTTCATTTTTCTCCTCCCAAAGAAAGACCGGACCCCGGCCGCAGATTGACTCTACACTACTGCCGGTTCCTATCAACGATTTTGGCGGTATATACCCGATATTCCGATACAGTCGTCACAGCGTGACCCGGATCACAGAATAGCTGTAGGGCGGCAGGGCCAGGCTGAGAGTGTTTCTATCTATCTTGGCACCGCTACCCTCTTGCGGCACCACCGTGTCGGGCGCCTCCATCGTGTTCCGCGCCTCCAGATCGTCGTGGTGGATCAGGGTATGGCTTGCGGTCTTCGGTGTGCCGAACCTCTCGAGCGACACCTCTACCTCCATCGGCTCGCTCCCGTTCCGGTTGACGGCGAAGAAGGTCACGCTGCCCACATCGGCGTCGTGCACGCCGGCAATATCAAGGTAGCTGACCCCTGCTGCCATATCCGCGTCATAGGTCGGACAATCGACATCCAATTGCAGCGCGGTGCCGCGACCGTGGTGCGAGGCGAGCTTTAACGGATAGTAGATCGTCTGACGCCAGGCCGGACCGCCCGGGCTGGTCATGATGGGAGCGATCACGTTCACGAGCTGTGCGATGCAGGCGATGCGCACCCGATCAGAACGGCGGATGAAGGTGTTCAGGATGCAGCCCACTTGAAGCACATCCTCGAAATTGTACACATCCTCCAGGATCGGCGGCCAGTACTTCCAATCCTTGCCTTGCAGGTAGAGCTGATCCTGCTTTCGGGTGTGATACCAGACGTTCCATTCATCGAACGAGATCGTCACATCCTTCTTCGACCGCTTCTTGCCCTTCACGAAGTCGATCACGCCGCTCACCGTGCCGATATAGCGATCCAGCTTTTCCGGCAAAGCTAGGAAGTTCGCCGTGTTCTTCTCGTAGTTCTCGAAATACATGTGCAGCGAAATGTGGTCGATATTGTCGTAGGTCTCCTCGAGCACCGTGGCCTCCCATTGCGGGTAGGTCGGCATGTCGGAGTGGGAAGATCCGCAAACCACCAGTTCGAGATCGCTGTCGAAGGCCCGTAGCGCTTTGGCCGTTTCATTGGCAAGTTGGCCGTATTGGCGGGCCGTCTTGTGGCCGACCTGCCAGGGCCCGTCCATCTCGTTCCCCAGACACCAGGTTTTCACCGCCCAAGGCTCTGCCCGCCCGTTCTTGCGACGCAGGTCAGACCAGTAGCTGCCGCCGGGGTGGTTCACGTATTCGACGAAGCTCCGGGCCTCGTCGAGGCCGCGCGAGCCAAGATTGACGGCAAGCATCATCTCGATGTTGGACTTCTCGGCCCAGTCGGCATATTCGTGAATGCCCACATGGTTGTTCTCGAGCGTCTTCCACGCGAGATCGAGCCGGGTCGGCCGATCCTCCTTCGGGCCGATACCATCCTCCCAGTTGTAGGCAGAGACAAAGTTGCCCCCCGGATAGCGGCAAATCGGCGTGTCGAGTTCGCGGACGAGGTCGATCACGTCCTGCCGCATCCCGCTGGCATCGGCGCTGGGGTGATCGGGTTCATATATGCCGGTATACACGGCCCGACCCAGATGCTCGAGGAAAGAGCCGTAAAGCCGTTTGTCGATATCCGCGATGGTGTAGCGCGCATGCGCGGTGACACGAGCCCTCATGCGATCCCTCCCTAATGTACCCTATCTTCCGGTTTGTACCGTGTATGCCGATATGGTTGCGAGGGACGGCGGCTCAGTCAAGTGTTTTCTCGGGGCTCACCGCAGGCGCATGGTGATGTCCTGATCATAGTTTCCGAAACCGCGCCCGAAGATGTTCAACCCTCCGGGATGCTCGGCATCATCTCGCACGCCGATGCGGACCCGGATCGAACGGTGCCTGTCGACCTCCAGATCCGTCAACGTCACATCCGAAACCCGCAAGCCGTCTACGTAGGTGCCTTCGCCGTTGATACGCCACGTCTTCAGCTTGCCGTATTGAGACCCCGCCAGTTTCCACCAGGCGGGTGTGAAAACCCCCCGCTTGTCGCCGAAATCGCCGGGTGACGTCCAGGTGGCGACATGAGTCCCGTTCACACTCAGCGAGATGTCGGAGGGCCAGTCGGCGGAGGTGCCAGGCACTTCGGAGCTCAGCTCCATGGAGAACTCGAGTGACTGAACCGGCTTGTTCAACAGTTTGGCATTGTTGGGAAACTGATACTCAACAAAGCCCCTGGTGAACCAGAGGAGCCCTGCCCTCATGCGTTCGGGATCGAGAAAGGTATCGGGCACGTCGAGCAGGCCGATCACCCCCTCGGCAGAGCACAGCCCGCAGGGAGCGGTCACTTCGACTTGCGAATAGAGACCGAGCGGCATGGATACTTCGATCTCGTCGTCGCGCACCTCCGGTCTCTGGTCGCCAAGAGCCACGAGGATCTCGGTATAGACTGGCTGACAGACCTTCTGGTTGCCCTTGCGGGCCTTCTGGATGTCGGTGGCGACAAGGCCCACGCTCTCGAGAATCTGCATGTTCGAAGAAATCGTGGACTGCGGGAGAGAGAGTTCGGCCGCGACCTGATTGACGTTCATTGGGCCGGTCTTCGCCAGAAGTTTCAGGATCGAGATACGTACCTCGCTCGCCAGACCTTTCAGAACATCGAACTGAGCGATCGGATCGACGACGAGCAGCTTGTTGGTCATCTGGATGGCCTTTTCCGGCGAACACTGGTCATATATATCCGAAGATCGGGTATAAAAAAAGAGCCAATCCACCTTGCTGCTTCATGAGCAGGGCATGTCCGCATGGCTTGGCCTATCAGCGCGCCTCGATTCAGACGCCCGGCCGCAGAGATCTCCATACCGGGAGATCGCAGGACGATGATGGGTCAGCGATCAACTTGGGCCGATCGGTGGGGGCAGATCAACGGCCACGCTGCACGACGAGGCGATCGGCGCAGACCATGCACGGCTCAGAGGTCAGCGGCCGGTTTCTCGTGAACCGCCTGCCGAGGATTGAACAGAGTTCCGCTCGATCAGCGGGCATTCCACCTTGATCTGGTCATGCCTGTTGGGCATCCCCCCAGCCATGTCCAGAAGCATCTCTGCCGCGATCGCCCCCATTTCCGCGTGGGGCAGGACCAATGTGGTCAGCGGCGGCCGCATGAACTGGGCGATCTCTCGGTCGTCGAAGCCCACTACGGCGACGTCTTCAGGAACCCGCAATCCCAACTCGCGAAGCGCGTCATAGCAGCCGAGGGCCATCATGTCGTTGGCACAGAAAATCCCGTCGGGAGGCGTGTCCGACGCGAACAGCGCCATCGTCCCATCGTATCCAGCCGAGGGCTCCCAGTTGCCCGGAACGACGAGCCTGGGATCGAAGGGAAGATCGTTGCTCGACAATGCCTGCCGGTAGCCGCGGAGCCGGTCGCGGGACGCGTCGATACCCTCCTCGCCATTGATAAACGCGATCTGCCGGCAGCCTGCCTCGATCAACCGCTGGGTCGCTGTCCGCCCGCCGACGAGGTCGCCCGGCAAGACAGAGGGCAGTTTGCGCTTCGGATCATAGCAATTGACCAGCACAGTCGGCGTGTTGAAGAAGACCTTGGGCGGGCTGATCTGCCGCGTCAGGATGGTGCCGTATAAAAAACCCAAGACCTGCTGATGCGCCATCTGCTCGAGGATCTGGTCTTCGAGGGCCTCTTCGCCGCGCAGCACCGCCAAGGTCACCGCGATGCCCTGTTCGAGCGCCTTCTCCCGCGCGCCATCGAACGCCAGGGACATCCAGGGATCGGAGGTGAGCTCGTCCACAACGAAGCCGATCATCTTCGACTCGACCGGCATTTTCGGCTGGCCGCGCGCCGCGAGGTGGTAGCCCAACTCTTCCGCGGCCATGCGGACCCGCTCGCGGGTGGCTTGGCTGAGCCGCGCTCCTGCGCTGCCGTTCAGGACCAGCGATACCGTCGCCTGCGAGACCCCCGCCCGCGCCGCCACATCCATCATCGTCGGTCGCAAATGCCGCCCTCCTGTTGGCCCCCGGGCGTCTGTATACCGGCACCCCGAGCAAGGTCTAGCTCATCGCTGCATGTGGCGGATGCGGTCGAATGCCACGGCGATCACGATAAACGTCCCTATGAACATGCCTTGCCAGAACGTCGAAACTCCCAGCAGGATCAGCGAGTTCCGGATGACCTCGATCAGCAGGGCACCGACAACCGCGCCAAGCGCCGTGCCCTCTCCGCCGTTGAGATTGGCGCCGCCGATCACCGCCGCTGCGATCACCGTCAACTCCATCGCATTGCCAAGGTTCGTCGTCACGCTGCCCAGCCATCCGGCCATCAGAATACCCGTCAACCCGGCGGTGAATGCCGAGAACATGTAGACCGAGACCTTGAGCCGCGACACCGGGATGCCGGTAAGCGTTGCCGCCTGCTCGTTCGAGCCGATGGCGAACAAATGCTGCCCCCAGCGGGTCCAGCGGAACACGAAGGTCATCACCAGCGTCAGAGCGATCAGCGCAAAAAGCGGATGAGGCAGCCCGAACGTCGCCCCGCCGCCGATCCAGAGCAGGAGGTCGTGGTCGGGTCCGAACTCCCAGATCATCTTGTTGTCGGACAGGACCATCGCGGCCGAGCGCGCGGCCGAGAGCATGCCGAGCGTGACCACAAAGGGGGGCATGCCGGCGTAGGCGATCAACACCCCGTTGATGAATCCGACCAGCAGCGCCACGCCAAGGGCGGCCAGCGCCGAAAGCCAAAAGGCGTGGCCCGCCGCCATCAGGACGCTGATGACCATCGCCGTAAGGACGACCGTCGAACCTACCGAGAGGTCGATCCCGCCCGAGGCGATCACCGCAGTCATGCCGATGGCGATGATCGCGACGAAGGCGAAGTTGCGCGAGACGTTGAACAGGTTGCGCGAGGTGGCAAAGGAATCCGTGGCCAAACTGAGCGCGACGCAGGCGATCACCGCTGCGAGAAAGACCCAGAACACCTGCATGTTGGCAACACGGGCCACGGCACTTCGATGCTGGGCCAGATCGATGACATCTTCGATTGATGAGGACATGGGCTTCCTTTCTCAGGCTTTGTCGATCGCGCCGGTGATGAGACCGGTGACCTCTTCAGGCGAGCTCGAGCCGACCGGTTTGCTCGCGACCAGAGCGCCACGGCGCAGGACGGCGATGTTGTCGGCGACCGCGAAGACATCGGGCATGCGGTGGCTGATCAGGAGAACGCTGATCCCCTCGTCCCGCAGGTGCCGGATCAGGTCGAGCACCTCGGCCACCTGCCGCACGGAGATTGCCGCCGTTGGCTCGTCGAGCAAGACCAGCTTGGCCTTCGACAGCAGCGTGCGGGCGATGGCCACCGCCTGCCGCTGCCCTCCTGACATCCGGCGCACCACGTCGCGCGGCCGGGTCTCCGACTTCAGCTGCTGGAAGAGTTCGCCGGCCCGGGCATGCATCCGCGGGTAGTCAATCACGCGGATCGGGCCGAGCCTCCGTGTCGGCTCGCGCCCCAGAAAGACGTTCGACGCGGCGGTCATGTGATCGCAGAGCGCAAGATCCTGGTAGACCACCTCGACCCCGGCGCGCTGCGCTTCGACCGGCTGGTGGAAGGCGACCGCCTGGCCGTCGACTCGCATCTCTCCCGAGGATGGGCGGAAATTGCCGGCGATGATCTTAACCAGCGTCGATTTCCCTGCACCGTTGTCGCCCATGAGCCCCAGGACCTCGCCCGGGCCTATCTCGAGCGAGACATTTTCGAGCGCCCTGATGGCCCCGAAATGCTTCGATATTCCATTCAATTGCAGACGTGACACCCTTTGGTCTCCTCCCTGGCTCCTATGGAATCTGTCCCCTTCCGGCGTCCGCAGCCCGCGCCGAAGCAGTCGGCGGATCCGGGCTGCGATTGGAATAATCATACTTGACCAATTATTAGCTGCAAATATTATTAATTTTATTATTTGCATGGAGGAGGAGATGCGGGTTCCTTTGATACTTGGTCGGTACGGCGGGCCGCTGCGCAGGGATTTCTTGCGTGTCGACGATCTGGTCTCTGCAAGGCTCGCCGCGCTCGACACTCCGTCCGCAACACGCAGGCTCTTCAATATCTCGATGAACCAGCCCATGGACTATGGCCGCGCCGCCGCATTGCTGACGCAGACCCGCGGACTGGAGCCTGTCGACATCGCCATCTCATTTCGCAGCAACTGGTTCAGCAACGCACAGGCATGGGCGGAACTGGTCTGGCACCCCCTTACTGATCTTGAGGTCCTGATCGAGCGAGCATGGAGCTTCGAGCGAAGCTCCGACGAGCCTCGTCGCATCTGGTACCCGGGCTGAACCCGGGACCTGGCGAGAGGAAACGCGCAACCCCAGGGAGGACTGAAATTGAAACGTGACATCGCAATTCTGGCGACGACGGCCCTTGTGGCACTCTCCACCAGCGCCGTCATGGCGCAGGACAGCAAGACACTGGCCATCGTGGTGAAGGGGCTCGACAACCCCTTCTTCGAGCAGATCAACCTCGGCTGCCAGCAGTGGATGAAGGAGCACGCGGACAGCGAGTACGAGTGCCTCTACACCGGTCCGGCCTCTTCGACCGACGAGGCCGGCGAGGTACAGATCGTCGATGACCTTCTGACCAGCGGGGTCGCGGCCATCGCCATCTCGCCCTCAAATGCACCGGCCATGGCCAACAGGGTCCGCGCGATCGCTCCGGAGGTGCCGGTGATGACCATCGACGCCGATTTCATTGCCGAAGACCGAGATCTGCGTGCAACCTACCTCGGAACCGACAACTACCTGATGGGCGTCAAGATGGCGGAAGAGGCGGCCAAGCTGAAGACCGAAGGCGGCACCGTCTGCTTGCAGCTCGGCAACGTCGCGGCGGACAACATCAACGCCCGGGCGCAGGGATTCCGTGACACCGCCGCGGGTGAGAAAGGCGTAGACCGGCTCACCGGCCAGAATGGCTGGACCGAAATCGAGGGATGCCCGGTTTTCACAAATGATCAGGCCGACCTCGCGAACCAGCAGATGTCGGACGTCTTCACCGCGAACCCGGATCTCGACGCCTTCATCCTCATCGGCGGATGGGCGCAATTCGCGCCGCAGGCATACGCGCAGGTGACCGACCAGGTGATGGGCAAGCTGCAGAGCAAGGAGTTGGTCATCATCGCCGGCGACACCCTGCCGCCGCAGACCAAGGCCTTCCGCGATGGGCGCAGCCACGCCCAGGTCGGACAACGCCCCTTCGAAATGGGACTACGGGCGCCGGACGTCATGATCCAGCTGATCAATGGCGAGACGGTGGACGATCCGCTCTTCACGGGCCTCGACGTCTGCAACGCGGACGATCCCGGCTTCTGCGCCGACAATTGATCGGAGCAGGCTTGCCGTACCAGACCGGACTGGTCGCCACCCGTCGTGGCGGCCGGTCGTCAAGAGAGCATCTCCGCGCATCTGGCGACATACGGGACGGAAGACAATGTCCTGACCCCAAACCTTCTTGCTGCGGCGGCCGCCGTGGGCGCGGGCGCAGCGCACGCGCAGGACTAGCCAGACCTCGGAATGCTCAAAGCCGAATCTCCAGGAGAACCGAAGCCAGGCACTTGCCGTGGGCATCGAGCGCGAGCGAGCGGGTGACGCCACCGGTGAGCGCACCGCGGATCACGAAGTTCAATGCGCACAGTTGAGGCAACGCGTAGCGTGTCACGTCCGCCGCCATCACACCGCCGAGGTGCCGCGCCACCCGCTCGGGCGTCAGCTCGCGATCGATCAGCGGCCAGTCTTCGACCCTGTAGGCAATCACCGAGATGTTCGAAGTGTCGCCCTTGTCGCCCGTACGGGCATGCGCAATCTCGTGCAGTTTCATGGCGTCCTCCTTCGGATACCGGGATCCGAGGCGCTCAGGCCTCGATCCCCTCGGTGAGTTCGACGCGCACCGAGACCGATGCGGCGGGAATGAGCGTCGAGGCGACGGCAATGATCTCGCGGCTGGAACGGCTGACACCTCCGCCACCGGCCGGGCCGCAGAGATAAAGGCTCTCGACCTCCTCGCCGATCCGTTCCGCGGCCTCCTCGTCGGCGCAGCGTGCAGCGATCCGGAGCCGGACCTCGGAAGGATCCGCTGCGCCGCGCGCCGCCGCGGGCGCAACCGCGTCCAGTCCAATGAGCTCTGACCTCTCCTCGAGGATGCGCCCTCCCAAATCCGCCAGGCGCCGATGCACCACCTCGGCTGCCAGCCGTCCGCGTGCCACGCAATTGGCCCCCGCATAGGAGATCTGCCCCTCGCCGCGCCAACCGTCGCGGTAGCCCACCGAAACCTTGAGCTGCCCGCTCGCAGGATGCCCCGAGCCACCGGTGACCAGCACTCGGTCGGGGCCGACTTCTTCGAGCTCGACCTGCGAAAAATCCGCGACCACATCCGGCTGGATGTAGCGTGCCGGATCATGGATCTCGTAGAGCAGCTGCTCGGTGCAGGTGGCACGGGTGACCAGGCCGCCGGTGCCCGGCAGCTTGGTGATCACCGCGGTACCATCCTCCGATACCTCTGCCAGCGGGAAGCCCACCTCCGCGAGATCGGGCACCTCTTTCACCCCGGGATCGGCAAAATAGCCGCCGGTGATCTGCGCCGAGCATTCCAACAGGTGGCCGATCAGCGTGCCACGTCCGAGCCGCGCCCAGTCGTCCATCGCCCATCCGAAGCGGTGTACCAGCGGGGCGAGGAAGAGCGCCGGGTCCGAGGCGCGCCCGCAGATCACGATGTCGGCTCCGGCGTCGAGCGCCTCGACGATGCCTGCGACGCCGATATAGGCGTTGGCTGAGATCAGCCGGTCTTCGAGGGCCCGCGCCGGCGCGCCGGTTTCGGTCAGCAGGCTGTCGCCGACGAGGCCCAGGACATCGTCCCCGGTGACGGCTGCCACGGTCAAGGGCAGGCCAAGCTCGCGCACCACGGCGCGGGTGCGCTCGGCAGCGGCGCGGGGGTTGGCCGCGCCCATATTGGTGACGATCCGCGTGCCATTGCGGGCACAGGCGGGCAGCACGGCGCGCATGCGGCGCTCGAGCAGAGGGTCGTACCCGGCCGAGGGATCGGCAAGCCGCGCCTGCTGGGCCAGCGCAATGGTGCGCTCCGCAAGGCATTCGAAGATCAGGAAATCCAGCTCTCCACGCTCGGCCAGATCGACGGCCGGGGCGATGCGGTCTCCCTGGAAGCCCGCGCCGGTACCGATGCGCACCACACTCATGCTACGGCCCTCCCCTGTGCGCGGCCCACCGCACGGGCCCCGAAGAAGATCGCCAGGGCAACGAATGGCGTGGCCAGCATCGGCCAGATCGCCAGCGCGATGATGACCAGCAGCAATAGAATGTCGAAACCGCGCTTTCCGGTGAGGGGCGCGCCGCTCAGCAGCGCCGGAACCGCCAGCACCAGCGCCATGCCCGCAGCCACAGCTTCGATGATTCCGACGATGCCGCCCGACATGGTCATGCCGGGATAGAGCAGCAGCAGGAAGGGCACGAGGTAGGTCACCGCGCCAAGCCGCACCGCCTCGCCCGCGGCGGGCAGCCAGTTGGTACCTGCGATGCCCGAGCCGACGAAGACCGCGACGCAGACGGGCGGGGTGATCACCGAGATCGTGGCGAAGTAGAAGACGAAGAGATGCGCCGCGAGCGGATCGACCCCCACGGCGGTCATCGCCGGGGCGAGCACCGCGGCCACCAGCACATAGGCGGCGGTGGTCGGCAGGCCCATGCCCATGATCAGGCAGACCAGCCCGACGATGATCGCCACCAGCACGACCGAGTCGCCGGCCATGGTGACGATCAGCGAAGACAGCGTCACGCCGATGCCGGTCATGTTGATCATCGAGACCAGCACCTGCGCCCCGGCGAGCAGCACGCCGATGATCACCATGCCCTTGCCCGCGTCCTCCAGCCCGTCGATCACCCGCCCGGCCATTTCGCGCGGGTTCAGCCGTCCGGCCTGGGTGGCGACGAAGGCGATCAGCAGGCCGACGACCCCGTAGAAGGCGGCGGTGGCGATCGACCGGCCGAGCCATATGCCGATGCCAAGACCGCCAAGCGCGGCGAGGATCGGCAGCACCCGGCGCGGCGCGGTGATGGTTTTCCAGTCGGGCATCTCGTCCTCGGGCACAACGGCAAGCCCGCGCTGCTGCGCGACGAAATGCACGGTGACGAAGACCGACACGTAAAAGAGCATGGCGGGAAGGATCGCGCCGACGATGATGGTGGTGTAGGGCACGCCGAGGATCTCGGCCATGACGAAGGCGGCGGCACCCATGATCGGCGGCGCGATCTGCCCGCCGGTCGAGGCCACAGCTTCGACCGCCGCCGCGAAGGGGCGCGGGTAGCCGAGCCGGATCATCATCGGGATAGTGAAATTGCCGGTGGTGGCGACATTGGCCACGGCAGAGCCCGAGATCATTCCGAAAAGCCCCGAGGCGATGGTGGCGATCTTCGCCGCGCCGCCCGGTTGGCGACCGCCGAGACGCATCGCCAGGTCCATGAAGGCCTGCCCGCCGCCCGAATGCAGCAGCAGCGCCCCGAAAAGCACGAAGGCCGCGATCACCGTTGCAGCGACGCCGGTCAGCATCCCCCAGATGCCGAGATCGCCGAGAAAGATGGTCTCGGTCACGAAGGCCGCGTCGAAGCCGCGGTGGCTCAGCGCGCCGGGCAGCAGGTTGCCGAACAGCGCGTAGCCGATGCCGATCAGCACCAACACGGGGAAGATCAGCCCGACTGTACGCCGCCCGAGCTCGAGCACCGACAGCACCAGACCGACGGTCAGCGCCATGTCGAGCGTCGTCGCCCAGGGCAGCGAGGTCATGATTTCATCGTAGTTCCAGACCACGTAGCCGCAGGATCCCACCGTCACCGCGCAGAGCACGAGGTCGATGGCGAGCCCGAGCGGGCGCCAGGATTTCCCGGCGCCCAGCGGGTAGAGCGCGAAGCCGAGGGAGGCCACGAGGGCGAGGAAGATCGCCCGCTGGATCAGCCCTTCGAATGGGCCGGTGGCGGCGGTGTAGAAGACGAAGGCCCCGACGAGGATCGCCAGCCCCTTCTGGACGCGCTCCAGTGTCATGTCAGCTCCCCGGCTGCAGCTTTGCGGGAATCTCGAGTCCCTGCTCCTCGAACCAGCGCGCCGCGCCCGGATGCAGCGGGACGGTGCCGTAGTCGAGCGTCATCTGCGCAAGATCCGCGCCCTTCAGGCTTGCCATGGCATTGGCCTGCGCGCTATCATCGGCCATGATCGCCGAGACGATCTTGTAGGCGGTCTCGTCGTCCATCGACGCGGTTGCCGCGACGCCGACGCCGAAGCTCCAGGTGGTATAGGCGGGGATGCCGTCGGCGGCGCCTTCGGGGATGTCGATCACCGAGATGTCGGGCATTTTCTCGCGCAGGGTGTCTGCCTGGGCGTCCGAGAGGCCGACCACGGTGATGTCGGTCGAGGTGGCGATGTCCATGGTCGAGCCGTCGAGCTTCAGGCCCGACCCCGATTTCACGTAACCCGCCACCCGGTTGTCCTTGATCGCGCCGACGATGTCGGTGGTCGAGCCGCGCACGTAGTCGGCATTGAGACCGAGCGTGGCAAAGACCGCCTCGGTGGTCGACTCGGTGCTAGAGCCCTTGATTCCGGGGTTGAAGCGCACGCCCGAGAGGCCCTCCAGGCTGTCGACGCCTGCGTCTTTGCGCAGGATCACATTCTGCGGTGCGTTGGTGTAGACCCACAGAAGGCGCAGGTCCTGCGCATTGCCCTCGAAGTCATTGGTCCCCGACACCGCGTGCTGTGCGGTGTTGGTGGTCACGAGGCCTAGGTCGACCTGCCCGCGCGCCATGCGGCGGATATTGTCCATTGTCGCGCCGGTCTCGACCACAGAGGCCTTCAGCCCCTCGGCCTTCTCGTTGATCAGCTGGCCGACGGCGACGAAATACCCGTAGTGGCTCGACGAGGCCGAGGTCGATCCGATGAGCAGATCCTTGTCCTGCGCCAGCGCCGGACCGGCAAGCAGGGTTGCGCCCATGAGGGCGTAGAGCGTTGTTTTCATGGTGTCCTCCCTTGGACCCCGGCTTCGGGATCGTGGAATGCACCATGACCGAAGTTGTTTGTTGCCTGAAGTGCGAATTTTGGCATAATTCGTGCATGGAACGCAGCAATCCGTCTTTTGCCGATTTCAACGCGGTGCTTGTCCTGCTGCGCTGCGGCTCGTTTCGCGCGGCCGCCGAGGTGCTGGCGCTCTCGCCCTCGGCGCTGTCGCGGCAGATCACCGGGCTCGAGGCGCGGCTCGGCGCGCGGCTCTTCGACCGCGACACGCGCAACGTCGCGCCCACCGCCTCGGGACTGGCCTTCGGGCGCGTGGCCGAACGGATGATCAACACCGCCGAGGACGGTATGGCGGAATTCGAGGCGCATATGTCGGCGCGAAATGGCCGACTGACCATCGCCGGACTGCCTTCGGTGACCGCGGGCCTGCTTCCGGGGTTGCTGCGCAGCTTCTCGGCCACCCATCCCGACATCGACCTGCGCATTGTCGACGCGCTTTCGGGCAGCGTGATCGAGGCGGTCGAGGCCGGGATCGCGGAGATCGGCTTCACCGCCGGTACGCTCTCGGCGCGCAGCCGCCTCACCTTTCAGCCGCTGATGGACGATCGTTTCGTGGCGATCAGCGCGCCGGAAGGACCCTTGCACATCGAACGGGACTACACTTGGGAAGAACTCGTCGAAATGCCCTTCATCGCGATGGCACAGGGCACCAGCGTGCGCGAGTTGATTGACGGCGCCTGCCTGCGCATCGGCCATACGCTGGCGCCGCGTTTCGAGGTGGCGCATCTCGCCACGGCGGGCGCACTCGTGGCCGAGGGATTGGGGATCACCGCGCTGCCGACGCTCACGCTGCCGGTGTTGCGTACCGATGCGCTCGTGCAGCGGGAGATCATCGGCTTCGGAGCCCGGCGCCGCATCGGCCTCGTTCGCCGGTCAGGCCAGTCGCTGTCGCCCGCGGCACAGGCCTTTCTGGCCCACGTCCGCGAGTCGAGCCTGCCAAGGCGGGAGCTCTCGCGCCCCTAGATCGCCTGACATGTTGCCATCTTCTGGACAGTCCCCTAGCCCGGAGGATCGCCGCCATGCTGTCGGTCATCGCCTCTGCCAGGCTTGGATTGACAACAAGAAGCCGTATGACCGCGCGTCCGGGCCGGGCTGGAGGCCCGCTGCACCGGTCCCGCAAGGCAGGGTGATCGCCGGCGTCTCGCGACAACACGAAAGGGGTCGCGGAGATCTGCGGTCCCTACCCGTCGGGCCGGGCTCTGGCCACCGTCTGCCGCGTGCCTTCTACCCCGACAGGCTCTCGAACAGGCGCGCCACGGCTTCGGCTCCCGGATCGACCTGTCCCTTTAGCTGGTCGGCGTTGATGTAGGCCGCACGGCCGGCCTTGGCGGTGTCCATCTCGGCGGTTCGGTTCGCCCCCTCCCGAGCGGCGCGCGCAGCCTCGTCAAGCCCGCCCGCCAGATGGTCCAGCGCAGGTTTCAGCGCATCGATCATCGTGCGGTCGCCGGGACGCGCACCGCCGATTTCCTGCATTCGGTCGAGCCCCGCGTTCAACGCCTCGCGAAGCGATTGCCCGCTCGAGGCGGCGTCCCCGGCGGCCGCGAAGAAGATCGCCAGCAACACGCCCGACGAGCCTCCCATCGTCTGGCTCAGTTCCAGCCCGATGGCCCGGTAGAGTTGCGTGTGGTCCGCCAGCGGCAGGCGATCCATTGCGCCTAGCAGCGCCCGCGCCGCCCCGGCCAGCGTGGAGCCTGTGTCGCCGTCGCCCGCCCTCGCGTCGAGCGCGTTGAGATCGGCCTCGGCGCCAATGAACACCTCGCAGCAGCGTTGCAGGAAGCGTCGAGTCTCAGGGTGGTCGGACGGCAGCGGTCGGATCGGGCGCAGCCCGTCGGGCAGATCGATCACCTCGACCGGGCCGAGCGCCGAAAGACCCGGCCAGGCCGGCAGCGGCACCGGAGATTTCAGCGCCATCAGATCCTCGGTGCCCGCCGGGTAGACCGAGACCGAAAAACCGCGCATTTCGAGCGAGGTCATCATCGCGGCCGGACCGATGATGTGATGCAGCCTGTCGCCGATGGCAGACTTGCCCAGCTCGTAGGCGAGGATCTGCATCTCGAGCACCGAGGCCCCGCCGAGGTTGTTGAGCAGAGCCACATGCGGCTTGCCCGGCTGCATATGGTCGGCCAGACGCTCGGCAACCATCTCCATCGCTCCGCGCGCGTGGATATAATCGACCTGCTGCGCCCCGGCCTCGCCATGGATGCCGAGGCCGAGTTCGGCCTTGCCGGGCTGGATGCGCGCCTCCTTTGGCGCGCCCGGCACTGTACAGGTATCGAGCGACATGCCGATGGTGCGCGTGCCCGCGATGACCCGTTCCGCCGCCGCGCGCACGCTGGCAAGATCGGCGCCGTTTTCGGCCAGAGCCCCGGCGATCTTGTGCACGAGAAGGGTGCCTGCCACCCCCCGCGCCTGCGGCAGATGCGGAAGCGCGATGTCATCATCCACCACCACCATCGCGACGTTGAGGCCAAAGGCCCGCGCCCGCTCGGCGGCGAGACCGAAGTTCAGCCGATCACCGGTGTAGTTCTTGACGATCAGCAGGCAGCCCGCCGGGCCGGTGACCGCGAGGATCCCGGCAAGCACCGCGTCGACCGAGGGCGAGGCGAAGACGTCGCCGCAGATCGCGGCGGTCAGCATCCCTTCGCCGACGAAGCCAGCATGCGCAGGTTCGTGCCCCGAGCCACCGCCCGAGACCAGCGCGACCTTGGACTTGTCCCAGCTCGCGCGCAGCACCACGCGGATATGCGGGTAGCCGTCCAGCCGTGCCAGGCGTCCTCCCGAGGCCGCGACCACGCCATCCACCGCCTCGGCGACGATGTCTTCCTTCAAGTTGATGAACTGGGTCATGGGGCTCTCCTCAATGGACGCGCGCGCCGGAGGCGTCGAAATAAAACGGGGCGTCGGGGGTGATCTGCACGATGTCTCCCGCGCGCAGGCCGGTATGGGCGTCGGTCACGGTGATCAGGTCGTGATTGCGAACAGTCAGATGCAGCCGGGTCTGGTCGCCAAGATGCTCGACCCGGACGACCCGGCTCTCGGCGCCATCCCCCTGCCGGATCTGCTCGGGCCGCAGGCCGATGTAGCGCGCATCCGAAGGGGCACCGGCGAAAAGGTCGGCGGGCAGGATGTTGATGCGCGGCAGGCCAAGGCGGCTTGCGGCATAGATGCTGACCGGATCCTCGTAGATTTCGCGCGGGGTGCCGAACTGAACGAGCCTGCCGTGGTCCAGAACGCCGACGTGGCTGGCCATGGTCATCGCCTCGATCTGGTCGTGGGTCACATAGAGGAAGGGCACCCCGGAGTGCGCTTGTATGTTCTTCAATTCGACCCTGAGGTCGGCGCGCAGCTTGGCGTCGAGCGAGCTGAGCGGCTCGTCCATCAGGTAAACCTCGGGACGGCGCACCAACGCGCGGCCAATCGAGACCCGTTGCATCTCGCCGCCCGAAAGCGCGGTGGCCTTGTTGTCCAGCTTGTGGGTGATCTGCAGCATTTGCGCCACCTCGCCCACCTTTCGGACAACTTGCGCGTCGTCGTAGCGCAGCAGCGGGGACTTCAGCGGGAAGGCGAGGTTCTCGCGCACCGTCATATGCGGGTAGAGCGAATACTGCTGGAAGACCATCGCCACGTTGCGCTGCGCCGGGGTCATGCGGGTGACGTCGACGCCGCCGATGGCGATGCTGCCCGCGTCGGGCCGGTCCAACCCCGAGACGAGCCGCAGCGTCGTGGTCTTCCCCGCGCCGGTCGGCCCGAGCAGAACCACGAAGGCGCCGTTCGGAACAGTCATCGTCACATCGTCGAGCGCCAAGGTATCGCCGAAACGCTTGGTCAGATTCCGGAGCGTGATCTCAGCCATGGCGCAGCACCTTCTCGTTGGCGGCCGAGCGAAGCGCACGGCCGGTTCCGGCGTCGAACAGTGTCAGCGTACGGTCGTTGAAGCTGAGCCCCGTGGTCAGGTCCACCCGCACCGGATCGCGGCTGGAGATACGGGCCTTCACTTCGCCATGCGCAGCCTCGAGCGTGATGATTTGCGTGGTGCCGAGGTATTCGACCGCCCGCACCACGGCGCGGTAGTCCGATGTGTCGTCCAGCCGCACGTGCTCGGGGCGCACGCCCAGCACCAGCTTCCCGGCATGGCCCTCGCGAAGTTGCGGTATGGCTTGCGCGAAGGAGCCGAGCGCGACCGAGGCATAGCCCCGCGCAGCGCTGCCCTCGAAGCTCAGGAAATTCATCGGGGGCGAGCCAATGAACTTCGCCACGAAGAGGGTCGCGGGCCAATCGTAGATCTCCTGCGGCACGCCGAATTGTTCGACAACGCCGTGGTTCATCACCACGATCTTGTCGCCCATCTGCATCGCCTCGAGCTGGTCATGGGTGACATAGACAGTCGTCGCGCCCATGCGATCGTGCAGGGCGCGCAGCTCCTCGGCCATGTGTTCGCGGAACTCCGCATCGAGCGCCCCCAGCGGCTCATCCATGAAGAACGCCTTGGGCGCGCGCACGATCGCCCGCCCCAAGGCCACGCGCTGCCGGTCACCGCCCGAGAGCCCGCCCACCGGCTTTTCGAGAATGTCGGTGATCCCGAGGATGCGCGATACCTCTTCGACCTTGGCCCGCGCCGCCCTGCGCGACATGCCCTGGCTGATCAGAGGGTAGGAGATATTCTTGCGCACGTTCATATGCGGGTAGAGCGCGAACATCTGGAAGACGAATGCGATGTCGCGCTGGCTGGCGGGCCTCCGGCCCACCTCCTCGCCGTCGATATAGATCTGCCCGGCGCTCGGCATCTCGAGCCCCGCCATCATCCGCAGCGTGGTGGTCTTGCCGCAACCCGAGGGGCCGAGCAGCATGAAGAACTCGCCGTCCTCGATGGTGAAGCTCGAGGATTGCACGGCGGTGAAGGCTCCGAAGTCCTTGCGCAGGCTGTCGATGCGTATCTGGGCCATGGGGTCTCCGCTTCAGTCGGGAAAATGGCTGACGACGATGAACATCACCGTGCCAATCAGCGTGACGGGAAAGGACCACGAGTAGGCCCAGAGAACGAAAGGCTGCATCAGCATCACCACGCCGAGGGCGATCAGGATCGAGGCGGCCATCTCCCAGGGGCCGCGCCGGAAGATGCGGCGCTTGGCGGGGGCGGGGCTTTCGGGGATCGTGGCGGCCTTGCTCATTTGCGCACCGCTCCGAAGGTGATCCCGCGCAACAGGTGCTTGCGCAGCAGGATGGTGAAGACCATGACCGGCAGCAGGAACAGCGTGGCCCCCGCCGCCACAGCGGGCCAGTCTTGCCCGGCGTTGCCGATGATCGTGGGGATGAAGGGCGGCGCGGTCTGGGCAGTGCCCGAGGTGAGCAGCACCGCGAAGGCGTATTCGTTCCAGGCGAAGATCAGGCAGAAGATCGCGGTCGAGGCGATGCCCGTTGCGGCCTGCGGCAGCACCACCTTGTAGAAGGCCTGGAAGCGCGTGTAGCCGTCGATCAGGGCCGCTTCCTCGTATTCCTGCGGGATCTCGTCGATGAAGCCCTTGAGCAACCAGACAGAGAGCGAGAGGTTCACCGCCGTGTAGAGCAGGATCATCCCGGCATGGGTGTCCGACAGGCCGAGCGAGCGGAACATCAGGAAGATCGGGATTGCCACGGCGATCGGCGGCATCATCCGGGTCGCGAGGATGAAAAACATCAGGTCATCCTTCAGCGGCACCTTGAAGCGCGAGAAGGCATAGGCAGCCAGCGTGCCCAGGAAGACGCTGAGAAAGGTCGAGCCAAAACCGATGATCACCGAGTTCATGAAACGCTCGCCAAAGCGCGAGGGGCCCGCGATGGTCAGCCCCTTGGACTGCACGATGCGCTCGTACCAGGTCTCAGGCGGGTTGGCCGCGAAGTACTCGGCGGTCTGGCGGGTCTGCGTGGTGAAGAGGTTCACGTAGCCCTCGAGCGATGGGGTGAAGACCACCTTCGGCGGGTACGCGATGGCATCGGCCGAGGACTTGAAGCCTGTCGCGATGATCCAGACCAGCGGCAGGATGGTGACGATGGCATAGAGCGCCACCAGCGCGCCCGCGACCCACTTCTGCCGCGGCGAGGGTTCGGTGATCGAGTAGCCGCTCATCTTTCCTTCACCTTGTTCAGCGCCTTCACGTAGATCGAGGCGAGGCCGAAGACCGTCACGAAGAGAATGATCGCATAGGCCGAGGCATAGCCCGTGCGCCATTTCTCGAAGGCCTCGCGCTTGAGGTCGATGGAAGTCAGCGTCGTGGTGTTGCCGGGTCCGCCACCGGTCAACTGCACCACCAGGTCGAACATCTTGAAGTTCTCGATCCCCCGGAAGAGCACCGCCAACATAAGGAAGGGCAGCGTCATCGGCAGGGTGATGGTCCAGAATTGCCGCCACTTCGAGGCGCGGTCGCATTCCGCCGCCTCGTAGATCGAGTCCGGGATCGAGCGCAGCCCTGCGAGGCAGATCAGCATGACGAAAGGCGTCCACATCCAGGTGTCGACAATGATGATTGCCCAAGGCGCCAGGGACACGCTGCCGATCATCGAGAAGCTGGTGGGGTCCACGCCGGTGAAGAAGGCCACCACGTAATTGAACAGGCCGATCTGCGGCTGGTACAGGAAGGTCCAGAAATTCCCCACGACGGCGGGCGACAGCATCATCGGCAGCACGATGATCGTGGTCCACAGGTCGTTGCCCCTGAACTTGCGATTGATCAGCCAGGCAAGCGTGAAGCCGATCAGCACCTGCAGCACGATGGTCCAGCACAGGAAATGCGCCGTCGCCTGCATGGTCTTCCAGATGTCGCCGTCGGTCAGGATGCGGTGGTAGTTGCGCAGCCCGATCCACTCGACCTCGGCATTGGGCCGATTGGCGCGGAAGTTGGTGAAGCTCAGGCGGATCGTCCAGATCAGCGGGAAGATGTTCACCGCAAGCAGCAGGAAGACCGTCGGAGCCACGAAAATCCAGGCGATGGCCCGGTCGGACAGGCCGCGGAACCGGCGCGCGAGACCAGGCGGCGTCGCCTCGGCGGCGCGCGCGATGACGGAATGGGACATGGGGCGGGTCTCTTCGAAACGTTCGGTGCGATGCGCGGAGCCATCCTCTCGTCCGGCTCCGCGTGCGGGACCGCCTGTCCGGGGACGTTGCGGCCGGCGGCTGGTCACATCTTGCCTTCGTCTTCGAAGACTTCGGTCCAATCCTCGACCAGCTTGTCGAGCGCCTCCTGCGCGGTGCCCTGTCCGGCCACCACGTAATTGTGCACCCGGTCCTGCATCGAGAGCAGCAGCGAGGCATAGGACGGCTCGGCCCAGAAATCCTTCACGATCGCCATCGAGTCGAGGAAGGTCTGCGCATAAGGCTGGCTGGTGGCGAATCCGGGATCCTCGACCACCGCCTTCAGCGCCGAGTAGCCCCCAAGACCCCACCATTTCGACTGTATTTCGGGCTGGGCGAACCACTTGATGTATTCCAGCGCCGCGTCCTGGCTGTCGGAGTAGGAGACAACCGAGATCCCCTGCCCACCGAGCTGCGCGAAATGCCCGTCCGGTCCGGGCGGGTTGGGGAAGTAGCCCGACTTGCCACCGCCGACGTTCGGGTCGGCCTCGACCCCCGGCCAGATGAAGGCGAAGTTCATCTGCAGCGCCACCTGCCCCGATTTGTAGGCGTCGATGTTCTCGGACATGTACCAATCCGACGAGCCCGGTGGGGTGCAGCAGTCGTAGAGCGCCTTGTAGTACTCCAGCCCCTTCGCAGCCTCGGGCGAGTTCACCACCCCCTCGAGCTTGTAGGGCTCCTCGGGCGTGCCGTAGTTGAAGCCGTAGTTGTAGAGCGCGTTGGTCACGCCCATGGTGATCCCCTCGGAGCCGCGCTCGGTGTAGATGGCCGCGCCATAGACCGTGGTGCCGTCGATCTCGCGACCCTGGAAGAATTCGGCAATGTCCTTCAGCTCTTCCAGCGTGGCGGGCACCGTCAGTTCGCGGCCGTATTTTTCCCGGAACTCCGTTTGCAGCTCTGGCCGCTCGAACCAATCCTTGCGGTAGGTCCATCCGACGACGTCCCCAAAGGCCGGCAGGGCCCAGTAATTCGGCGTGCCCTTCGGCCATTCGGAGTAGCCGGTGACCGTGGCAGGGATGAAATCATCCATGCTGATGCCATTGGCCTCGAAGAAATCGTTCAGCTTCACGTAGTGGCCCGCCTCGGCCCCGAGGCCGATCCACTGGCTGTCGCCGATCATCAGATCGCAGAGCTGGCCGCCGGAGTTCAGCTCGTTGAGCATCCGGTCGGCGAAGTTGGGCCACGGAACGAATTCAAAGGACATCTCGTGTCCGGACGTCGCTTCGAAGTCCTTGGACAGCTCGACCAGCGCATTGGCCGGGTCCCAGGCCGCCCAGCACAGGGTGAGCTCATCCGCCTGCGCCGCCCCCGCGAGGGCAAACAAGGCAGTCGCGACCGCCGGAGCGGTGTATCGGATAGTCATTGGTGCATCCTCCCAGAGATAAGGCCGGGCTCCTCTTCCCGACTCATTTATCTTTACCAAGGGTAAGTGAGGTACGTGCCTCAGATCAAACCATTTCTGAGGCACGTACCTCATGAAGGTTGCTTTCCGCCTGAAAACAAAGAAGACTCCGGGAGAAATCCAAGGCCCGAGTCCCCCATGCGCCCGACCACCAAAGACCTCGCCAAAGCTGCAGGCGTCAGCCTCGCGACCGTTGATCGCGTGCTGAACGGACGACCGGGCGTGCGCGAGAAGACGGTGAAAACCGTCAACGAAGCGATTGAACGCATTGGTTTTGTCCGCAACCAGTCCGCCGCCAATCTCGCGCGCGGGCGGCGGTATCGTTTCCAGTTCCTGCTACCCGAGGCCGGGGATGACTTCCTCTCCACGCTGGTCGAGCGCATCGAGGAATCGCGCGCCGCCTTCCTCTCCGAAGCGCTCGAGATCTCGATGCGCCGGGTGCTGTCGAACGACCCCCATGTGACCGCCAAGGCCCTTGCCCGTGTTTCGCCCGCGCTGGTGGACGGCGTGGCAATCATGGCGCCCGAAAGTCCTCAGGTGCGGGATGCCACCACCCGTCTCCAAGAGCGTGGCGTCGAGGTGGTTCAGTTCATCACCGGCCAGCCGGGCCTGCGGCCCGTGGATTTCGTCGGGGTGGACAACAACTCGGCGGGCGCCTCTGCCGGGCGGCTTCTGGGACGGTTTCTTGGCGAGCGGAAAGGCAAGATCCTCGTGGTGTCCGAGACGATGAACTCGCTCGACAGCGTCGAGCGACGGCTCGGTTTCGACACGGTTCTGACCAACGACTTCCCGAACCTCTCGGCCCTGCCCTCGCTCGAGACCTACGGCGACCCTGAACGCACGCAGGTGGTGATCGCCAATTCCTATGCCAATCATCCGGACATCGTCGGCGCTTACCTGATGAGCTCCGAGGCGCGCCAGCCGCTCGAGGCGCTCTGCAGATCTTCCGACCCGCTGTGCCAGGTGATCATCGCGCATGAGCGTACGCGCTACAGCGAGGACAAGCTGCGCGAAGGCGCGCTCGACGCGGTGATCGCCCAGGACCCCGGACACCTCGTGCGCAGCGCCATCCGCGTGCTCAAGGCACGCACCGACGGGCGCGAGCCGCTGGCCTCACAGGAGCGCATCCGGATCGAGATCTACATCAGGGAAAACCTCGGCGTCCTCTGACGGCGGACGCGGGCCGCAAGTCCAGGCGCCCCGGCCCGCCGCTCTTCAGGAAAAAGCGGAGCGCAGGGCGACCGGTTCGGGCCCTGCCCTGTGCCCGGGCCCCGGCACGACCGCCCGCCTTCGAGACGCGCGGCCGAGAGCGCGGTCACCCCGCCGGAATCTCGCCCACGTCCACCGGGACTTGGTAGCCGCGCTGCACAGCCGGGCGCGCGCGCAGGCGTCGATACCACGCCCGCACGTTGGGGAAATCGGCCAAGTTTACGCCATGCCACGCGTAGCGCGCGACCCAGGGCCAGCAGGCGATGTCGGCGATGGAATATTCGTCGACGATATGTGCGCGCCCTTCGAGTTGACTGTCGAGCACGCGGTAGAGGCGCTGTGCCTCGCCGCCGAAGCGCTCCTCGGCGTAGGCTGACTTGCCAGGATTGAAGTGCAGGAAATGGTGCGCCTGTCCGAGCATCGGGCCGAAGCCGCCCATCTGCCACATCAGCCAGCCCATCACCTGCATGCGCGCATCCAAGGCCCCGGGAAGGAACGCCCCGTGCTTTTCGGCGAGGTACCACAGGATCGCACCCGACTCCATCAGCGCGAGCCCGGTCCCCTGATCGACGATGGCAGGAATCCGGCCGTTGGGATTGATCGCCAGGAACTCGGGCGACTTCTGCGCGCCCGATTGCAGGTCGACCGGATGCACCCGGTACTCGAGACCGAGCTCCTCGAGAAGGATCGACACCTTGCGCCCGTTGGGCGTGGACCACGTGTAAAAATCAATCATGCATGCGCCCTTTCCGCCATGGCTCCGTCGGGCCAATCTAGGACGACCATACGTTGCATGCCGAGCCCAAATGCGCCTTGCCGACGTTTCTCTCAGTCCCGGTCGACCTGAAGTGCGGCCAGAACCTCTTCGGTATGCTCACCAAGGCGCGGCGCCGGAAGCCGGGCTTCGCAAGGGGTGCGGCTGAGTTTTACCGGGAAGCCGAGCATCCGCACGGTCCCCCGGTCGTCGCCATGCGGCACATCGATCGCCATTTCCTGCGCCTGGATCTGCGGATCGGCGAAGACCTCCTTCAGCGTCTGAATCTTGCCTGTCGGCACTCCGGCCCTGTTGAGACGCAGGATCCAGCTCTCGCGGGTGTCATGCGCCAGCGCCGCGTCGAGGATGCCGTGCAACTCCTTGCGGCGGGCAAAGCGCTTGTCATTGCTGTCAAACCGCGGGTCCGACAGCAGGTCCGGCAGGCCGATCTCGGCCAGCAGTCGCCCCAGCACCTGGTCGTTCGAGGCGGCAATGGCGATCTGACCGTCGGCGGCGTTGTAGAGCCCGTAGGGCGCAACCAGAGGATGGTCGTTGCCGGTACGCTGCGGGTTCTCGCCGGTGACGAAATGCTCCGAGGCGAGATAGGCCATCATGCTCAACACGCCGTTGACCATCGAGGTCTCGACGGCTTGGCCGACGCCATCGCGGTTGCGCCCGTGCAGCGCCGAGACGATGCCGAAGGCGGTGTAGAGCCCGGCCACGAGGTCGGTCACCGGCTGGGCGGCGCGCAGAGGCGGCGTGCCCTCGGGGCCGTTGACGCTCATGAAACCGCTCATCGCCTGCGCGATGAAGTCGAAGGCCGGGCGGTCGGTATATGGACCGGTCGAGCCGAACCCGTTGACGCTGGCCACCACCAGCCGGGGGTTGATCTCTTCGAGCCGCTCTGGCGGAAACCCCATGCGGGCCAGCACGCCGGGGCGGAAATTCTCGACCAGCACGTCGGCGGTTTCCAGCAAGCGCGTAAGGTCGGCGCGACCCTCGTCGGAATAGAGGTCGAGCACCACCGATTTCTTGTTGCGATTGAACCCTGCGAAGTACCACGAGAACCCATCCTTGTGGTGCCCCTGACCGCGCACGGGATCGCCTGCCGGGCTCTCGATCTTGATCACCTCGGCGCCCATGTCACCAAGCAACATGGAACAGAACGGCCCCGACAGCACACGGGTCAGGTCGATCACCCGGACCCCGTCGAGCGGCGGCTTGAGATCGGCACTCATCATGCGCGGCTCCCGCTCGACGAGCGGACCTCGTCGCGTCGGTACTGGCGCAGGCGTGGGCCGGCCTTCATGACCTGTCCGGGAAGTTTCTGGCCCAGTGCCGCCTCGGTGCGCCGCGCCACATCGATCAGCGCCTCGAGGTCGATGCCCGTCTCCACGCCGCTCTCGTGCAGCAGGTAGACAAGATCCTCCGTGCAGATATTGCCTGTCGCGCCGGGGGCGAAGGGGCAGCCGCCGATCCCGGCGACGCTCGCCTCATAGCGGGTGATCCCCTCGCGCAGCCCGGCATAGGCGCAGGCAAGACCAACGCCCCGGGTATTGTGGAAATGCAAGGCAACGTCGGCCTGCGGCACCTCGGCGGCCAGCGCCCGGCAACGGTCCTGCACCAAACGCGGCGTTGCCATGCCGGTGGTATCGCCCAGCGAGATCCGGGTGATACCGTTGTCGGCATAAGCCTTGGCGACATGCACGATGTCGGCGACCGGGACATCCCCCTCGAAGGGGCAGCCGAAGGCCGTGGCAATGGCGCCGTAGACGGCGATGCCCGCCTCCTGCCCCATCCGGGCGATCTCGGCCGCGGCGGCCAGCGACACGTCGCGGGAGCAGTTTACGTTGGCCTGGTTGTGGCTCTCGGAGGCCGAGAGGAACACCACCATCGCATCGACCCCGGCCTCGATGGCGCGGGCGGCGCCGCGGGCATTGGGCACCAGCGCGGTCAGCTCGGCACCGTGGCTGCGGTCGATCGCGGCCATGACCTCGGCGGCATCGGCCATGTTCGGCACCGCGCGCGGCGCGACAAAGGAGGTGACCTCGAGCTGCGGCACGCCCGCCGCGATCAGCCCGTTGATCATCTCGATCTTCACGTCTGTCGGAACCGGGGCCGGCCAGGCCTGCAGCCCGTCGCGGGGGCCGACATCCACGATCCGAACTCTTTCGGGGAACCCCTCCAGCGTGACCTTGGTCATGAGCCCTCCTCCAAAAGCTGTTGATGTGGTCTACCGGCGTGGTATACCACTCTCGCAGGGAGGGTCAATCTAGACCATGAAGACGGACAAAGCAGCGGACAGCGCGGCATTGCCGCAGGCGGAGCGCGCGTTGCAGGACATCCGGAAGGATATCCTGTCGATGGCCTTTGCGCCGGGCGAGGCGGTTTCGGAACGCGCGCTGCAGGACCGCTACGGCATGTCGCGGACGCCGATCCGCGCGGCTCTGGCAGCGCTGACCGCCGAGGGGCTGGTCGACCGCGACCCGCGCGGCGGCTACATGATCGCTCCCATAGACCTGCAAGAAATCCGCGACCTCTTCGAATTTCGCGAAGAGCTGGAAGATACGGCGGTACGCCTTGCCTGCCGCCGCGCCAGCCCCGAGGCCCTGGCCGCGTTGCGCGCCACCGTCGATCGTGGACGCACCGATTTCCGGGTCGAGGACTGGCTCGCGTCGGGGCTCGACGTGCACGTCGAGCTGGCCGCGCTCTCGGGCAACCCCTTCCTGCGCGACGCGGTGCGCGCCGCGGTCGGCCGCGCCCTGCGCCTGCGCTGGCTGCTGGCCAGCGACGCCGCGCAGCGCGAGACCGCGTGGCAGGAACATAGCGAAATCCTCGATCTCGTCGCCGCTGGTGACGAGGACGCGGCGGCCCGCAAGGTCCGGCTGCACACCCGCGCGGTGCGCGACCAGATCCTCGAGGCTGTGGAAGGCGCGCGCCGGTTTCTGGGCACGCGCGGTGTCGTCGATCACAAGAGGGGTGACGGCGACACGCATTGAGGCAACCCCGGGGGAGGGAGACCCCGGTGAAAACGGCCCCTTGGGCCAGAGGACGAAAGGGAGGAACCATGTCCTATTTGCGCAAATTCATCACCGGAGCGGTGCTCGCCACCGGCTTGACCGGCGTCAGCGCGGTCACCGCCAATGCGGCGGAATGCATCGCGCCGGCCGATCCCGGGGGCGGTTGGGACTTCACCTGCCGCACCGTGGGACGGCTGCTGACCGACCTCGGCCTCGAGGAGAGCACGGTTCAGGTCACCAACATGCCCGGCGGCGTGGGTGCAGTCGCCTTCGCCAATGTGGCAGGCAAGCGCGCTTCCGAGGGCGACCTCCTGGTCGCCACCTCGACGGTGGGCGTGACGCAGATCGCGCAGGGCAAGTACCCGGGTGGAATCGACGTGATGCGCTGGGTGGGCATGCTGGGCACAGACGTGGGCGTGATCACCGTGCCGGCGGACTCCGAGTATGAGACCATCGGCGACCTGCTCGACGCGCTCAAGGCCGACCCGACCTCGGTGCCGGTGGCGGGTTCCTCGGGCGCCGGGGGCTGGGACCACATCCGCCTGTTGATGCTGGCCGATGCCGCGGGCATGTCCGGCGAGGATTACAAGGCAATCCGCTGGGTACAGTTCGATGGCGGCAGCCCCGCCGTGACGCAGATGCTCGGCGGTCAGGTCGGAGCCGTGTCGACCGACCTCGGCGAGATTGCCGGCTTCGTGGAATCGGGCGACATCAAGATCCTCGCGGCCCTGTCGGACGAGCCGATTCCGGCCTTCCCCGACGCGCCCACCGCAAAGGACCAGGGCCTTGACGTGACCGGCTACAACTGGCGCGGCTTCTACACGGGCGGCGATGTCTCGGACGAGGACTACCAGGCCTGGGTCGACGAGCTGAAGTCGCTCTTCGACACGAAGGAGTGGAAGGAAGCGGCCGAGGGCAACGGCCTGATCACCGTCTGGCGCGGCGGCGAGGAGTTCGAGGCCTATGTCGCGGACCAGGCCAAGCAAATGGAAGAGATCTCGCGCAGCATTGGTGTCATCCAATGATCGACCGCATCGTCGGGGCCGTGGTCTTCGTGATTTCGGTCTCGGCCTTCTGGGTTGCGCGCGGATATGAGGCGGGTTTCGGGGATCCCCTGGGCCCCGCCGTGTTTCCGCAGATGGTCGCCGCACTGGCGGCCATCCTCAGCCTCGGGCTGATGCTGCGCCCCGATCCGAACCCCAAGGCCCAGTCGCGCCCGGCGCTGGCCCGGCAGGTCGCCACCGTGACCGTGCTGGCGTGCTACGTGCTGCTGCTCGAGCCGCTCGGCTTCCCTCTCTCCACGACGCTCGGCACCGCCTGCCTCGCGCTGCTCTTCGGTGCCGGTCCGGCCAAAGCGACGCTGACCGGCGCGGCGGTGGGCGTGTCGCTCTTCGTGATCTTCGACAGGGTGCTGGGACTGCCCTTGCCCTTCGCGCCTGCATTCTTCGGCTAGCGAGACCTCATGGACATCTTGACCTCCCTCATCGGCGGCTTTGCCGTCGCCGTGACGCCGCTCAACCTCGCGCTCGCGGTTTTCGGCTGCTTCGCCGGCACGCTGATCGGCGCCCTGCCCGGACTTGGCCCGGTGAACGGCGTGGCGATCCTGATCCCCGTCGCTTTCGCCATGAAGCTCGAGCCCGGCTCGGCGCTGATCATGCTGTCCTGTATCTACTATGGGTGCATGTACGGCGGTCGGATCAGCTCGATCATGCTCAACATCCCCGGCGACGAGCCCGCGATCATGACCACGCTCGACGGCTACCCCATGGCCCGAAAGGGGCAGGCGGCCAAGGCCCTTGGCATTTCCGCAGTGGCGTCCTTCACCGGCGCAACCTTTGCCACGCTCGGGCTGACCTTCTTCGCGCCACTGCTGGCAAAGGCGGCGATCCACTTCGGGCCGGCGGATTACTTCGCGCTCTACGTCATGGCCTTTGCCACCATCGGCGGGGTGACCGGGGTGAACCCCTTCAAGACGCTGCTCGCGGCGGTGCTGGGTCTGCTGCTGGCCAGCGTTGGGCTCGATCCGGCCACCGGAACGGCGCGCTACACCTTCGGGTCGTACCACCTCTATGATGGCTTCGATCCCATCGTCGCCATCGTCGGCCTTTTCGCGGTCAGCGAGATCATCATGTATTTCGAGAGCCACGCCACCTCTGGTGCCGGGCCCGCCAAGCTCGGCCGCGCCCTGCCCCGGCTGCGCGAGGTCTTCGAGGGCTTCCCCGCTGCGCTGCGCGGCTCGGTGATCGGCTTTGTCTGCGGCGTTCTGCCCGGCGCCGGTGCCTCCCTCGGGGCTTTCGTCTCCTACAGCACCGAAAAGCAGATCAGCGACAAGAACGGGACCTTCGGCACCGGCGACCCGCGGGGCATCGCCGCGCCGGAGGCAGGCAACAATGCCGCCTCCGGCGGCGCTCTCATCCCGATGCTGACGCTGGGCGTGCCCGGCTCCGGTACAACGGCGGTGATGCTGGCGCTGCTCGTCTCCCTCAACATCCAGCCCGGCCCATTGCTCTTCGAGCGCCAGCCGGACCTCGTCTGGGGCCTGATCGCGGCGCTCTATCTCGCCAACCTCGTGCTGCTACTGCTCAACGTGCCGATGGTGGGCATCTTCACCCGCCTGCTGTCGCTGCCGCAGTGGCTGCTGATGCCGATCGTCGTGATGGTCAGCTTCATCGGGATCTATTCGATCAGCCATTCGAGCTTCGATCTCTTCGTGATGATCGGCTTTGGCCTGCTCGGCTACGCCCTGCGCAAGTTCGAGATCTCGTTGGTGCCGGTGGTTCTCGGGCTGCTGCTTGGCGCCGATATGGAGAACAACCTGCGCCGGGCGCTGTCGATTTCGGGGGGAGACTTCGGCATCCTGCTGCAAAGCCCCATCGCGCTGGTGATTTACGGCTTCACCGCGCTGATGCTGCTCTTCTCCTTCGGCATCGCCATGCGCCGACGAACTCCGCCGCTGGCGGACTGATCCGCCCGCAATGTGCCGCGGCTTTCGCCCGGCACCCAGGCACGCGCTTGCTCTGCGCCGGGCCGCACGATGGCCAAGGCCGCGGCAGCCCGGGGCCCTCGCGCAAACCAAGGCCCGCACCGGGCCACATGCAAAAACGCCCCGGGCAAGACCGGGGCGTTTCTCTTTATCGACGGTAGCTTACTCGCTGATCGCGGACTTCACCTGCGCAACCTCTTCCGGCGACATCGTGCCGGAGGTCACCACCTCGCCATCGGTGATCTTCCACAGGCGGAACGGGCCGGTGATATCGCCATACTCGTCAAAGACCACCGGGCCGATCACGCCTTCATACCGGATCTTCTCGCCGGCCTTGATCAGCTCGAGCGCCTTCTTGAACTCCTCGGGACCGGCGTAGATCGGCTCGCCCTCGGTGCCCGTGACCTGCGGGATCGCGTCGCGGATCGCGTCGGCCGAGGCCTCGCCCGCCTGCGCGATGGCCAGCGCGACGATGGCGCCGGCATCATAGGAGCGGTCCGCCGCCGGCGCGTCGGGCGCGATGCCGCCGGAGAACTCGGCAAAATTGTCGTAGAAATAGGTGGTCGACGCGGTCTCGGAGGTCCCCGACGAGGTGCCGTAGGCGCCGTCGAGGTATTGCGCCCCGACCGCGCTGATGAAGTCCGTCGAGTTCATGCCGTCGTTCAGCAGGAAACTTTGCGGCCCGCCGGAGGAAATCCATGCCCGCGCGATGGTCGCGCCATCCACCGGGTAAGAGATCAGGTAGAGGCTTTCGGGGTCGCCCTTGAGTGCCGCGGTCGCTTCCGAGGAGTAGTTCGCCTGCTTCTCGTTGTAGGGCGTGACCGAGGTGATCTCGCCGCCGAGGGCCTCATAGGCCTTCTTGAACTCCCGCATCATGTTGACGCCGAAATCGTTGTTCACGTGGATGATGGCGAGCTTGTTCAGACCTTGGTCGATGGCGTATTGCGCCGCCGCGGTGCCCTGCAGTGCATCCGAGGTTATGGTGCGGAAGAAGTAGCCGCCGGTCTTGCCGTCCTGGCCGAGCTGCGTCAGCGTCGGCGAGGAGGAGGCCGGCGAGACTTGCACCACGCCCGCAGGCCCGGTGACCGAGGTCAGGATCGGGATCGAGACCGAAGAGATGATTCCGCCGATCAGCACCGGCACCTTGCCGATGTTGACGAGCTGCGTCGCCTGGTCGACGGCGACGTTGCCCTGGCTCTGGCTGTCGCGGGTGTCCGAGGTGATCTTGCAGCCCAGCACGCCGCCGGCCTCGTTGATGTCGCGGAAGGCCATGTCCACGGCCTTTGCCCCGGCCTGACCGTAGACGCCAGCCGGGCCGGTCAGTTCCATGACCATGCCGACCTCGACCTCGCAATCTTGGGCCATGGCCCCGGACGCCAGGGCGGCGGCCGCAGCGGAGGCAAGAAGAAGATGTTTCATTTCAGGATGCTCCTGTTGGAAGGCGCCCGTTTCGGGCTGGGATCGGAGGCTCAGGCCTCTTCTTTGTTGAGGTTGTATTTCATGATCGAGCCGTGGCGGCCGTGGCGGTCGCGCTCGAGCGTGTAGACATCGCCCTCGAGCTGCCGGGCCTGCGCCAGTACGGCGTCGATTGCGGCCATGTCGGCGGCGGTCAGCGTGACCTCACCGACCCTCAGGTTCGCCGCGAGATGGCTGCGGTTGCGCGCGCCGACGATGACGCCGGCGACCTGCGGCCGGGTCAGCACCGCGGCAGAGGCCACGGTCGCCACGTCGCAGCCATGGGCGTCGGCGATGGTGCGCAGAGTTTCCAAGAGGCTCTGGAAGAGGTCCCAGCCGCCGAAGTCCTGGATGATCAGGTGGTATTTGGTCAGCGAGCGGTTCTCCATCTCGCCTTCGGGATCGGGCTCGCCAAGCCAGCGGTCGGACAGGAAGCCGCCCGCAACGGTGCCGTAGCAGAGGAACTGCATCCCCTTCTCGGCCGCCAGCCCCGCCATCCGCTTCTCGGGGCGGCGATCGAGCAGAGAATATTGCGTCTGCAGCGTCGCCAGCCGAATGCCCGCATCGAACATGGCTGCCACGTGATCGGTGTCGAAATTGGTGCCGGAGAGAAGCTGGATCAGCCCCTCATCCTGGAATTCCTTGAGCCAATGCGCCGCCTGCAGCCAGTCGCCCTGCGCATAGTCCCACCAGTGGAATTGCACGAGATCGAGGCTCTGCACGCCGAGCCGCATCGCCGAGCGGGCCACGGTTTCGCGCAGCATGGGCCGGGTCAGCCGGCCAAGCTTGTCGAGATCGGGCACGCATTTGGTATGAACGCGAATCCGCGACAGCGCCTCGGCTCCATGCCGATTGGCATATTCGGCACGGAAGGCGCCGATGATTGCCTCGACACCGGTGTAGATGTCGGCGCAGTCGAAGGTGGTGATGCCGGCCTCTGCGGCGGCGATCAGATCCTCCACCGCCTCGGCACGGTCGATCTGGCCATGGCCACCGGCCAGCTGCCAGCCGCCGCGGATCACGCGCGAAATCTCGTAGCCGGGGGCCAGTGTGGTGCGCGGCAGGGTCATGTCATCTCTCCTTGGGCAGCGGAACGGCGGTGGTCTCGGCATGGCTGAACTGCCGCTTGCCGATGCGGGTGATGCGCAGCCGGGTCGAGCAGTTGGGGTCCGGGCAGGCCACTTCGGCGTCGGTGCTCATCCAGTCGTTGGGGTGGGTCTGGCGCTGCTTTGCCGCGAGCAGCGGCAAGACAGACGCCAGCGAGTAGACCGAGAACCCCTGCCCCGGCGGCAGGTACAGCATCTCTCCGCGAAGCTCGAACCAGTCGCCGGGCTTGGCATTGCAATAGATCGCACCGCCTTCGGGGGCGACCACTTCGACCTTCAGGTCCCAGAGTTCGAAGCTGTCGTCAGTCATCTTGGGCCTTCTTCATGTCAGCGCGGATCAGGTCGAAAGATTGGGTAATGTCGGCATGCAGCGCGGCGACGGCAGCCTCCGCATCTCCGGCCTCGAGCGCGGCGATCAGCGCCCAGTGATGATGCACCGCGGTCAGCGACGGGTTGCGCCCGTAGATGATCGCCGAGGCCCGGACGAAGGGTCCCGACTGCATCCAAAGGCTGCGCACGATGGGCAGCAGCACGTCAGAGCCGGCAGCGCGATAGATCGTGAAGTGGAACTCATGGTTCAGCACAGAAGTCTCGGTGGCATGCTCGGGAGCGAGCCGAACAAACGCGTCCTCGCAAGCCTGCGTCTGCTGCCGCAGCAGCTCGATCGTTTCGGGCGCAATCTGCGCCGCGGCAAGGCGCACCAACTCGCCCTCGATGAGGCAGCGGGCGCGCGAGAGATCGTCGAGTCGCGCCTCGGTGATCAGCGGAACCCGGGTCGAGCGGTTCGGCATGACCTCGAGCGCGCCTTCCGTCCCCAGCCGACCAAGCGCCTCGCGCACCGGCATGATCGACACGCCCAGGGTGTCGGCCACGGCCTGCATGCGGAGCACCTGCCCCGCGGCAAAGGCCCCGTGGATCAGCGATTTGGTCAGCTCCTCGTAGACGCGCTGCTGCAGCGACGCGCGCCCCACGCGGCCCAGACCGGGAACCGTCATGTGGTCCGTTTCGGTGTCGCTCATCTGTCCTCGCCACTCCGTTCAAACGTTTTTGGCTTGCATCCTAGATCCGTGTCAATAATCTTTGATCAAAGATACAATTCTGCCGAGCGCAACGCCGGTCTCGGCGGCCACAGGGAAATTGGAATGGATACGACCCGAGGCGCGGTCCTCTCGGCGCATGGCCTTTGCCGCAGGTTCCAGGGAATCCAGGCGGTAGACGACATGTCCCTCTCGCTGGCCCCAGGCGAACTGCTGGGCCTGATCGGGCCGAACGGCGCGGGCAAGACCACGATGTTCAACATGCTCGCAGGCTCGCTGCCCCCCTCTGCCGGGCGGATCGAACTCATGGGCAGCGACGTGACCGCCGAGGGCGCCGAGAAGCGCCTCGGCCGCGGGCTGGGCCGGACTTTTCAAATCCCCCGCCCCTTCCCGCGGATGAGCGTGCTCGAAAACGTCCTTTGCGGCGCGCAGAAGCAGAGCGGCGAAAGCGTCTTCGGCGCCGCCTTCCGCATCGGTGCCTCGCGCCGGGATGAAGCGCGGGCACTGGAGAAGGCCCGCCACATCATCGATTTCCTGTTGCTCACCCATCTGGTCGATCAACCCGCAAGCGTGCTCTCCGGCGGCCAGCGCAAGCTGCTGGAATTGGCGCGGATCCTCATGGCCGACCCCAGGGTGATCCTGCTCGACGAGCCCGCCGCCGGGGTAAACCCCTCGCTGCTCGAGCAGATCATGGCGCGGATCGTGGACCTCAACGCGCAGGGCGTGTCGATCCTGCTGATCGAGCACAACATGGACATGGTGGCGCGGCTCTGTTCCCGCGTCGTGGTCATGGCGCTTGGCCGCGAGCTGGCGCAGGGCGCCCCGGGCGCGGTGATCCGCGATCCCGAGGTGGTGCGCGCCTATCTGGGGGATGCCGCATGAGCGAGCTATTGCGAGTCCGCGGTCTCGCGGCCGGCTACCAGCCCGATCTGTCGATCCTGAAAGGCGTCGATCTGACGGTGGCGGACGGCGAATTCGTCGTGCTGCTCGGTCCCAACGGCGCGGGCAAGTCGACACTGGTGAAGACCGTGGCCGGACTGGTGCCCGTTCATGGCGGATCGGTCACCCTGAAAGGCGAGGAAATCTCTGCCTTGCCCGCCCATCTGCGCCTGCGGCATGGGCTGGCCTTTGTGCCGCAGACCGAGAACATCTTCGCCCGGATGACAATCCGCGAGAACCTGCAACTCGCCGCGCAAATCCTGCCAAAGCAAGAGCGCGCAGAGAGGATCTCCGCGATGATGGACACCTTCTCCGACCTCGCCCGTCGCCCCGGCACCCGCGCGGGCGGCCTCTCGGGCGGGCAGCGGCAGATGCTGGCCGTGGCACGCGCGCTGATCATCGATCCCGAGGTTCTGATCCTCGACGAGCCCTCTGCGGGCCTGTCGCCGCTGATGGTCTCGGAGGTCTTCGACCGGCTGCGAGAAATCAACGGCAAGGGCACGACCATCCTGCTGGTGGAACAGAACGTGCGGGCGGGGCTCGAGATCGCCAGCCGCGGCGTGGTTCTGGTCGAAGGCCGAGTGGCACATGATGCGCCATCGGATGCGCTCGCCAACGACCCGATCGTGGCGGACCTCTATCTCGGCGGTCACCAGAAGGAGGCACAGGCATGATGCTGCAGCCGATCATGGATGGGCTTGTCAACGGGGCGATCATCGGCCTCGGCGCCATCGGCGTGACCCTGACCTACGCGATCCTGCGCTTTGCGAATTTCGCGCACGGCGAGCTGTTGAGCTGGGGCGCCTACCTCGCGCTGACGGTCAGCGGGGCGCTCGGGGCGCTGCTGCCCGGGCTGGGCACCCCGCTGGGGCCGTTCAGCTTCGGCTGGTCGGTGCCCATTGCCATGGCCGGGTCGATAATGTTGACCGCCGCGCTGGCGCTTGCGGTCGACTGGCTGCTCTTCGGGCGGCTGCGCCGCTCGGGCGCGGTGACAATCATTCTCGTGATGACCTCCTTCGGCGCGGCGCTGGCGCTGCGCAACCTGCTGGAGTTCGCCTATACCTCGAGTCCGAAGTACTTTTCGAACGCCCTGCAGATCAGCCGCGAGATCCTGCCCGGCCTGCGCGCCACCCCCGACCAGTTGCTGGTCGTGGCACTTGGGGTGGTGCTCGTGGTGCTCGTGCACCTGTTGCTGACCCGCACCGCCGCGGGCCGCTCGATGCGCGCGGTCTCGGAGGATCCGCAGCTCTCGGCGCTGGTCGGCATCGACACCCGCGCGGTGATCCGCATGGTCTGGATGCTCGGCGCGGCGCTCGCCGCTGTGGCAGGGATCATGTCCGGCGTGGTGGTGCAAATCCGGCCAACCATGGGACATGACCTGCTTCTGCCGCTCTTCGCCGCGGCGATCCTCGGAGGCATCGGCTCGGTTCCGGGCGCCATGCTGGCGGGGTTGATCGTCGGGCTGACCGAGGCGCTGACTGTCCAACTCATCGGCGCGGAATGGCGCGCGGCCGTGTCCTTCGTCATCCTCGTCGCAGTCCTGCTGCTGCGCCCGCAGGGCATCTTCGGAAAGGTCACCGCATGATCGACCTGCTCTCCTACGCGGCCTTCTTCCTGACCATGGCGCTGACCTATGCGGTCATCTGCCTCGGGCTGAACCTTCAATGGGGCCAGACGGGCCTCTTCAACGTCGGCGTCGCGGGTTTTGTCGCCGTGGGCGCCTATGTCTCGGCAATCCTGACCACCCCGCCGATCGACGGCCGCATCGGCGGTTTCGAGCTTCCGATGGTCGTCGGCTGGCTCGGCGGTGGGCTGGCCGCGGGGCTGCTGTGCCTCGGCATCGGTGCGCTGACCTTGCGGCTGCGCTCGGATTATCTCGCCATCGCCACATTCGGCGCCGCGGTGGTCATTCAGCTGGCGCTGCTGAACCTCGAGGGGCTCACCGGCGGCCCCTTCGGCGTCGGCTTCATCCCCCGCCCCTTCGGCTCGCTGCAGGGCGATGCCGACCTTTTCGCGCTCGCCAACCTTCTGGTGATGATCGTCACAGTGCTGCTGTGCTACCTCGCGCTCGAGCATCTCGTCCGCTCCCCCTGGGGCCGCGTCCTGCGGGCGCTGCGCGAGGATGAAACGGCGGCGCGCGCCCTGGGAAAGAACCCGGTGACCTACCGGCTCCAGGCCTTCGCCATCGGCGGTTTCGTCATGGGCCTCGGCGGCGCGGCGCAGGGCCATTTCATCGGCTTCATCGCCCCCGACAACTACCTGCCGATCCTGACCTTCCAGGTCTGGACCATGCTGATCGTCGGCGGTTCGGGCAACATGCGCGGCGCGATCCTCGGTGCTGTTCTCGTCTGGGCGATCTGGGCCGTCTCCGGCTCGGCCGTCAGCGCGCTCTTCCCCACCGAGCAGCAAGCGCGCGCCGCCTCGTTGCAGATCGTCATGATCGGCGCCGCGCTCTGCGCCGTGCTGCTGCTGCGTCCGCGCGGCCTGCTCGGCGAGGCTGGCACCCTGCGGCGGCGCAAGACCCGCACTGCCCCCAAGATTTCCGAAGGAACCGAGACAAATGCCTGACACCCGCCTTTCCGCCGGCGCCTCCCCTGCCCTGCCGCGCGTCGATCTCGCGCCGGGCCTGAACATCGCACGCCTCGTTTGCGGCCTGTGGCAGGTCGCCGACCTCGAAAAGGACGGCAGCACGCTCGATCCTGTGAAGGCCGCTGACCGGCTTCAGGCCTATGCCGCGGCGGGGTTTGACAGCTTTGACATGGCCGACCACTACGGCTCGGCCGAGGTGATCACCGGAGAGCTGACCTCACGTCCCGGCATGGCGCACGTCACCGCTTTCACCAAGTGGTGCCCCGAGCCCGGTCCAATGACGCCGGAGATCGTCCGCGCCGGGATTCAGGATCGCCTTGACCGGCTGCGCACCAAGCGCATCGACCTGCTGCAATTCCACTGGTGGAGCTTCGAGGATCCGCGCTGGCTCGATGCCCTGCGCGAAATCGAGGCGCTGCGCGCCGAGGGGTTGATCGGTGCCATAGGGGTGACCAACTTCGACGCCGCCCATCTCGAGGTGGCGCTGGCCGAGGGCATCGAAATCGTCTCGAACCAAGTGAGCTTCTCCCTGGTTGACCGCCGTGCCGCCGGCGCCCTGACCGCGCTCTGCAAGCGCTGGGGGGTCAAGCTGCTGGCCTATGGCACGCTCTGCGGCGGCTTCATCTCCGAGAAATGGCTGGGCAAGCCCGAACCGCGCGACATCCCCGATTGGTCGCGGATGAAATACAAGCGGTTCATCGACGTGGCCGGGGGCTGGGAGATCTTTCAGGAATTGCTCGCGGCGGCGCATGAGATCGGCCAGAAACACGGCGTGTCGCTGTCGAACGTCGCCTCGCGCTGGGTGCTCGACACCCCCTCGGTCGCCGCGACGATCATCGGCGCCCGCATCACCGAAGCCGAGCACCGCGCCGACAACCTGCAGGTGTTCGGGTTTTCACTGGACGCCGAGGATCACGCGAAGCTCGGCGCGGTCTTCGCGCGCATGACCATGGTGCCCGGCGACTGCGGCGACGAGTACCGCAAGCCGCCCTTCCTCACCGCCTCCGGAGACCTGTCGCATCACCTGAGCGAACTCCCCCCGGTCCATCCCGCCGTGGCGGATGCTGCACTTGCCGATCGCGCCCGGGTCTTCACCGGCTCGAAATGGGAGCCGATTGCCGGCTATTGCCGCGCGGTGAAAGTGGGCAACCGTATCCTCGTGTCCGGCACCACGGCGACCCATGGAGACTCTCACAATGTCGCGCCCGGCAACGCCGGGGCGCAGACGACCTATATCCTCGACAAGATCGTCGCCGCCCTGCGTGCCCATGGTGCCGGACCCGAACACGTGGTGCGCACCCGGGTTTACCTGGTCGATGCCGAGGACTGCGAGGCGGTCTCCGTCGCGCACGGGCGCTTCTTCGCTGATCACCCCCCGGCCAACACCCTGCTGCAGGTCGCTCAGCTGATCGGACCCTACCGCGTTGAGATCGAGGCCGAGGCGATCCTGCCTGCCTAATCCTCCCCGCCCATGAGAACGGCATCGCGCGGCCCCCTAGGGGGCCGCTGTCTGTTTTCGCGTGCGTGGCGGAAGGAATCCAGACGCCGTTGCACGTGCTTCGTCTCTCGACGGCGCTATCACCGTGCAACCGTCCTCACCGACACATCAGCCTGCGGTGCTTGGTGTGCTGAGGTGATGCGGAGAGCATGGGCAGGCGGCGGGCATCCGGGGCTCCATTCCGGCACTGCGCGAGCCCGACACCTTCATGCTCCGCCCGGAAACAAAGAGCCCGCCGGAGCAACGCTCCGGCGGGCTCTGAAATAGGGATGTTTGCCGGCTTCAGGCCGAGGTGGCCTTCTCGTGCCGATCGCGATGCATGGAAACGGCCTCGAGCAGCAGCTCCGGATCCTCTCCGGCGGGGCAGACTTTCTGGGCAATGTCGAAATCGGACACGCCCTGCTGCAGCAGTCGCTCAATGGCGGTGGTTTGTTCGCGGCTGAAAATACCCATGTGACTGTTCTCCCTTTTTGTGGCCCGGACATGGCAAGCCCAGCAGGGCGAGACGTGTCGTCCACTGGCAGGCGCTGGTTGTCCGGGTGACCGCCGAATTTTCTGGCGGAGACCCCTCCTAGCACAAAGCAAGAACTCGGCAAAGGGCTTTGTCCCACATTTTCGAGGCATTCCCGCCGCCCCGCCACCATCTTGAATTCTGCGCCATCTGTCGTATATATTGCGACATATGGCGCGATGGAGGGTCATGACATGCAAGCCATTCACTTTGATAGCGACATCGGCCGCGCCGTCCATCTTCTTGGGGGCGAGAAGACCATGGACGCGAAGGTCAACAGCGCGCTCGACGCGCATGAGGTCCTGATGAAGGGGCTCCCGGCCGGAGCGCTGCTGCATCTCGTTTCGTCGGTCGGATTCCTTGACCAGGGCCCGGCCCTGTACAACGCGGTCGGGATTTCCGTGCGAACCCTGCAGCGTATGAAGGCCAAGGGAGCGGACGAGTTGCTCAGCCGAGAGCAGAGCAGTCGCGCCTGGCGCTTCGCCGAGATCTTCGGCAAGGCGATCGAGGTCCTTGGCTCGGAAGCGGCCGCGGTGGACTGGATGAACAAGCCGGCGATCGGCCTCGAGCGCCGCTGTCCGATCGACCTAGTCGCAACCTCTGCCGGAGCCGAGGTCGTTGAAGAATACCTGACCCGGATGGAGTACGGGGTCTATACATGACGCCCCTGCCGCCGCCCCTCGGGACCGGAGAATTCAGATTTTGGCGCATCGACCAGAAGAAGCATTATGAGACATGGTTCACCGGCGAGGGCGCCTTCCGGGTCGGGGGCCGGTGGAACACCTCGGGCGTCCGGGCGATCTATGCCTCGCTGGACCCCGCGACCGCCTGCCTCGAGGTGGCGGTGCACAAGGGGTTCGAGGCACTGGACATCGCGCCGCATTTCCTCACCTCGGCGCGCATCCTCACGCCGGCCAAGATCCATGTCGTCTACCCTGACGACATCCCCAACCCGAATTGGATCAGCCCTGCACCGCTGAGCCGCAACCAGCAAACATTCGGAAACGACCTCTTGGCCCAGCACGGGTGCTTCCTGATTCCATCGGTCGTGTCCCGCTTCAGCTGGAATCTGGTGATCGACGCGACTCAGGCGGAGGGGCTGTTTGACGACGTTCAGCAGACCCGGTTCACGCTGGATACCAGGCTGCAATCTCCCCTTTGAGTTCCGCGAGACGGCAACGCTACTGGCGCCGCGAACCCTGAGCGAGGCGGACAAGGCGAGCCGTCGCGCGCGGCGATGTCCGAGCACGCCGCTTCGTGCCCGCGACTATTCGACGACTCTCAGGTAGGGGCGAATGTGTTCGACCGAGTACCACGCCGCAATCTCGCTGGTCTCGACCTTGAAGAAGGGGTCACCTGAAACGATCATCGGTCCATCCGTGACCAGTCCGATTTCCTGCGGCCGTCTCTTTTCCGGCTGCACAAGAACCCTGGTACCAGCTTGAAAACGTGGTCTTTGCATAATGGCCATACTCTCCCGAAACCATTCAGGATCAGACTGCGCCACAGCGTGCACATTGCAAGCATCCGCCAATCGGCGGGCCGGAAGCGGCAAGAAACTGCCACCTGCCCCGCGCGTTCGAAAAGCCGCGGCACATGGCGCAAGAGTCCGAGTGGGTGTCTGTGAAATCTTGAGGGGGAGTGCGGCGGCGACCCAAGGGAGGAGGAGAAGGGTCGCCGCCAATTTCCGGGGTTCAGGGAGGAGGAGAAAACCCCGGGAAACTCGCCGACGCATCGCTGCGTCTTGAGGACATACCTACATAATGCTGCTTTGCAGCACAACGGTCAGCTTTGCAGACCTGTTTTGTGTTGCACGCATACCGCAGCCAGGGGTGATGCCGATCCTCCCCGGCACGGCCAGTCATTCGACAAGGGCGAAACACTCGAGAAAGGGCGAAAAGCGCTGATCCGGCCGCCCTTTTCCTCCAGAGGCGACCGGATCGCTGGAGATGACCGCCCCTCCCAAAGCGGCACCTCGTGACCGACCCACCTCCCAGTATGTCGGCCAGAATTCGAATGGACGATATGTCGCACCTTCCCCGGGTCGGTGTAAAGGTCACAGACCCGTCGCGACGCAGCGTTAATTCTGGTCAATTTGAATCGGAGCCTCCGCCGACTAGAGGTCGAGGTCGTCCGTCCACTGCCGCTCCCGCGGTCGACAGAATTTTTTTCGCCAGCCTCCCCTCGCGCCCACGCGACTCGACATCGGTGTTCTTGACGGGTGGATGGTCGCGCCGTGCGAGGCTCCTCCTCCCGATGACACCGTCCCTGCGCGACTATAGCCGGGCCGGGGATAACACGCGCCCCGGACTCAGACGGCAGAGCTTGATTGCCCATTACGTAAATCTATTGACGTATTGGTTACGCCTCGCTACCAAAGACTACGGATTTCAGAAATCCGATCGTTTTAGGGAGGAGCGATCAATGTCTGGATGCGTAAAGCATTCCGCTATTGTGGCGGCAGGAGCAGTAGTTGCGCTCTTGCCAATGACGGGCGCGGCGACTGCTGCTGGCTTTCAGTTACGTGAGATGAGCGCCGAAGGCGTGGGCACGGCCTTTTCCGGCGCGACCGCCAAGGCGGCGGACCCGTCCACGATCTACACCAACCCCGCAGGGATGATGCGTATCCCGGGCACTCGGGCCCAGCTCGACTTGAACTACATCGCCCCGCAGATTCGCTTCTCGGGAGATGCGGGAACAACCGGGCTCAGCTATTCTGGCAACAACGGCGGGGACGCGGGCGAGAGCGCACTGGTGCCGGCATTCTACGGCCTCATCGACCTCACCCCCACGATCAAGGCGGGGCTCTCGCTGACCGTGCCCTTCGGCCTCGCCACCGAGTATGACGACGACTGGAAAGGCCGCTACTTTGCCATCGAGAGCGAGATCCAGAACATTGTCCTGACGCCGAGCATCGCCTGGCAGGCCACCGACCAGCTGTCGCTTGGGGCCGGCATCCAGATCGGTCATGCCGACGCGACACTGTCGAAAGCCCTCAATCTCTCGCCGCTCGGCCTTGGCGACGGAATGTCGGAGCTGACCGGCGACGGCTATGGATATGGTTTCACGCTGGGCATGCTTTACGAGATCGCGCCGACGACCCGCGTGGGCGTGAGCTATCGATCCAAGGCGAAATACACGCTCGAGGGCACCGCCAAGATCACCGGTGTACCGGATCCCTTTATCGCCGCGGTGCCGCAGCTGCGAAGCTCCGATGCCGAGGCAGAGGTCACCATGCCGGATGTCCTGTCGATCGGGGCCTACCACGAGCTGAGCCCGCAATGGGCAGTGATGGGCGACCTGTCCTGGACCAACTGGTCGACCTTCGAAGAGCTGCGTGTGAAGTTCGATGACGGCCGGCCCGACGATGTGACCGACGAGAACTGGCACGACTCCTGGTTCGTCGCCCTGGGAGCAGACTACAAGCCGCGCGAGAACCACACGATCCACTTTGGCGTCGCCTACGACCAGAGCCCCGTGCCCAACGACAATCGGACCGCCCGGATCCCGGATTCCGACCGCTACTGGGCATCGCTGGGCTATAGCTACGAGTTCGCACCGGATCGGACGATCAACTTCGGCTACACCCACATCTTCTTCGACGACGCCGACATCAAGGAGACAACGGGTGCCGGGACTCTCAAGGGCAGCTATGAAGGCCACGCCGATATCCTGAGTGCCAGCCTGACCTACCGGTTCTGAGCCGCCTCGGGGCCCCGCGCGTGCCTGTCGCAAGCGGTGCGCGGGGCCCCAAGACCGCCAGCCAGTCCAAAAAAGCCATGTCCGGACTCCCGGAACATGTCCCGCAGCCTGCGTTTCCCAAGCGCCGGACCAGCCGCCCTGTACCCGGAGCCCCGCTCATGAGCCCGAATGACATCGCGCCCGACACTCTGATGCCCCCCCGACCGGCCACAGACGCGCCCGCGGCTGCCGCGGCGGACCCCATCGCCCCGTCCGGCACCATGTCCGATCTTCTCGACACCGCCGTGCGCCTTCACGGTGACCGCCCGGCCATGCATTTCCTCGGACGCCGCTACAGCTATCGGGAGCTCGGCGCCCTCGTCGACCGCGCGGCCGCGGGCTTTGCAGGTCAGGGGGTCAACAAGGGCGTACGTGTAGGCCTTTGCCTGCCGAACATGCCCGCCTTCGTGATCTGCTATTTCGCGGTGCTCAAGGCAGGTGGCACGGTGGTGAATTTCAACCCGCTCTACGCCCCTCGCGAGCTGCGGCACCAGATCGAGGACTCGGGCATCTCGCTCATGGTCACCACGGATTTGGCGGCGATCTATCCCAAGGTCGCGGCGCAGCTCGGGCACGGCGCGCTGGAGCGGCTGGTCATCTGTCCGATGGCCGAGATGCTGCCCCCGCTCAAGAGGCTGCTCTTCCCGCTTCTGAAGCGCCGCGAACTCGCCCGCGTTCCCACCGATGCCCGGCACATCTCTTTCCGGCAGCTGACCCGGAACGACGGTGCTATCACCCCCGCTCCGATCAGCCCCGAAACCGATCTCGCCGCCTTGCAATACACTGGCGGGACAACCGGGCTCTCCAAGGGAGCGATGCTGACCCACGCCAATATCGTCGCCAATGCCGAGCAGATCCTCGAGCGGCTGCCCGATCCCGGGATCGGCGAGGAGCGGGTGCTGGCGGTCCTGCCGCTGTTCCACGTCTTCGGCATGACCGTCGCCATGAACCTCGCCGTGCGCATCGCCGCCGAGATCATCCTGGTGCCGCGCTTCGACATCGAGGGCACGATCAAGGTGATCGAGCGCCAGCGGCCGACACTCTTTCCCGGCGTGCCGACGCTCTACACCGCGATCAACCACGCGCTCGAGAAGCGCCTGGCGGATCTCTCCTCGCTGCGCTGCTGCATCTCGGGCGGCGCCCCGCTGCCCGGCGAGGTGCGCCGCGGGTTCGAGGCCCTGAGTGGCTGCCGCCTCAGCGAGGGCTATGGCCTGTCCGAAAGCTCGCCGGTGGTCTGCTGCAATCCCTTCGATGGCAGCGCGCGCGACGGCTCGATCGGAAGGCCGCTGGCAAAGACGCAGGTCGAGATCCGCGATCTCGCCGACCCGACCCGGATTTGCGCCCCGCACGAAAAGGGTGAGCTCTGCATCCGCGGCCCGCAGGTCATGCAAGGCTACTGGAACCGCCCCGAGGAGACCCGCGCGAGCTTCATCGACGGCGCGCTGCGGACCGGCGATGTCGGCTACGTCGACGAGGAGGGGTTCTACTTCATCGTTGACCGGATCAAGGACGTGATCCTCTGCAGCGGCTACAATGTCTACCCGCGGGCCATCGAAGAAGCGCTCTACCAGCACCCCGCGGTGGCTGAGGCCGCAGTGATCGGCGTCGCCGACGCCTATCGCGGCAGCGCGCCCAAAGCCTTCGTGGTGCTGAAGACGCCGCTCGACGCGGCAGAGGAAGAGCTCCAGGGCTTTCTCAAGGAGTATCTCTCGCCCATCGAGATGCCCAAACAGATCCAGATCTGCGAAAGCCTGCCGAAGACCCCGGTCGGCAAGCTCTCGAAGAAGGCGCTTCAAGACAGCGAGGGCGCGCAAGCCGAAACAGCACGATCCGGGGGCACGGCGGCGTCATGACCTGCGTAAGCGTCCTCACATGCCCGGAAGGGCCTGTTCATCGCCCGGGCCATGATGGTACAAGTCAACGCGGATTGCGTCCGGCGCATTCGGTTAACCCTCTGTTTCGACAGGACTCGTATGGACAAGCTCTTCTCGATCTCGGACCTATCGAAGGAGCTTGGCGTGACGCCGCGCACCATCCGCTTCTACGAGGAACAGGGGCTGCTGCTGCCGCAAAGGGTCGGCACAAATCGGATCTACACCTCCCGGGATCGCGGTCGGCTGATCCTGATCCTGCGCGGGAAACGCCTGGGCTTCACCCTCAAGGACATCCGGGAATACCTCGATCTCTACGACGCCGATCCGACGCAGCGCGAGCAGATCGATGCCTTGCTCGGCAAGGTCCGTCAGCGCATCCAAGAGCTGGACGAACAGCTCGAGACGCTGCGCGTGACGCTTGGCGAGCTGCGCGAGATCGAGCAGATGTCGCTGGACGCGCTGGAGCGTCACGAACAGGCCGCCGCCGGGACCATGGCCCGGAAGCGCTGACCCCGACCGGACCCCGCAAGGGTCCGACCCACCATATTCCCAATGCAACTCCGGAGAGTTACCGATGACACGTGTCGTTGTCGCGGGCTACATGCGCTCGCCTTTCACCCTGGCCCACAAGGGCGCGTTGGCCAAGGTCCGGCCCGACGATCTGGCCGCCCAGGTGGTCCGGGCGCTGGTCGAACGCTCGGGGGTCGATCCCGAGGCAATCGAAGATCTGCTGCTCGGCTGCGCCTTCCCCGAGGGCGAGCAGGGTCTGAACCTCGCCCGGCTGGTCGGGCTGATGAGCGGGCTGCCGCAATCGGTGGGTGCCGCGACGATCAACCGCTTCTGCGGCTCCTCGATGACCTCGGTCCACGTGGCGGCCGGCTCGATCGCCATGGGCGCCGGAGAGGCCTTTGTCTGCGCAGGTGTCGAGAACATGAGCCGAGTGCCGATGATGGGCTTCAACCCGATGCCCCACCCCGACTTCGCCCGCGCCCACCCCGAGGCCTACATGGGCATGGGCGAGACCGCAGAGAACGTCGCCCGGCGCTGGCAGATCACCCGCGCCGAGCAGGAAGAGTTCGCGCTCCGCTCGCAGGAAAAGGCCGCTGCGGCGCTGCAGCAGGGCCGCTTTGCCGATGAAATCGTGCCGATTGCCGGGCGCGGCGGCGTCGTGGACACCGATGGCTGCCTGCGCCCCGAGACGACGCTCGAGCGCCTTGCCGAGCTGAAGCCCGCCTTCGATGCGCAGGGCGTGGTGACCGCGGGCACCTCCTCCCCGCTGACAGATGGCTGCGCAGCGGTGCTGATCTGCTCGGATGCCTATGCCGAAAAGGCCGGGCTGCAGGTTCTGGCCTACGTGAAATCCGTTGCGGTGAAAGGCTGCGCGCCCGACATCATGGGGATCGGCCCGGTGGCCGCCACCCGCGCCGCGCTGGAGCGCGCGGCGATTTCGGCGGGCGATCTCGACGTGATCGAGCTGAACGAAGCCTTTGCCAGCCAGTCCATCGCCTGCATCCGCGATCTCGACCTCGATCCGGCACGGGTCAACCTCGACGGCGGGGCCATCGCGCTCGGCCATCCGCTCGGCGCCACCGGCGCGCGCATCGTCGGCAAGGCGGCCAGCCTGCTGAAGCGCGAGGGAGGCCGTTACGCTCTGGCCACGCAGTGCATCGGCGGCGGTCAGGGCATCGCCACCGTGCTGGAGGCCGCATGATGGCCAACATCGAAAAAGTCGCCGTCATCGGTGCGGGCGTCATGGGAGCCGCGATCGCGGCCCATGTGGCCAACTCCGGGACCAAGGTTTTACTGCTCGACATCGTGCCCGAGGGCGCGGCCAACCGCAACGCGCTGGCCGAAGGGGCCGTGGCCCGGATGTTGAAGGCCGACCCTGCCCCCTTCATGGGGCGCAAGGCGGCGCGTCTGGTCGAAACGGGCAACCTCGAGGATGACCTCGCGCGCCTCGCCGAGGCCGACTGGATCATCGAGGCGGTGATCGAACGGCTCGACATCAAGCAGGACCTCTACCGCAAGATCGACGCGGCCCGGAAGCCCGGCAGCATCGTCTCGTCCAACACCTCGACGATCCCGCTCGCGACGCTGCTGGGCGGGCTGCCGGAGAGCTTCGCGCAGGATTTCCTCGTCACCCATTTCTTCAACCCACCCCGCTACATGCGGCTCATGGAGCTGGTCACCGGGCCGACGACCCGCGCGGATGCGGCCGAGCTCATCACCGAATTTGCCGACCGGCGGCTTGGCAAGACCGTGGTCCGGGCCAAGGACACGCCGAGTTTCATCGCCAACCGGCTCGGCATCTACTGGTTGCAAAAAGCGGTGGTCGAGGCGTCGGAGCGCGGCATCCCGGTCGAACAGGCCGACGCGCTGATCGGCAAGCCCTTCGGCATTCCCAAGACCGGCGTCTTCGGGTTGCTCGATCTGGTCGGGCTCGACCTTATGCCGCATGTGAACGCGAGCCTTGCCGCCGCACTGCCGCAGACCGACGCCTTCCACGCCGCCAACCGGCCCCTGCCGATCGTGCAGAAAATGATCACCGAGGGGTACACCGGCCGCAAGGGCAAGGGCGGTTTCTACCGCCTGAACCGAGAGGGCGGCCAGAAACTGAAAGAGGCGGTCGACCTTTCGAGCGGCCACTACTCTGTCGCCAGGAAAGCCAGATCGGAGGCGATGGAGGAGGCCGGTCGCAACCCCCGCGCGCTCATGGCGCATGACAGCGCCGAGGGACGCTATGCCGCCGAAGTGATGGGCGCAACCCTGCGCTACGCCGCCGAGCTGGCCGGCGAAGTGGCCGACAGCATCGCCGACATCGACGAGGCGATGTGCCTGGGGTACGCGTGGAAGGATGGCCCCTTCGCCTTGATGGACAAGATCGGCCCCGATTGGCTCGTCGCGCGGCTCGAGGCCGAGGGCACGCCGGTTCCGCCGATCCTTGAGCTTGCCCGCGGCCGCAGCTTCTACCGCGTCGAGGACGGACGGCTCGAGCAGCTGGGCCTCGACGGCGACTACCATCCTGTGACCCGCCCCGATGGCGTGCTGCTGCTCTCGGACATCAAGCGCGGGACAAAACCGGTTCTTAAAAATGGCTCTGCCGCGGTCTGGGAAATCGGAGACGGTGTTCTGTGCTTCGAGTTCACGTCGAAAATGAATGCGATGGACGACCAGATCCTCGCGCTTCTGGCGAAGACACTGAAGCTGGTGCAGGCCGAGTACAAGGCGCTGGTGATCCACAATGAGGGCACGAACTTCTCGGTCGGCGCCAACCTGGGCCTCGCGCTCTTCGCCGCCAATATCGCCGCCTGGCCCCAGATCGAGGGGCTCGTGGCCCTTGGCCAGCAGGTGTTTCAGGACATGCGGAGCGCCCCCTTCCCGGTCGTCGGCGCGCCTTCGGGCATGGCGCTTGGTGGCGGTTGCGAGGTGCTGTTGCATTGTGGCGCGGTGCAGGCCCACGCGGAAAGCTACATCGGGCTTGTCGAGGTTGGCGTGGGGCTGATCCCCGGCTGGGGCGGCTGCACCGAGATGCTGCACCGCTGGCAGCGCTTCGGGCGTCTGCCCAAGGGGCCGATGCCGGCACCCTCGAAGGTCTTCGAGATCCTCAGCACCGCGACGGTGGCGAAATCCGCCGCCGAGGCCAAGGAGCTGCTGTTCCTGCGCCCCGAGGACGGGATCACCATGAACCGTGCGCGGCTGCTGGCCGATGCCAAGGCCCGGGCGCTGGCGATGGCCGAAGACTACGTGCCGCCCGAGACGCGGGACTACACGCTGCCCGGCCCATCGGGCCACGTCGCCATGGAGATGGCGGTGCAACAGTTCCGCAAGCTGGGCAAGGCGACGCCCTATGACGAGGTCGTTGCCAGCGCGCTCGCCGAGGTGCTGTCGGGCGGAGAGACCGATCCGATCGACAACCTCACCGACAGCGACCTGCTGAAACTCGAGCGGGAGCAATTCTTCGCGCTGGTCCGGCGGCCCGGTACGCTCGAGCGGATCGAGTCCATGCTGATGACCGGCAAGCCGCTCCGGAACTGAACCCCGGCCCTGAGCCGCAGAGAAAGGGACATCGCGACGATGGCCAATTACACGCCCCCCCTGCGCGACATGCGCTTTGTCTACCACGAACTGCTCGGCTGCGACGACCTGGCGGAGTTGCCGGGCTTCGAGGAATTCACCCCCGACCTGATCGACCCGATCCTCGAAGAGGCCGGCAAGATCTGCGCCGAGGTTCTGCACCCGATCAACCGCTCCGGCGACGAGGAAGGCTGCCGGCTCGAGAACGGCGTCGTCCGCACCCCCGCCGGGTTCCCCGAGGCCTACCGCCAGTTCCGCGAAGGCGGCTGGACGGCCATCACCTGCGATCCGGAATACGGCGGGCAGGGCCTGCCGGCTGCTGCCGACGTGCTGGTGACCGAGATGATCTGTTCGGCCAACCTGTCGTTCGGCATGTATCCCGGCCTGTCGCACGGTGCCTACCTCGCGCTGCACAGCCATGGCTCGGAGGAGCTCAAGCAGGCCTATCTGCCCAAGCTCGTCGACGGCACATGGTCCGGCACCATGTGCCTGACCGAGCCGCATTGCGGCACAGACCTGGGGCTTCTGCGCAGCAAGGCGCTGCCGCAGGAGGATGGCAGCTACCGCATCACTGGCACCAAGATCTTCATCTCGGCCGGCGAACATGACCTGACCGAGAACATCATCCACCTCGTGCTGGCGCGGCTGCCGGATGCGCCCAAGGGGTCGCGCGGGATCAGCCTCTTCCTCGTGCCGAAGTTCCTGCCCACCGCGACAGGCGCCCCGGGCGAGCGCAACGGCGTCCAATGCGCCAGCATCGAGCACAAGATGGGGATCAAGGCCTCGTCGACCTGCGTGATGAACTTCGACGATGCGCAGGGCTGGCTGGTCGGCGCGCCGCACAAGGGCCTGCAGGCGATGTTCACCATGATGAACAACGAGCGCCTCGCCGTGGGCGGTCAGGGGCTGGGCGTCGCCGAGGCCGCCTACCAGGGCTCGGTCGCCTATGCGCGCGAGCGTCTACAGGGCCGCTCGCTGACCGGCACCAAGGCGCCCGACAAGCCCGCCGATCCGATCATCGTGCATCCCGACGTGCGGCGGATGCTGCTTCTGCAACGCGCCGCGACCGAGGGCTGCCGGGCCATGGCGGTCTGGGTGGGCAAGGAGCTCGACAAGCAGGACCGCCACCCCGAGCCCGAGGTGCGCAAGGCCTCCGAGGATTTCGTGGCACTGATGACCCCGATCGTGAAGGCGCTCTTCACCGATCTCGGGTTCGAGAACGCCAACCTCGGGATGCAGGTGCTCGGCGGGCACGGCTACATCCGCGAGCACGGCATGGAGCAATACGTCCGCGACGCGCGCATCACGCAGATCTACGAGGGCACGAACGGCATCCAGGCGCTCGATCTCGTCGGACGCAAACTGGGGGCCAATGGCGGGCGCTACCTGCGGCGGTTCTTCCACCCGGTCTCGGAGTATATCGCGGCGCAGGCGGACGTGCCCGAGATGGCGCCCTACATCGGCCCGCTCGCCAAGGCCTTCGGTCGGCTGCAGACGGCCTCGGCCACCGTCGCCCAGCGGGGGCTTGCAAACCCCGACGAGGCTGGTGCCGCGGCGACGGATTACCTGCGGCTCTTTGGGCTGACCGCCTTGGGCTATCTCTGGGCGCGCATGGCCGAAACCGCCATGACCAAGGCCCGCGAGACCGGCGACGCTGACGGCTTCTACGCCGCCAAGCAGGTGACGGCGCGCTTTTTCATGGAAAAGATGCTGCCGCAGACCGGCACGCTGCTGTCGCAGATCATGGCGGGCGGCGAGACGCTCATGGCGCTCGACGAAGCGGCCTTCTGAACCAATCGCCTGCCGGGGCGTGAGCCCCGGAGGCGGCACAGGACAGGAAAGGACTGGACGTCATGGCCGATCTTGACGGAAAGACACTCTTTATCAGCGGCGGCAGTCGCGGCATCGGGAAGGCCATCGCGCTGCGCGCCGCGCGGGATGGCGCCAACGTGGTGTTGGCGGCCAAGACCGTCACCCCGCATCCCCGCCTGCCCGGCACCATCGAGGACGCCGCGGCCGAGGTCGAGGCAGCAGGCGGGCGCGCGCTGCCGCTACAGCTCGACATCCGCGACGATGCGGCGGTCGCCGAGGCGGTGGGCAGGGCCGAGGCGCATTTCGGCGGCATCGACATCGTGGTCAACAATGCCAGCGCGATCTCGCTGACGCCCACCCCCGACACCGAGATGAAGCGCTTCGACCTGATGATGCAGGTCAACATGCGCGGCACCTTCGCGGTCACCCGCGCCTGCCTGCCGGCGCTGAAGCGGGCGTCGAACCCGCATGTGCTGACGCTCTCGCCGCCACCGTCTCTCGACCCGAAATGGTACGGGCCCCACGTCGCCTACACGATCTCGAAGATGGGGATGAGCCTTTGCGTGCTTGGCTGGGCCGAGGAGTTCCGCCCGCTCGGCATCGCCGCCAACGCCCTCTGGCCCCGCACGGTGATCGACACCGCGGCGCTCGCCATGCTGGGCGGCGCGGTCCAGCCGCAGAACTGCCGGACCCCGCAGATCGTCGCCGATGCTGCCCATGCCATTCTGACCCGAGCGGCACAGACCTGTACCGGCAATTTCTTCATCGACGAGGAGATTCTGCGCGAGGCGGGGACCACGGATTTCTCGCGCTATGCGGTCGATCCCGCCGAGCCGCTGCTGACCGATCTCTTCGTGTCGGAAAGCTGAACGCACCCGATCCGACGTCCAAGGAGAAAGCCCATGATGACCCGCCTCGCGCGCCTTGCCGTCCTGCTGGCACTGACCGCGGCCCCTGCCCTTGCCGCCGATCCCGTCCTCGGGACATGGAAAACTCAGCCCGGCGATGACGGCCATTTTGGCCTCGTGACCATGGCGCCCTGCGGCAGCATGCTCTGCGGCACGCTGAGCCGCGCCTTCGACGCGGACGGTGCGGCGATCCCCTCGGCCTCGATCGGGCGGCAGATCGTCTGGGACATGCAGCCCAGGGGCGCGGGGAAGTACGAGGCTGGCCGCATCTGGGCGCCCGACCGCGACAAGACCTACGCTTCGAAGATGGAACTGACCGGCGATCGGCTCGAGGTCTATGGCTGCGTTCTGGGCTTCTGCCGACGGCAGAGCTGGACCCGCGTGCAATAGCAGGGCGCCGCGGTGCCAAAGGCCCCGCGGGCGGGTCCTTCCGAAGGGCCGCCCGTGCTGTCGATGGCCGAGCTGGGGCATCCGGCCAGGACCGGAAACAAGGCTTGACCTGTTTCCGGGCCTTGGCTTTCTCAAAGACGGCGTGGGGACTTTTCGCGCGCGAGGTACTGGCCTCGGGCGTCCTGCACGATCCCCTCCGACGCCGCGTAGACGGTGCGCCCGCGCAGGAGGGTGCGCACCGGCCATCCGGTGATCTCCATTCCCTCGTACGGCGTGTAATCCGCACCGTGGTGCATCTGTTCCTGGCGCACCACCGCACGGCGCTCGGGATCCCACAGCGTGATGTCGGCATCCGCCCCGATCACCAGCGCGCCCTTCTGGGGATACATGCCGTAAAGCTTGGCGGGGTTGCTGGAGGTCAGGGCGACGAAGCGCTCGAGGCTGATGCGGCCCTTCGAGACGCCTTCGGAGAAGAGGATCGGCAGGCGCGTCTCGACACCCGGAATCCCGTTCGGCACCCATTTGAACGAGGTGCGCGCACGCGGCGTGTCCTTACCCCTGCCCTCGGCATCCTCGAAGTAGAACGGGCAGTGGTCCGAGGAGAAGAGATCGAAGGTGCCATCCCGCAGCCCCTGCCAAATCGCCTCCTGGCTGTCGTGATCCCGGGGCGGCGGCGAGCAGACGTATTTCGCCCCCTCGAAGTCCATGTTCAGCCCCTTGAGGTCGTCCTTGGTCAGGGCGATGTACTGCGGGCAGGTTTCGGCGAAGACGTTCAGCCCGCGCCGCTTGGCCCATTGGATCTGCTCCATCGGGTCGCGGCCCGAGACATGCACGATCACCACGGGCACGTCGACCAGTTCGGCGTGGCTTATGGCACGGTGCGTCGCCTCGCGCTCGGCAATCTGGGCATGGGCCTCGGCGTGGAAATAGGGCGCGGTCCGGCCGCTCTGCTCGAGCTTGCGGGTCATGTACTTGATCGCGTCGTGGCCCTCGGCGTGGACCATCACCAGTGCCCCCTCGCGCCGCGCGACGTCGAAGACCTCGAGCAGCTCGGCGTCGTTCAGCACCATGTCGTCATAGGTCATGAAGACCTTGAAGGAGGTATAGCCCTCGCGCACCAGCGCGGGCAGCTCCTGCCCGAGCACCTGCGGCGTCGGGTCGGTGATGATCATGTGGAAGGACACGTCGCACCAGCACTGGCCCTCGGCCAGCGCGTGGTAGTCCGCCACCGCCTGCCGCAACGACTGCCCGCGGCGCTGCAGCGCGAAGGGCAGCACCATGGTGTTCCCACCGGCCACCGCCGCGCGCGTGCCCGAGGCGAAATCGTCGGCCATCACGGTGCCGTCGCCCTGCTCCTGCGCGAGGTGGACATGGGCGTCGATGCCGCCCGGCAGCAGCAGCAGACCCGTGGCATCGATCTCCTCGGCGCCGCCCTCGATACGGGCGGCGATCTGGGTGATCTTGCCCTCCGTCACCGCAAGATCGGCGCGGAAGCGGTCGGCGGCGGTCACGATCGTGCCGCCGCGGATCACCAGGTCGGGACGCTGGCCACTCATGCCGCGACGTCCCCGCCGAGGATACCCGGCAGCGCCGAGAGCATCCGCTCGAGCTCGGCCAGAGTGTTGTAATGCACCATGGAAACCCGCACGACGCCCTCGTCGTGAGCCTCGCCCAGAAGCTCCGCGAGGCGGCGCGAATGGAAATCCCCGAAGCGAATGGCGACCTTGTGATCGTCCATCGCACGGGCCACCGCCCCCGACGGCAGCCCCTCGACCCGGAAGGCGATGGTCGGCACCCGCAGGTTCCCCTCGTTCGTCGCGTCGCCGATCACCCGGCAGTCGTTGCGCGCGCGCAGCCAGGCCAGCAGCCGGTTGGTCAGCACCTCTTCCTGGCGGGCGATGGCCTCGAACCCGGCCTCGAAGAGCGCCCGCCCCTCGGCCTTTGACCCGGCGCGGCGGCCGAGCTCCTGGATGTAGGCGACCACCGCGGTCGTGGAATAGGCCAACTCGTAGTTCGGGTTCCCCGGCTCGAGCTTCCCGGGGACTTTATCCTTGCCGTAAAAGTAATGATAAAGCCCGTCCAGCTCGGCCAGAAGCTCGTATTTCCCGTACATGATCGCGGTGTGCGGCCCGTAACACTTGTAAAGGCTGAAGATGTAGTAGTCGACGTCCCAGCCGGTCACGTCGATCGACCGATGCGGTGCGTAAGCGACGCCGTCGACGCAGATCTTGGCACCGCGCGCGTGGACGAACTCGGCGATCTCGGCCACGGGATTGATCTGGCCGAGGATGTTCGAGACGTGATGCACGCAGACCAGCTTGGTGCGCGGTCCCATAAGCGGCGCGAGGTCCTCAAGCCGCAGGCGCATGGACGCGGTATCGAAGGGCCAGACCTTGATCACCACGCCGAGCTCGCGCAGGCGCTCCCAGGGGCCGATGTTGGACTCGTGGTCGGCATGGGTGACGATGATCTCGTCGCCGGGCGCGAACTGGCTGCGCATGGCCGCCGCGAGGGTCTGGACAAGCGCCGTGGTCGAGGGGCCGAAGACGATCTCCTCGGGCCGCGCGGCATTCACAAAGGTCTGCGCCGCCCGGCGCCCGTCCATCAGCGCCTCTGCGGCAAGCTGCGAGATCTCGTAGCTGCCGCCGATCTGCACGTCGCGGTGGGTGAGGAACTCGACGATCCGGTCCATGGCCCCCTGCAGCGTCTGCGAGCCGCCGGCGTTGTCGAAAAACGCCCACTCCTTGGCCAGCGCGGGAAACTGGCCGCGCACGAAGCCCATGTCGAGCTGATCTTGATAATCTGACATCGCCTGTCCCTGTGTCTTTCTCGGTGTGTCTTGTTCAGTGGTCCAGCACGGCGTGCAGGAAGTTTCGGGTGCGCGTCTCGCGCGGGGCAGAGAAGAACTCCGCGGGCGGCGCGCTTTCGATCACCTCGCCGCCGTCCATGAAAATCACCCGGTCCGCGACCTGCCGGGCAAACCCCATCTCGTGGGTCACCACCACCATGGTCACGCCGGTCTGCGCGAGGTCGCGCATCACGTCGAGCACCTCGCCGACCATCTCGGGATCGAGTGCCGAGGTGGGCTCGTCGAAAAGCAGCACCTCCGGTTCCATTGCCAGCGCCCGCGCGATGGCCACGCGCTGCTGCTGGCCGCCCGAAAGGCCACTGGGGTATTTCTCGGCCTGCGACGCCAGCCCCACCCGGGCCAGCAGCTGATCGGCCTGCGCCGCCGCGGCGGCCTTGCTGGTCCCGCGCACGCGGCGCGGCGCAAGCATGATGTTCTGCCGCACGGTGAGATGTGGAAAGAGGTTGAAGCTCTGGAAGACCATGCCGACCTCGGCGCGCACCTTGGCGAGATTGGCGCCGGGCAGCACCGGCACGCCGTCGACCTCGATGGCGCTGTCGGCGGAGAACGCCTCGAGCCGGTTGATGCAGCGGATCAGGGTCGATTTCCCTGACCCCGAGGGGCCGACCACGCAGACGACCTCGCCGCGCGCGATCTCGAGGTCGATGCCGCGCAGCGCGTGATAGGGGCCGTAGTACTTCTGCAGGTTCCGGATGCTGATATATCCCGGCATCATACCCTCCCCCGGTTGAGCCGCCGTTCGAGCTGCGAGACGAGCAGGGCCAGCGGCAGCAGGAAGGCGAGGTACATCGCCGCGGCGCCGATCAGCGGACTGGGGTTGGCCGCGAGCGCCTGCGCCTGGGTCGCCTGCTTCAGCAGGTCAGGCATCGCCACGACCGAGGCCAGCGCAGTGTCCTTGACCACGTTGATCAAATTGTTGGTGAGCGGCGGGATGACCATGCGGATCGACTGCGGCAGGATCACGTCGACCATCGTCTGCCGGTGCCCCAACCCCAGCGCCGCGGCGGCTTCGAACTGACCCTTGGGGATCGCCTCGATGCCGGAGCGGAAGATCTCGGCGGTATAGGCGCCCGAGACCAGGGTCAGCGCGGTCAGCGCCGAGGCAAAGGGCGAGAGCCGCACGCCCACGAAGGGAAGCGCGTAATAGACGATGATCAGCAGCACCAGCAGCGGGATCGACCGGAACACATTGATGTAGATGCGCGTGAGAATTTGCACCGGACGCATCGCGTAGAGCCGCATCATGCAGAGCGCGAGGCCGAGCACGAGCCCCGCGAGAATACTCGCTGCGCCGAGCTCGAGCGTGAGCCAGAGCCCCTTGAGCAGCATCGGAAAGCTGCGGGCCAGCACCTCGAGATTGAAGAAGGTTTCGAACAAGTCCATCGGGGTCCCCTGCAGGGACCCGGACGCTTCCGCGCCCGGGTCGCGCGCAATTACTCGGCGGTCGGCATGTCGAGCACGGTCACCGTCGAGGTCCCGGCCTCTGGCGCTGCGCCGAACCACTTCTCGTGAAGCTCCGCCAGCGTGCCATCCTCTTTCAGACCGGTAAGGATCCCGTCGACCTCGGTGGCAAGCTCCGCGTCCTTGGCGAACATGAAGGAGTACTTCTCGCCGGTGGCGATGCGCTGCACGACCTTCAGCGCCGGCTTGTCCTTCACGTAGTACTGAAGCGCCGGGATGTCCGAGATGTAGCCGTCGATCCGGCCCGCGGTCAGATCGAGCATCGCCGGCTGCAGACCCTCGTAGCGGCGGATATCGGCAAAGCCGTAGTCCGCGGCATGCTCGGTCGCCCACATGTCGCCGGTCGCGCCCGTGTCCACCCCGACAACCTTGTCCTTCATCTCGTCCAGCGAGGCGGGCCCCTCGGCACCCACGGTCAGCGACTGGTCGCTGTCATAGTAGGGCTGCGCGAAGCTCACCGACTGTAGACGCTCGTTGGTGATGGTGATCGATGACATCGCCATGTCGATCCGGCCCGACTGCACCGCCGAGAACAGCCCGTTGAAGGGAATATTGACGATCTCCACCTCGCGGCCGAGCTGCGCGGCCACGGCGCTTGCAAGGTCCACCTCGAAACCGACGAAGGCGCCGGTATCGTCCTGAAATTCCCATGGCACATTGCCGATGTTCGCGCCGACTTCGAGCGCCTCCTGGGCCTGCGCGGCGCCGGCGATGCCTGCGGCGACGACCCACGTCGGTACGATGAGTTTCCTGAGCATTTTTATTCTCCCTGCTGTTATGGGGCCCGAAGCGCACCTCGGACCAACTGGTCTGACCAGTCCTACCGGTAGGATCACGCTGGCAAGATATTTGCAAGTGTGCAATCAGTAAATTCGGTGCCACGCGAGCCGTGGCGCCAGGGGCTGCTCAATTTGAGGACGGAGCGATGGAAGAGGACTACGGAAAGCTGCCGGTCACCGAGGTCGTGACACGCCGGATCCAGGAGATGATCCGCAGTGGCGAGTTTCCCCCCGATGCCAAGCTTCCCTCGCAGCGGATCCTGTCGGAGCAGCTCGGGGTCTCCCGCGCCTCCCTGCGCGAAGCGCTGCTCACGCTCGAAACGCTCGGCCTCATCCGCACCCTGCCGGCCCGCGGGACATTCGTCAGCGGCGAGCGGACGCAAGCCCCGAAGGCCGGACAGAACTGGCGTCACGACGCGCGCTACACGATCACCGAGGTCTTCGAGACCCGGCTCCTCATCGAATGCGAGATGTGCCGTCTCGCGGCACCGGCGATGACCGGGGCGCGGCTTGACGCGCTTGCCGACGCCGCACGCACCTTCGAGATAGCCTGGCGCAACGGCGATCTTCTGGCGCATGTCGAAGCCGACCTCGCCTTTCACTCGCGGATCGCGGATGCCTGCCCCAATGGCATGCTGCGGATGTTCTACCGGTCGATCCACGACGTGCTGACCGAAAGCCAGCGCGTCCCGATCCCGAACACCGAAGTCTCGCGCATGGAGGCCTCGATCGCCGAGCACCACGCCATCCTCGCCGCCCTAAAAGCGGGAGACGGCGCCGCTGCGGCCGCGGAGATGCGCGCGCACATCAGCAATACAGGGTCGATCGTGGGAGCAAAGCTCGTGCAATAGGCCGGGAGCCGTGCGCGCGATCCGCGCACTTAGGCCGTGCCGCTGCTGGCCGCCAAGACAGGTGGTTCGACCCGTACAGCACCCCAATCGTTCCGGTGCGCCTCAGGCGGCAGGAAGAAAGCTGCGGTCTTCCCGCGACCTCACGACATGGTCCCTATATTCGTCTGCGAGTCCTTGGGCGCGAATAAGCGCTTTCCTGTGGTTCGGACGTTCGCACAGGAAATGAAACAGGAGAGATGCCATAGAACATATGGCCAGGGCCATGGCAATCTTGACCATCAGGCCCACCAAGAGGAAGGCCGCCATGAGCGCCAGCGCGGATGCGCCGTCAAGAAATCGCGTTGTCGGCCTGGAGTAGGTTCCGTCGGTAAGGTTGTAAATGAATTGTGTCTCGCCACGAATATGGTAGGCGAGGATATCGCCCTCTTTTCCCAAGGGCGTCTCACCCAAGTTCTTTATGAACGTTCTTTCGGCTCTCTCCAGGCCGGTAAGCTCCAATGTGGCACCGCTGCTGGAGCCTGTGACGGAAACAACCCTACCGACAGAAAGATTCATCAATTACCTCTACTGGAACTGCGCACACGCAAGTAGCCAATTAAAATTCTGAAAGGCTGAATAACACAGGTGGCTTGGAATTTTTATCGAAGGTAGTGGAAGATTTTATTCATAGCAACTTCGAATCAATCCCCCTCCGATAGCCTCCGAAAATTGGCGACTTTGGCTGGTCCCTTGCATGTTTTCTGCACAGCACAACTCGGATCTCCTTCGGCCTCCACCGAACGCAGTCAGCCCGATCCGGGGATCCCTCTCGACCGCATCACGTCGGCATAGAGCAACAACGCCATGACCAGTGGCAGCGCGGCGGCGATCGACAGAAGCGCCAACGTCGTTTCGGCTCCAAACCTGTCGATGAGCAGCGCGCCCAGCGTAGGGGCGGCGGCGGCGGCCAGCAGCATCGGGCGCGCGAGGCGGCCCATCAGAGTTGCATAGTTCTCCGGACCGTAGAGGACGAGCGGAAGCGCCCCGCGTGCGATCGACCAGAGGCCGTTTCCGGCGCCGTAGGCGACAAGGGCTGCAGCCGCGGGCACGCCGAGCGACAATCCGATGAACCCGGCGAGCACGAGCGTGGTTGCCGCGAGCATGGTCCAGATCGGGTGATGTCGACCTCCCCCGATCATTTCCAGGACACGGGCACCGACTTGTGACGGTCCGATGAGCGTGCCGACCGTGATGGCGGCGGCAAGCGTGTAGCCTTCGGCCGTCAGGAGCGTCACCATGTGGATGGACCAGATCGTCGCCAGGAGTGTCAGCGTGACACCGGCAACAACGATGCACAGGAACCGGGCATCGAAGGTTCGGCCCGGCAGGACCGGCGTGCGCGCCGACGTCTCATGCGGCCCGCGGGCCCTCGGCAGAGCCACCCAGCAGAGCGGGAGCGTGCCAAAGAGATGGAGCGCCGCGTAGACAAGACAGGTCGATCGCCACCCGACACTCTCGACAAGCCATGCCGAAAGCGGCCAGCAGACCGTGCTTGCAAATCCGCCCCACAGCGTCAGCTGGGTGATCGCGGAGCGTGCGTTTCGCCCGTAGGCGGCCCCGAGCACCGAGAAGGCGGCATCGTAGAGCCCGGTCGCCATTCCGAGGCCGAGGATGCACCAGGAGAGGAGGTAGGCCCAGAGCGCATACGAGAGGCTGAGCAGGATCAGCCCCGCCGCGATCAGCGTCATTCCGACGCAAAGGGTCATCCGCCCACCGCTGCGCCCGATCCAGCGCCCCACAGCCGGCGCAGCGAGACCGGACATCAACAAGCCGGCGGACACGCCTACCGAGAGCAGCGCCTGCCCCCAGCCAGTCTCTGCCGCGATGGCTCCGGCCAGCGGGGCCATCAGGTAATAGCTGCTTCCCCAGGCAAGGATCTGAACCACGCCGAGTGCCGAAACCACGCGTGTCCGTGGGGCGATCATCCGGCTTGGCTGGCGTCGTCCGCGCAGCACTCGTCGACCAGGAAGGCGACCAGCGCCTTCATCGCGGGATACTCGGCATGGCATTGCAGTGTGGTGCCGCTCCGCGCCTGCCGGATCAGGCCGACCTCCAGAAGTTTCCTGAGGTGATGCGACAGCGTCGAAGCCGGAAGGCCAAGGGTTTCCTGGATCTGTCCGACCGGCGCGCCGGTCTCGCCCGCACGGACCAGGGCGCGGTAGATGCGAAGGCGCGTCGGATTGCCAATGGCATCCAGTTGGCGGGAGGCTGTTTCGATGTCCATGGAAATAGATGCGCCCCTACCACCAGAGCGGTCAACATCTATTTCCACTTTTGTCGAATTAGCTGGCCCGTGGAGGCATCCGCCCCTAGCGTTCGGCCAGGCGTCCCCCGCCCGCAAGCAGCGGGCGGCGGGTCTAAAGCTGCACAGCGGCTCCGAAGCGCCGCGCCTCGCTGCTCAGGTGAGCCCCCCGAGCCGGCGAACTTCCGCACCCACGGTTTCCCCGTCCTCGGCACCCAAAGCGGCGGCGATGCCAGCCGCTTCGCCGGTGGCGAACGCCGTTCCCATCACGCGCACGGATCCATAGGCAACGGGATCGGCCCCGATGACGCGGCCGGCAACGAAGAGGTTATCGAGGCCGCGCACCCTGAGGCTGTCCAGCGGGATCGAAGCGTATCCCGGCCCGCCTACCGAATGGTAGACCGGCTTGCCGGCCTCGCCGTGCAGCTCCGCCGGCCAGGCCGCCCGCGCCACGCTGTCGGGCCGCTGCCGACCGCTGGCCAGATCGTGGGCAGTCATCTCGTAGCGGATCGCGGGATGCCGGCTCTCGCGGATGCCGATCTGCGGACCGGACTGGGCAAGGAAACACCGCTCGAAGCCCGGGACATATGCGCGCAGCATTGCCACGTAATCATGCGCCATCTCCCGCGCGCGCTGCTCCGCCCAGGTGAAGCTGCCCGAGCTGAGGTCGCGCAGGGCAAGATCGATGATCATCCACCACATGTCGCCGGTGCCGGGGATCCGGGTATAGATCCCGCCATCGCTACGGGTGATCGGATGCGCGCCGGTCTCGTTGTAACGTCGGACCGCGGCCTTGATCGCCTCCCGGTCGAACGGCACGTCCGGGTCGAGGCCGGAGATCCGGATCGGGGCGGAAACAGCCTGCAGCCTGCCCTCATGGTCGCCCTCGCGCATGGCGATGCCCGAGACCAGCGAGAGGTTGGCATCCCCGGTGGCATCGACAAAGCCCTCGGCGGCGATGCGTCGGCGGCCCTCCATGCCGGCGACCGTGACGGATTCGATCCCGTTGGCGGTCCGCGTTGCGGCCGCAACGCGCGAATGCAAGAGCACGTCGACGCCGTGATCGGCCAGCACCCGGTCGAACGCCAGTTTCGCGCCTTCCGGGTTGAGCAGGATGATCCAGTTGCCGGTGGTCTCGGAATTATAGGCCTCGCCGGTCATGCCGCAGCCGCGCATCGCCTCGAGCACGAGCTCCCCGGCGCCGCCGACCGCCTTGATCGGGGTCTTGCCCTGCTGGAAAAACCCGCAGTAGGCGAGCACCTGCGAGGTGGTCGCCGCGCCGCCGAGGAAGCCATACTTCTCGACCAGGCAGACCTTCGCCCCGGCGCGCGCGGCGCCGAGCGCCGCGCCAACCCCGGCGGCACCGCCGCCAGCGACGATGACGTCGTATTCGCTCTCGATCTTCCGGCTCATGTGCGCCACCCCAGAACATGTTTCTCGACGGCCCCCACGGCGGCCGAAAGCAGCACGCCCAAGAGAGAGAGGATGGTCACCCCGGCGAACAAACGCTCGAGGTCGTAGAGCGAGCCAGCCTGCAGGATGTAGGCCCCGATACCGTGTTCTGCGCCCAGCATCTCGGCGGCAACCAGCAGGATGATCGCGATCGCGAGGCTGACGCGGAGCCCCGACAGGATGCCGGGCATCGCCCCGGGCAGCACGATGCGGAACACGACCGTCGACCAGCGCAGTCCAAAGCTCTGCCCCATCCGGATGAGCGAGCGGTCGACGTTGTCGACGGCGCCATAGGTCGACACGACCGTGGGCGTGAAGGTCCCAAAGGCAATGAGTGCGTATTTCGATGCCTCGTCGATGCCGAACCAGATCACGAAGAGCGGCAGCAGGGCGATCTTTGGGATCGGGAAGATCGCCGCCACCAGCGGCACGAGACCCGCCCTCGCAAAGGAGAAGAGGCCGATCATTACGCCGACGGCGATGCCCACTGTCGCCCCGATGGTGCCGCCCACGAGCAGGCGCATCAGCGAGGGCGCGAGGTTGGTCCAGAGCGCGCCCGACACCGCGAGGTCCCACAGCGTCAGGAAGACGTCCGAGGGGCGTGGCACGGTCAGAGACGAGATGAAACCGGCGCGCGTCCCCCACTCGAGGAAGGCGATCAACAGCGTGAAAACCAGCAGGCCGACCCACCGGGGTGAGGACGGGCGGAAGCCGCCGCCGCGGAATTCCACCGGGCGAACGTCTGGGGTCTGGGGGGCGATGTCAGTCATCGATCAGTTCCATATCGGCGGCCTCGGCTTCGGCGCGCATGAGCGCCCAGAGATGCTGCTGCGTGCGTTCGAGGTCAGGGTCGGCGGAGCTTCGCTCTGCGAGGGGGGTGTCTATCTCGACGATTTCGTTGATCGCCCCGGGCCGGCGCGAGAGCACGACGATCCGGTGCCCCAGCCGCACCGCTTCGGCGAGGTTGTGGGTGACATAAACCGCGGTGAACGGCGATCGCGTCCAAAGGTCCACCAGATCGTCCATCAGCAGCTCGCGGGTCTGGCTGTCGAGCGCCGAGAGCGGCTCGTCCATGAGCAGCACGGCGGGGTTGACCGCGAGCGCGCGTGCGATGGCGACCCTTTGCTTCATTCCGCCCGAAAGCTGCTTTGGCAGCGCCTTGCGGAAGTCGCTCAGCTTGGTGCGGGCCAGCACGTCGGTGATGATATCCTCGGCCTCAGCCTTCGGCACGCCATGATCCGACAGGATCAGGGAGATATTCCCCTCCACCGAGCGCCATGGCAGCAGGGCGAAATCCTGGAACACGTAGGTCAGCGGGTTGATGCTGTCGCTCGGCGGCTCTCCGACCTGGCTCACTGTGCCGGAGGTGGGGCGCTCGAGGCCGCCGAGGAACCGCAGCAGGGTGGACTTGCCGCAGCCCGAGGGGCCCACGATGCACACGATGCGCCCCTTGGGTATGGAGAGGTCGATATTGCGGATGACCTCGACATCGCCATAGCGATGCGAGACCCCTTCGAGTCTGAGTTCCATAGAGTCTTCCGATGGTTGGGTGGCCGGCTATCCAGTGTCGGAGAGCCGGCGCTGTCCGGTCAGCTGCGCGCTTCGACGTAGCTCTCGTCCACGAGCGTTTCGTAGGCGATGTCGGCCTTCACGAGGTTCTCGGCCTTGAACCACTCGAGCTGGTCCATGATCGACGCCCGGTTGAGCGACATCCCTGCGTTGATCCGCATCGCGCCATCCACGATGGGGGCGCGCGCATCTTCCAGAGCGCGGTCGGGATAGACATGCGCCGCAAGCAGCGCGACGATGGCTTCCTGCTCGTCCTCGCTGGCGGTCTTGTCGACCAGCGCGGCGTTGAAGTCGTCGGCGCCGCGCGACAGTGCCGCGAGGAAGGCTCGGGTCTGATCGCCTTCTTCAGAGGCGATCTTGGCCGAGGTGAAGACCGTGGTCACCTGGTAGTCGGGGATATAGTCGGCGACCTCGCCGATGATCTTGACCGCCCCGGCATCCGCCAGCGGCTTGGCGATATGCGGCACGATGGACCAGGCGTCGATCTGCCCGGACTTGATCGCACCGATCACCGCGCCGGTCTTCTGCAGCGGCTTGAACTTGAGCTCGGCGTTCTCGGCCGCGGCAATGCGGGCGCCCATGTAATGGAAGGACGAACCGGCCTGGGTCATGCCGAAGGTCTTGCCGTCAAGATCCGCAGGGCTGGTCAGCCCGGCCTCATAGGCCGCGTTGGAGGCAAGGATCTTCTGACCCGGAATGCCCTTCTCCTCGGTCAGGGCACCGCCGATGACCTTTGCCACGCCCTTGTCGGCCAGCGAGATGAGCCCGCCGGAGATCGCCGTCATCGCGTAGTCGGTATCCCCCGAGGCAATCGCAACGGCCATGGGCTGCGCAGCTTCGAAGAAGTCGAAGCTGACGTCGAGCCCGGCCTCCTGGAAATAGCCACGTTCAAGCGCGATGAAGCTGGGTGCATGGCTCACGAAGCGCAGCGCGCCGACGTTCACCGAGGTCCCGGCGCGTGCGGAGCGCACGAGGTAGGGTGTGGCGAGCGCGCCGCCGATGGCCGCCAGCGTGGCGCGCCGTGTCAGAGTTTTCATGGGTGGTCCTCCTCCTTGAGATAAGCGCCTCGAGCCGAGGCGCTGGTGGTCTAGGGATCGCTCCTCCGCGAGTGCGATGTGTCAAGGTCGTGCCGGATGTCGGCGACGAGCGCCCCGACCGCGGCATCGATGTCGTTGGCGAGAATGGCCTCAACCATTTGGGCGTGCAGCTGCCGCAGCACCCGCGGATCGCAGCGCCCTTCCCGCAGCGCGGCCAGCCGGAAGCGTCGCGACTGGTCGTAGAGCTGGCCGAGAACGCGGATCATCCGGGGCGAGCCGCAGCCAGAGATGAGTTCCCGGTGCAGCGCACGCCCCGCCTCGTCCCACATCATGACCGCGCCGTCCGGGTCCAGGATTAGCCGCTCCGTCGCCCGGTCGGCCGCGTGCAGCGCGGCGACGAGCTTGCCTTCCCAAGCGACATCGGAATTTTGCATCGCCCATTTCAGCGCGAGCGGCTCCAGCTCCGCGCGAAACCTGATGATGTCCCGAAGATCCGCCTCGGTGGCCGAGGCAACACGAAAGCCCCGCTGGGCGGTGGCCTCCACCAAGCCTTCCGAGGCGAGCAGCGTCAGAGCCTCGCGCACCGAGTGGTTCGATCCACCGTAACGGCCCCGCAGCTCCTCGATTTTCAACTTCGAGTCGGGCGGCAAATCGCCAAAGGCAATGTCCCTGCGCAGCGATGCAGCCACGACCGACACCACGGTTTCCGCAGTCGTTTTCTGAGGCTTGCGACCGAACATTGCGCCCGACCCTTTCGTTACTTGATCTAAAAAATGTGTAACTTTATTAGAAGTATTCGAGATAGGGCGTCAAGAGGCGCCGTGTTCCCTGCCGAGGAGACCCCCGCATGAAAACGACGCAGACGGCCACGCTGGTGATCCCGATCCTCGGCGATCCGGTGGCGCAGGTGGCCACCCCCGGGCTCTGGAACGAGGTCTTCCGCGCAAGGGATCAGGACGCGGTCTGCGTGCCCATCGATCTGCCGCCCGCCGGGCTGGAGTCTTTCCTCCGCTGGGTGCGCGAGGCCCGGAACGTGCCGGGCTTCCTGACCACCGTGCCACACAAGGCGGCGCTTGCGCAGGCCTGCGACACGCTCTCCGCCACCGCGCGCCTTCTGGGTGTGGTGAACACCGTCCGACTGGACGAAGGCGGCGACTTGGCCGGGGAGATGTTCGACGGTCAAGGCATGCTGGATGCGATCGAGCGGACGGGCGTGGCTCTTTCGGGGGCGCGCCTCGTGATCTGCGGCGCCGGGGCCGCCGGCGGCGCCATCGCCATCGAGGCCGCGCTCCGGGGCGCGCGGGAGATTGCCCTCATCGACGCGGACCCCGGCCGGGCGTCTGTGCTGGCGGAAAGGGTCTCTTCGGTGGCGAGCATTCCGGTGTCCACGCAGAGTCCGGTCAGCACCGACATCCTCGTGAACGCCTCACCGGCCGGCAGCCCGGGGGCCGCTCCGCCGCCTTTCGGCGAGGCGCTGATCGCCAACGCGCGCTGCGTGGCAGACGCCCTGACCGATCCTGCAGAAACCGCGCTGGTGAAACAGGCTCGCCTGAGGGGGATCCCGGTGGTCACCGGCCAGGAGATGGCCGCCTGCCAAGCCGCGCGCATGCGCGCATTCCTCGGTCTCGAGATCGAGGGGACCTGAGCCTCGACCCGGAGGCCAGGTGCCTCCGTGCCGGTCCTACACGCCGGTCGGCCCGCCCCCATGGCCGCGCGAAGCTGCTTTTCGTCGGCCGCGTGACGCCTGAGGCGGGCGGCGTCACGCGGGCTGTCCTCCGATGCCTCCCAGCGTAGCGAGCGGCACCGGCCGGACCCGTCGGGGCTACATCGAGTTCGGCAGGAACAGCACCAGCCCCGGAAGGAGGATCAGGAGCGCGAGGCGCAGCAGGTCCACCAGCACGAAGGGCAGCACCCCGCGGAAGATCGTGCCGAGCCCCACGTTGCGGGCAATGCTGTTGATCACGAAGACATTCATGCCGATCGGCGGGGTGATCAGACCAAGCTCGACGGTCATCACGATGATGATCCCGAACCAAATCGGATCGAACCCGAGCTGGGTGATCACCGGAAACACGATGGGCACCATGAGGATGATCATCGCCATGGCGTCGAGGAAGCACCCCAGCACCACGAAGAGCGCCATGATCAGCACCAGCGTGCCGTAGCGCCCGAGCCCCAGCTCGATCAGCATGCGGGTCATGTTCTGCGGCACCTGCGTCACCGCAAGGAAGTAGCCGAAGAGGATCGCCCCGATCAGGATCGTGTAAATCGCCACCGAGGTGCGCAGCGCCCCGACGAGGCAGTCGAGCAGCGAGGCCGCCCCCAGCCGCCCGCGCACGATGCCAATCCCCGCGGTAAGCACCGCCCCTACCGCCGCCGCCTCGGTGGCGGTCGCGATGCCGAGATAGATCGACAGGATCACCGCGATGAAAAGCAGCGCCACCGCCCAGACGTCGCGCAGCGCCCGCAGCGCCTCGCCGACCCGGAACGGCGCACCCGCGGGCAGCCGCGGCCCGTACCAGAAGCGTACCGTCAGCATGTACATCAGCACCGCCAGAAGCCCCGGCAGGATGCCCGCGATGAAAAGGCTGCCGATGTCCTGCTCGGTGATGTAGCCATAGACCGCCAGCACCACCGAGGGCGGGATCAGGATCCCCAAGGTCCCGCCCGCCGCGACCACCCCGGTCGCCACATCGTCGCCATAGCCCGCGCGTTTCATCTCCGGGTAGGCGATGTCGGTCATCGTCGCCGCGGTCGCCACCGACGAGCCACAGATCGCCGCAAAGCCAGCGCAGGCCCCCACCGTCGCAATCCCCAACCCGCCGCGGAACGACCCCAGCGTGGCGTTCGCCGCGCGGAACAGCTCGCGGCTCATGCCCGAGCGGGTGGCCAGCACCCCCATCAGCACGAAGAAAGGGATCAGCGTCAGGTTGAAGTCGGTCACCGTGCGCAGCGGCGAGGTGGCCAGAAGGTTCAGCGCCGGTTTCAGCCCCGTCACCATGCCGAAGCCGCCGACCCCGACAATTCCCATAGCAATACCGATTGGCACACGGATCAGCATCAGCAGGAACAGCACGACAAAGCCGCCTGCCGCGATCAGGTCGCGTTCACTCATTCTTGTCTACCTCGGCACGCGCGTCTTCGGCGGGGGTTTCATGGGAGTCGAGCCCTTCGCCAAAGCGCCAGATCCGCCAGAGCCGGAGCGCCGTGGTGAAAAGTGCCGCGACCAGCCCCAGCAGGATCGCGGCAAGGAAGGGCCAATGCGGCAGGCGCAGGTCCATGGTGACCTCGCCCCCCGAGAGCTGCGAGATCACCCGCCCGCCCAGCTTCCAGACCAGCAGTCCGGTGAAGCCCAGCAGGATCACCCATGCCGCAAGATCCATCCAGCGCCGCAGGGCGGGTCCGACCGCCTGCGCCAAGATGTCGACCTTGATGTGGCTGCCGCGATAGCCGAGCGAGGCAAAGCCCCAGATCACCGCTATGGCCAGGGTCAGCCGCGACAGGTCAAAGGAATCCGGCAGCGGGGCGGCAAAGAGATACCGCCCCACCGCCGAGACGAAGATAAGCAGCGTGACGAGCCCGAGCATCACCGCGGCGGTTCTCTCCACCCACAGGATCACCCGGTCCGCCGAGCCGTGTCGTTGCCGAGCCATGGCGCCTCGCTATTGTAGGGGGAGCGCCTCCGCTCCCCCGTGTGCCTTTGCCTTACTTGTAGAGAACGCCATTGGCGTCGAGCGCCGCGCGCAGCCCCTCGAGGATCGCGTCCGGGTCCGAGCCCGCCGCCGACACGTCCGCCTTCCAGGCATCGAGCGTCGGGTTCGCCGCCTCGCGCCAGAGCGCGACCTCCTCGTCGGTGGGCGTGTAGACCGTGTGCTCGGGGTTGTTCAGGATCTCCTCGCGCACGCCCTTGTCATATTCGGCCCAGCCCTCGGAGAATTTCTTCGACCACTCCGGGGTGCAATGCGCGTCGATCACCGCCTTCTGCTCGACGCTCAGACCGTCGTAGCTGTCGTTGTTCAACAGCAGTACCTGCGACGAGAGATAGAGCGGCATGTCATTGTGAAACTTCGTCTCCTCGGCAACGTTGAAGACCTTCATCGCCTCGTAGGGGAAGGTCACCGCATCGGCGGTGCCACGCGCCAGCGCCTCGCGCGCCTCGGGCGCGGGGACCTGCACCGAGGCACCGCCAAGCGAGGCGACGAAGCGCGCCATGGTCGAATGCGCCGGGCGCACGTTCAGCCCCTTCACGTCGGCCGGGACCTTGATCTCGGCCTTGCCATGGAAGCGGCCGGGCTCGTGCGGGTTGACGAGGCAGAAGTGGACATCGCCCATCTCCTTCTCGGCGTAATCACCCGCGTACCACTCGTGGATCGCCTTGGCGGCGTTCGGACCGTCTGTCGCCAGGAAGGGCACGCCGGTCAACTCGTAGATCGGGAAGCGCCCGGCGGTGTAGCCGGGGTTGACGTAGCCGATGTCGGCGATGCCATCGCGGGTCATGTCGTAGTGATCCGGCGCGGCGCCCAGCTGCTGCGCGGGGAACACCTCGAAGGTGATGGTGCCGCCCGAGTCGGCGGTGATCGAGTCCATCCACTCCTGCATGCCGGTCTGCGGCACCGCGTGCTGCGGCGGCAGCCAGTGCGCCAGCCGCAGCGTGACGTCCTGAGCCTGCGCGCCCGTGGCCGCAAGGGCCAGCAGCGTGGCCGCCCCGATGGTAAAGGTCTTCATGGTCTTCCTCCCTATATGCGCCCGGTGTTCCTCCTCCGGGGCGTCAGTTTACCTCGATCCCCACGGATTGCAGGGAACCGGCGAGTGATCCTCCGAGCGCGCCGGCAATGCCGTCCGCGCTCCACCCGCCTTTCGCGATTTCATGTGCCGCTTCGACCGGATGCGCCCAGAGGCTCAGCCGGTCTCCGCCGATGCCGATACATTGCCCGGTCACCGAGCCCGCGGCTTCGGAGGCAAGATAGACGATCAGCGGCGCCACGTCCTCCGGCCCGCCGATCCCCATCTGCTGCCGCACGCTGTCGTCCAGCACCTCGCCGCGGGCCGCCTGCTCGGAAAGCTCGGCGAGCGCCGGGATGGTGGCGGTCATCGCGGTCAGTGCGGTGGGCACCACGGCATTCACCGTGACCCCGGCGCGGGCGAGTTCCATCGACCAGGTGCGCGCCATGGCGGCAATCCCCGCCTTGGCGGCGGCATAGGCGGTCTGGCCGAAATTGCCGCGCTGCCCGGCGATCGAGGACATGAGGATCAGCCGCCCCCCCTGCCCCGCCTCGCGCCAGTGCCGCGCGGCGGCCCGGGCGCAGGTGAAGGTGCCGCGCAGATGCGTCGCGATCACCGCATCGAAATCCGCGTCGGAGGTGTTCCATAGCACCCGGTCGCGCAGGAGCCCGGCGTTGCAGACAAAAGCATCGAGCCCCCCGAAGCTGTCAAGCGCTGCCGCGACGCAGGCCTCCGCCGCCTCCGCGCTGCCGATGGCGGCGACGCACGGCACGGCACTCGGGCCGATCTCCCGCGCCACCGCCTCCGCGGCGGCCGCGTCGATGTCGTTGACCACCACCGAGGCCCCGGCGGCCGCCAATGCCCGCGCCGTCGCGCGCCCGATCCCCTGCCCGGCTCCGGTGACCACTGCTACGCGCCCGTCGAGCCGGATGTCCCCCGCTTCGCTCATCGCCCCACGAACCTCGGCTTGCGCTTCTCCATGAAGGCCCGCGGTCCCTCCCGCGCGTCCTCCGAGGCCATGACGATGCGCTTGGCCTCGTCCTCCAGCGCAAAGCCCTCGTCCAACGGCAGCCCCGAGCTGCCGCGCACCACCCGCTTGATCTCGCGCAGCGAAACCGGGCCATTCTCGGCCAGCGCCGCAGCCATCTCGAAGGCTCGGTCCAGCACCTCGGCCTGCGGCACCACCCGGTTCACCAGCCCGATCTCGTGCGCGCGGGCGGCATCGATGGTGCCCCCGGTCAGCAAGAGTTCAAGCGCCACCGGCTCGGGGATCTGGCGGCTCAGTCGCACCAATGCCCCGGCAAAGGGAATGACCCCGCGCCGCGCCTCGGGCAAGCCGAACACGGCGCCCTCCGACGCAATCCGCAAGTCGGTGCCCAGCATGGTTTCCATCCCGCCAGCTAGGCAGAGCCCGTTGATCGCCGCGATCACCGGCTTGGCAGGCGGCGCGCGGCGCAGCGCCGAGCGGTCCTGCAGCCCCGGCTCATTGAGAAAGCGCCGGTCCCAGTCGTCCTCGGGGGCGCGGTCGCCCGACAGCAGCGGCAGCGTCCGCCCCAGATCGCCCCCCGCGCAGAAAGCCTGCGCCCCCGCCCCGGTGAGGATCGCCACCCGCAGTTCGTCCTCCGCATCGAAGGCGGCGAAGGCATCGGCCAGCCGGCAAGCCATCTCCGGTGAGATCGCATTGCGCACCTCGGGCCGGTTGAGGGTTAGCAAAAGCACCGGGCCGCGGCGCTCTTCGAGCAGGTGGGCTGCGCTCATGCGGTCGTGTCCTTTTCGAGCATCTCTTCGGCCATCCTTCGCAGGTCGACCTTGCGCACCTTGCCGTTCGCGGTCTTCGGCGTCGCCTCGATGAAGGCGATGTGGCGCGGCACCTTGTGGCGCGCGATCCGCGTCCGGCACCAGTCGCGCAGCGCGCCGGCCTCCAGCGTCTTGCCCGGGTGCAATACGACGAAGGCGAAGATCTCCTCGCCGAACTCTGGGTCGGGCACGCCGACCACCTGCGCCTCGGCGATGGCGGGGTGCTGCATCAACCAATCCTCGATCTCGACCGGGTAGATATTCTCGCCGCCGCGGATCAGCATGTCCTTGATCCGGCCAATGATCCGCAAGTGCCCCTCGGCGTCCATCACCGCCAGATCGCCGCTCTTCAGCCAGCCGTCGGCGCTGATGGTCTCGCGGGTCTGCTTGGCCATGTCGAAATACCCGGCGGTCACCAGGAAGCCTCGGATCTGAAGCTCGCCTTCCGCGCCGACGGGCCGGGTCTCGCCGCTCACTGGATCGACGATGCGGATCTCGACGTGCGGCAGCGGCACGCCCGCGGTCATCACCCGCGTCTCGAGCGGTTCATCGGGCGCCGTCTGGGTGATGATCGGGCTGCATTCGGTCATGCCCATGATGATCACCGGCTCGCAGCCGACGCGGGCATGCAGATCCAGCATCACCTGCGGCGGGATCGAGGTGCCCCCGGTGTAGGCGATCCGCCAGCGCGAGAGGTCACGCGCCCCCGCGACCAGCCCCGGGTCCTGCAGCATGCGGATGTACATGGTCGGCACGCCATTGGTGATCGTCCCGCCGTGGCGCTCGATGAGGTCGAGCAGCCGCCCCGCGTCGAAATCGGCCATCACGACGAGGCACCCGCCGGCGGCCAGCATCCCCATCACGTTGCAGACGCATCCGGCGGTGTGAAAGAGCGGCATCGCCGAGACCATCACATCGGTCTCGCGGTACCCGGCCCGCTCCGCCGCGAGCAGCGCGTTGTTGATCGTGCCGCGGTGGGTGAGCATCGCCCCCTTGGGTTTGCCGGTTGTCCCCGATGTATATTGAATCTGCAGCACGTCCTCGGGGCGCACCCCCTGCGCGACCTCGGCAAGCGCGGCCTCGGAGATCTCGGGCGCAGCCTCGAGGACCCCGTCGAAGGGCAGCGCCCCAGGAACCGCAGCCGCGCCGATTTGCACGACCAGCCGCAGATCGGGATAGGCGGAGCCGCCACCGGATCCGCTACTGGGGCGGCCACGGTCGAGCCCGGGCAGCATCTCCGCCAGCATCGCCCCGACATCGAACCCCCGGAAGACGCCCGCCACGAAAAGCGCCGAGACCCGCGCCTGCCGCAGCAGGTAATCCAGCTCGCCCTGCCGGAACGACGGGTTCACCGTCACCAGCACCGCCCCGATCCGACCCAGCGCATATTCCAGGAACACCCATTCAGGGCAATTGGCGGCCATTACCGCCACGCGCTGCCCCGGCCCGATACCATGCCCCAGAAGCGCCTTTGCCAATCGCGTGACTTCGGCGTCAAGCTCTGCGTAGGTCCATGTTGCGCGGGCCTGCGGCTCATCGAAGATGAGCGCCGGGCGCCCCGGCAGCGCCGCGGCTCGCTCGGCAAGCAGGGCCCCCAGCGTGGTTTCGCGAAGCGGCGCAGCCGACGCCTCGGGCAGCCAGTGCGCAAGACCTGTGGCGGTCACTGCCATCGACACGTTCCTCCCTCCGGGTCGACTCAGGATGGACGAAGTCCATGCCATACTGTACGTAATGGAACTGTTCGATGTAAAACAAAATCGTGGAGGACGTCTGTGCCGGTGCCCGAAAGCCAAGACCGCCAGCTGCGCCTCGACGCCGGAGAGGCCGAGGAAACCCTCGGCTACAAGCTGCGGCTCGCGCAGATCCTCGCGTTCCGCGGTTTCGAACAGAGGCTAACCGATTATGGACGCGCGCCGCGCTATCTGGGCCTTCTGGCGGTGATCCGCGCCCACCCGGGCCAGCCGCAGAGCCGGATCGCCGAGGCCGTGGCCCTGCCCCGATCAAGCTTCGTGACCATTCTCGATCAACTCTGCGCAGAGGGGCTGATCGAACGCCGGCTCATGGAACACGACCGCCGGTCCAACGGCCTCTGGCTGACGCCGCAGGGCGAGGACGTGGTGGGGCGGCTCCTGCTGGAAGCGCAGCGCTACGAGGCCGAGATGACCCGCGGCATGACCCCGGACGAGATCGCGAGCGGGCTGCGCGTGCTGCAAAAGCTCATCGACAACCTGTCCTGACGCAGCCGTCCCCGCTCCCGGGGAGTCGCGCCCCGGAAGGCGCTCTCTGGAAGGCGCGCTCCAGCCCTCGACGTACCCCTGCGCCGCGTTCAGCCCTGCGCCGGGAACTTGACGTGCACGCTCAGCCCGCCCGCGCTCTCGACGTTCAGGGTCGCCCCGTGCTGGAAGGTCAGCGTGCGGATCATCCGCCAGCCGAGCGACTGCGAGCGCTCGGGCCGCTCCGCGCCCTCCGGCAGGCCGACCCCGTCATCGGCGACGTTCAGGACCAGCCCGGCCTGCAGGCTGCCCTCCACCCTGACCGAGATCGTCCCCCGGTCACGCCCGGCAAAGGCGTACTTGTAGGCATTGGTGATCAATTCGCCGACGATCAGCCCGATGTCGATGACCAGCTTGCCCTCCAGCTCCATCTGCGGACAGACGACCCCGATCGTCACCTCGCGGCCACTCCCGCTGAAGGCGCGCTCGGCGTTCGAGGCGACCTCCTGCAACATCTCGCCAAGCTCGAGGTCGCCGGCCCCGGTGGTGCGCTGCATCAGCTCGTGCGCCTTGGCCAGCGCGCCAACGCGGATCTCGAGCTCTCGGAGCACCTGGTGGGTCTCCTCCGCCTCGGCCTGCGACTTGCTCATGCGGATCAGCGCGACGATCAGCGCAAGGTTGTTGCCCGTGCGGTGGTGCAATTCCTGCATCAGCAGATCGCGGTCGGCGATCCCCTCGGTCAGTGCCCGGTTCTGCTCGGTGAGCGCCGCCGTCGGATCCTTGGCGCTGAGCGCGCTCAGCGCTTCGGCGGCCCTTGCGGCAAGCAGGCCGCTGTCCGGCACCGCGGCCGAGGACAGGAACGAGGTGTTGATCCGCGTGCCTTCGTGGCCGGTCTCGACCTCGAACCGCTCGGCGATCCGCTGAACGCCGCGCAGCCCCAGCCCCATGCCCGAGGAAGAGGAGCCAACCGCACCGTTCGGGTCGAGGTGTTCCTGCGGGATGCCCCGGCCCTGGTCGATCACCGTCAGATCCAGCGCCGGCTTGCCGCGGACCTCGGTCAGCGCAAAGGTGGCCCGCCCCTTCTGGCCATGCTCGATGGCGTTGCGCCCCAGCTCGACGATCGCGGTCACCGTCCGTGTCCGCTCGAAGGCACCGAAGCCAAGCACGTTGGTCAGCGTCATCGCAACTTCGCGCAGCCGCGCGACATCGGCGCTCTTCTCGAGGTTCACCGTCGTCAGCTTCGCGGGTTTCATTGCTCGGGCCCACGGGTGATGCGCATCACCACGATGCTCGCGTCGTCGCGCCCCCGGAAGGCCCGGTCGAGGAAGAAACCGGCGATCACCAGCGGGCTCTTCTTGAGCAGCCCCGGCGGGAAATGCGCCTCGCGCAATGTCTTCAGACCGTCGCTGTGCAGGATCAGCAGGTCGCCCTCTGCCAGTTGCACGCTCTCCTCGTAGCCGCGCGTCGGCCCGGCACCGATCCGCCCGTCGCGCACCGCCATGCGGCGCACACCCTGCGCGCCGATCAGCAGCGTCGAGATATTCCCAAGGCCGGCGTAGCTCATTTTCATCGCTGGCTGGGCGATATGGACGATGGCCGCCACCGCGCCCCGCCGCCCGACAAGCTGCTCGGTGATCTGGCGCATCGTCGCGCCCGGTTCCTGCGACAGGCCCCCGGCGCGCCCGGCCGCATCCAGCACCTCGCCCGCCGCCGCCGCGGCCTCCGGCCCGTGCCCCAGCCCGTCGCAGAGCAGCAGGTCGGTCGCGCCGCGGGTCTGGCGCAGCTGGAAGTCGTCGCCGCACTCCCGCTCGTTCGGATGGCAGACTCGCAGCGCCGCCGCGTCGACCCCGAGGTCAGGTGCATCGGGCCGCGCCGCAAAGGTGCAGACCAGCGTCGTGCCGCTCTCGGCCGTACTGTAGATGTCGAAAGTGTCCGACAGGCGACGGATCGCACCGAGCCCGAGCCCGGCGGAATCCGCAGAGCTTTCCCCGTCCTGGAACATCCTGTCGATGTCGGAAATTCCCGGACCCCGGTCGGTGAAGATCATGACCAAGCGCATGGCGCCGGCGTTGCGCTGCACGTCGATCAACGCCCGGCCGCGGTCGGCGTAGCGCAAGATATTGGTCGTCGCCTCGCTGGCCACGATCGCCAGCTCGTCGATGCGTTGCTCGGGCAATCCCATCCCGGCGGCAAGCCGCCGCGCAAGGCGGCGGATCACGGCCACCGCGCTGCGGTCATCAATCTCGACCCATTGATTCATAGTTTCACGCTCATCGACACGGTCGTTCCCTCGCCCGGCACCGAGCGGATCTCGAAGTCATGCGCCAGCCGCTTCGCCCCGCCGAGCCCCCGGCCGAGGCCCCCGCCCGAGGTGTAGCCCTCGGTCATGGCCAGCGTCACGTCTTCGATCCCCGGACCCGTGTCCCGGCATTCGACGAGCAGATACTCTTTGCGGGCATCGAGATAAATCGAAATGTCGCCGCCGCCGCCGTGGACAATGGCGTTGCGTGAGATCTCGCTCACCGCCGTCGCGAAGCGGGTAACGCGAAGCGCGCTTGCGCCGCGCTCCTTCATGAACCGGGCCACCGCCTGACGTGCCGCCACGACATCGCGACTGGACGCGAGGGGCATGGCCGCAAGCAGGGTCCTGTTGGCTGTCTGTCTGCGCTCAACCACGCCGCAACTGCGCAAGCGCATGGGTCAGGCTGAGCGCGGTCCGTGTCTCGGTGAGATACATTCCCAGCTCGACCAGGGTCACCGCGACCGCCGGGCGCATGCCAACCACGAAGGTCTCGGCGGCCAGCAGCCGGGAGATCCCCGCGAGCTGCGCGATGACCCGGCCCACGAAGGTGTCGACGATCTCCAGCGAGCTGATGTCGAGGATCACGCCTTTGACGTTCTCCTTGGCGATCCGATGCGAGAGCATGTCCTGAAGTTCGACGATTTCCGTATCCGTGACGTCGTCCTGGATCGACACGAGCAGCGCGCGTTCGACCAGGGTTATCGACGTGACGCCGGACACCTCAGGAGGCCTCGGTGGTCTTGATGACGTAGCCGACCTTCTGCAGCGCATCCGACAGCGCCGTGCGGATGCTCGAGCGGGTCGAGACGGTTCCCACGTCGATGCCGAGCTGCACCATGGTCTGGGCGATCATCGGGCTGATGCCGCTGATGATGCACTCGGCGCCCATAAGGCGCACCGCGGCGGCGGCGCGCAGCAGGTGCTGCGCCACCTGCGTGTCGACGGTACCGACGCCGGTGATGTCCATGATCACCACCTCGGCCTGGCGCTCGAGGATGGTCTGCAGCAGGTTCTCCATGACCTCCTGCGCACGGGCGGAATCCAGCGTGCCGATCAGCGGCAGGGTCAGCACCCGGTCCCAGAGCTCGACCACCGGGGTCGACAGCTCGAGCATCTCCTGGCGCTGGCGCTCGATGATCTGGTCCCGCTCGCCGATGAAGATCTCGTTGGTGTAGATCGCAAAGGCATCGACCAGCCGCGTCACCAGCAGCACGTCGCGGATCAGCACGCTCTGTTCGACTTCGATCATTGCCTCGAGCCGGTTGAAGAGCGGGGTTTTCAGCGCCAGCACGAAGGTTGCCATCTCGGTCGGCGTCACGCCGCGGCTGACCCGCTCCTTGCTGACCTCCGAGAGCACCGCGCGCAGATCTTCCCAGGCATCGTCATCGAGGTTGAACTCCTCGCCGACAACGCCCGCACGAACCCCCTTGGCAAAGGCCTTGAGCAACTCCTGGTTCTGCGCCCGGCTCTCGGCATCAGAGAAAAGGTCCGAGCGTTTCACGCCCTCTTTGACCTGCGTGCCAAGCCACTCCTCGACGATGCCGGAAAAGCTCGTCTCGAGGATCGTCAGGATATTCGCCGTCGCGGATTGCGGCATTTGGAACCCCAGTGCTGAATGATGCGGCAGGTAAGCCAATTAGTCGCCCGAGAGTCAATGGCAAGACCCATCGCACGACCTGCTTTCCCGCGATTACAGCAGCTTCCGTCACGTAGGACGGCGTTCACCAGGCGCAGGGCGCCGCGCACATGAAAAGGGCGGGAGCTTTCGCCCCCGCCCTTTGAGCCAAATCGTCCGGCTCAGAGGCCCGCCGCCTCCATCGCCGCGATCACCTTGTCGGGCGTCGCGGGCATGTCGTAAACCCGCGCGCCGCAGGCGTTGCGCACCGCGTTCAGCACCGCCGCGCCCGCGCCAGAGATGCCCAGCTCGCCGATGCCCTTGGTCTGGATCGGGTTGGCCATGTCGTCGCGCTCCTCGAGGAACACCACCTGCATGTCGCCCGGCACGTCGGCATGGGCGGGCACGTGGTAGTTGGCCAGATCGCGGGTCACCACATGGCCGGTCCTTGGGTCATGCGCCATCTCCTCGGTCAGCGCCGCGCCCAGCCCCCAGATCATCCCGCCGAGCGCCTGCGAGCGGGCGGTCTTCTCGTTGAGGATCCGCCCCATGGCCATCACCCCGAGCATCCGCCGCACCCGCACCTCACCGGTGTAGGCATGGACCGCCACCTCCGCGAAATGCGCGCCGAAGCCCGACGAGAAATGGCTCTCCGAGGTCTCGCCGGCCTCGATGCTCGCCTCTTCGACCATCTCCTCCTCGACCAGCTCCGCCAGCGGGACCTCGCGGTTGCCGCCGCGGGCGATGCCATCCTGCAGCGTCAGCTCCGACAGGCTGCAACCCATGCGCCCGGCGAGGGTCTCGCGGATCGCCTTCGCGGCGAGGAAGGTCGCCGAGCCCGCCGAGTTGGCGCCAAAGGAACCACCCGAGCCCGAGGCCCCGGGGAAGCTGGTGTCGCCGAGGCGCACCTCGACCTTCTCCACCGGCAGGCCCAGCATCTCGGCGGCGATCTGTCCAAGGATCGCATAGCTCCCGGTGCCGATATCGGTCATGTCGGTCTCGACCACCGCGCCCTCTGCGCTCAGCCGCACCCGCGCCGCGGATTTCACCAGCATGTTCGAGCGCGCCGCCGAAGCCATGCCCATGCCGACGTACCACTCGCCCTCGCGGCGGCTGCCCATCGGCTTGCGCGCGTCCCAGCCAAAGCGCTCGGCGCCCTCGCGCAGGCAATCGCCAAGACGCGTGGCGCTGAACGGCTGACCGGTCATCGGGTTCTTCTCGGGCAGGTTCTTCAGCCGCAGCGCGACCGGGCAGATCTCAAGCGCCTCGGCAAGCTCGTCCATCGCCTGCTCGAGCGCCAGCATCCCCACGGCCTCGCCGGGCGCGCGCACCGAGCCCGCCGGCGTCCGGCAGACGCGCGCCACGGTCTGCGCGAAGCTGAGCCCCTCGGCACCGTAGAGGAACTGCGACGCCTGGCTCACCGGCTCGGCAAACCCTTCGCCCTTGAGGTTGGACACGCGGTCGTCATGCGACAGCGCCCGAAGGCGGCCATCCTTGTCCGCGCCGAGCCGCAGCCGCTGGCTGGTCTCGGTGCGGCGCAGCACGGCATCAAAGACGGTTTGCCGGGTCATCACCACCCGCACCGGACGCCCGAGCGCGCGGGCAGCCAGCGCGGCGGCCACCGCTTCGGGGCCAATGCCCAGCTTCGAGCCGAAGCCGCCCCCGATATAGGGCGCAAGGATGCGCACCTTTTCCGCCGGAATGCCGAGCGAATCCGCCAGCTCCTCCTTGTTGAACCGCAGCATTTGCAATGCGCCTCGCAGGGTCAGGCTGTCGCCTTCCCAGTCCGCCACGGCCGCATGCGGCTCCATCGCGGCGGCGGCTTGCGGCGCGGTGGTATAGGTGCGGTCGAGCGTCACCTCTGCCGCCCCGTAGGCAGCGTCGAAGTCGCCCGCGGTGTCGGGATCATCCTGTTCGAGCTCGTCGCTGCGGGCGGGATCGGTCACAACCTCCGCCTCGGCGTCGTATTTCACGACAAGCTGCTGCGCGGCATCGCGCGCCGCTTCGAAGCTCTCGGCCACCACCAGCGCAATCGGCTGGCCGTGGTAGTGCACTTCGTCGCCGGGCTGCACGGGGGCCTCGCCCGCCATGCCCTGCGCCGGGTTGCGGATGAAATCGGGGCCATGGAAGACGCCCAGCACGCCGGGCAGTCCCGACACCGAACTCTCGTTGATCTCGGTGACCCGGCCGCGCGCAATGGTGGCGCGCACCAGCACGCCCTGCGCGGCGCCCTCGGGCAGCCCGTCGGCGGCGTAATGCGCCCGGCCAGAGACTTTCTTCGGCCCCTCGGGGCGGTCGAGAGGGGCACCGACGATGCCCTGTCCCGTCTCGTCAAGCAGGCGCGGCTGCGCCTCGTCCATGCGGAAGCTCTTTGTCATGCCGGGGTCCTCGCGGTGCTGGCGCCTGTCGCGGTGTCGGCCAGTCCGGTGGCCTCGCGCAGCGCGGCGATCAGGGTGCGCCGCAGCAGCGGCTTCTTGAACTCGGTGTCGGGATGGCAGTTGGCCTTCGCGATCAGCGCGTCGGCAGCCTTGCCGAACGCCTCGTCGCTCGGAACCGCTCCTTCCAGCGCGGCCTCGACCTCCGGATCGGTCCAGGGCCGCGGCGCCACACCCCCAAAGGCCAGCTTGGCCGAGCCTATGTGCTCGCCGTCCATTTCCACCACAGCGGCCACCGAGACCAGCGCGAACGCATAGGAGGCGCGGTCCCGCACCTTCTTGTAAACCTGCCGCGTCTCCGCCATCGGCGCCGGCAGCCGCACGGCGGTGATGATCTCGCCCGCCTCCAGCACGGTCTCGATGTCGGGCCGGTCGCCGGGCAGCCTGTAAAGCTCGCTCACCGCAAGGTGCCGCGTCTCGCCCTCTTTCGAGCGGATCTCCACCTCGGCGCGCAGCGCCGCCAGCGCGACCGCCATATCCGAGGGGTGCGCTGCAAGGCAGTGTTCGGAAGTGCCGAAGATCGCCAGCATGCGCCCTACGCCCTCCTGCGCCGCGCAGCCTTCGCCCGGGCTGCGCTTGTTGCACGCCATGGCGGTGTCGTAGAAATACGGGCAGCGGGTGCGCTGCAAGAGGTTACCGCCGGTGGTCGCCTTGTTGCGGATCTGCCCCGAGGCGCCCGCGAGGATCGCCCGCGACAGCAGCGGCCAGCCGCTGCGGATGCGCTCGTCTGCCGCCAACTCGGAGTTGGTCACCAAGGCACCGACGCGCAGACCGTCGCCCTCTTCCGAGATACCCTGCAATTCCCCAAGCCGCGAGATGTCCACCAGCCGCGCCGGGGTCATCACTTGAATTTTCATCAGGTCGAGCAGGTTGGTGCCCCCGGCGATCACGCTCGCCCCCTCGCCGAGCGCGCCCGCGGCCCCCTCGAGCGTCTCGGCCCGGCTGTACTCGAAGTCCCTCATGACTTCACCTCCGCGGCCATGGCAATCGCCTCCCGGATCAGCGGATAGGCCGAGCAGCGGCAGAGGTTGCCGCTCATGCGCTCGGCAATCTCGGCATCATCGAGCGGCATCTCGCCCTCCAGAGAGGCCGAGGCATAAGACGGATCGCCCGCCCGCAACTCCTCGAGCATCGCGGTGGCCGAAACGATCTGCCCCGGTGTGCAGAAGCCGCATTGGTAACCGTCCTTGGCGACAAAGGCCTTTTGCAGCGCGTTCAGCGCCTCGGGGCTGCCGAGCCCCTCGATGGTGGTCACCTCGTCGCCCTCGTGCATGGCAGCGAGGCAGAGGCAGGAGTTCACCCGCTTGCCGTTGAGCAGAACCGTGCAGGCGCCGCATTGACCGTGGTCGCATCCCTTCTTGGTGCCGGTCAGCCCAAGCTGGTCTCTCAGGGCGTCGAGGAGGGTGGCGCGCGTGTCGTGCTCGACATCGCGGGACTCGCCGTTCACTGTGAATCGTGTCCGCATGTGGCTCTCTTGCTTGAAGGTGGCGGGGACTTGGGCGACGCGTATCGCCCCTTGCCCCCACAACGGCCCGAACGGCGGAGGGGTTCCAGACAGCCGGCTCAGCCCCCAGTGCGATCGCGGAAAGCCGCCACCGCCTGCGCCTCGACGGTAAAACTCTCACCGGCCCCCTCTGCGCAGCTGACCTCCGCGCGCGCGGTGTCGAGGATCAGCTCCCAGTCGCCCTCGGGCAGGGTGAAGCTGCAGGCCTCGCCGCCGTTGATCAGGATCAGCAGGTCCGGACAATCCTCCTGGTGGTGCCGCAGCCCAAAGGCATAGAGCCCCGCGTCCCCCCAGTCCTCCTCCGTCATCTGCCGCCCCTCGGGGTGCAGCCAGACGCTCTCGGTGGCTTCGGGGCGCGGCCAGAAGCCATAGGGCGCCAGGTGCCCGCGCCATTCGCGGCGCAGCGCGGTCAGCGCCGAAACGGTGCCGACCAGCTCCGGCTTCGCCGCCTCCCAATCGATCCAGGTGGTCTCGTTGTCCTGGCAATAGGCATTGTTGTTGCCGCCCTGCGTCTGGCCCATCTCGTCGCCCGCCAGCAGCATCGGCACCCCGTGCGAGACGAAAAGCGTCGCCAGCAGCCCCTTCACCCGCCGCACCCGCGCCGCCTCGATGCCCGGATCCTCGCTCGGCCCCTCCTGGCCCATGTTGTCCGACAGGTTGTTGCCGTGGCCGTCGCGGCCCTCCTCGCCGTTGGCCTCGTTGTGCTTGTCGTTGTACGACACCGTGTCCCACAGGGTGAAGCCGTCATGCGCAGCGATGAAATTCACCGACGAGGTCGCGGGCCGGTGCGAATGGTCGAACTGCACCGGGCTGCCCATCAGCCGCTCCGAAAGCGCGCCGAGCTTGCCCGGATCGCGCCGCCAGAACCCCCTCACGTCGTCGCGGAACTTGTCGTTCCACTCGCGGAAGGGCCAGGGAAAGCCGCCCACCCGGTAGCCGCCCTCGCCCACGTCCCAGGGCTCGGCAATCAGCTTGACCTGGCTCAGCACGGGGTCCTGCCGGATGGCGTTGAAGAACCCCCCTTCCCTCTCGAACCCCTCGGGCTCGCGCGCCAGCGTCGAGGCCAAGTCGAAGCGGAAGCCATCGACGTGAAAGGCCTCGACCCAGTAGCGCAGGCTGTCCATCACCATGCGCAGCACCATCGGGTGCGCCACGTTGAGCGTGTTGCCGGTCCCGGTGGTGTCAAACCCGTGCCGGCGGCTCTCGGGCGAGAGCAGGTAATAGCTGGCATTGTCGATGCCCCTGAACGACAGAGTCGGCCCCAGCTCGTTGCCCTCGGCGGTATGGTTGTAGACCACATCAAGGATCACCTCGATCCCGGCGGCGTGGAAGCGTTTGACCGCGGCCCGCACCTCGCGCACGTCCTCGGTCGCCAGATAGGTGCGGTTGGGCGCAAAGAAGCCGAGCGTGTTGTAGCCCCAGTAATTGCGCAGCCCCGCCTCGATCAGGTGGCGGTCCTGTGCCATGGCGTGGATCGGCAGAAGCTCGATGGTGGTGACGCCCAGCTTTTGCAGATGCTCGATGATCGGGTCCGAGGCCAGCGCGCGGAAGGTGCCCCGATCGGCCTGCACCACGCCCGGATGGCGCATGGTCAGACCCTTCACATGGGCCTCGTAGATCACCGTGTCCTGCCAGCGGACCTGCGGCGATGCATCCGCCTCCCAGTCAAACACCGGATCGGCCACCACCGCCTTGGGCATGAAGGGGGCGCTGTCGCGGGTGTCGAGGTCAAGGTCCGAGCCCCCCACCGGGTAGCCGAAAAGCGCATCGTCCCATTTCAGTTGACCGCGCATCGCCATGGCATAGGGATCGAGCAGCAGCTTGTGGGGGTTGAAGCGGTGGCCGTTCTCGGGCTCGAACGGCCCGTGCACGCGATAGCCATAGGCCTGCCCCGGCCCGAGGTCGGGGCAATACCCGAAGAAGATGCCGCCCTCGGCGCGGGGCAGCTCCAGCCGCGCGAGCTCCTCCTTGCCTGCCGCGTCGAAGAGGCACAGCTCCACGCTCTCGGCATGGTCCGAGAACAGCGCGAAGTTGGTGCCCTCTCCATCGAAGCGGGCCCCAAGCTGGTCCGGACGCGAGCGCGCGGGGTCGATGGTCACGTCACGGGGGTCGATCATCTCAGCTCTCCAAGGCCGAGACAGCGGCCATCTGCGGCGGATGCCGGAACAGGGCGCGCGCGGCGGGACGCCGCAGCGCCGTTTCCCGCCGGTTCATCATCTCGGCGGTGATCAGCAGTGTGCCACCGCTGCTGCGACGGAACCAGCGGGCATCCTCCTCGGCATCGAGCCCCGCCTGAAAGCCGTCGGGCAGGCGGACGCCGGAGCCGACGAGCGTATCGCGCAGGTGGCAGCGCCGCCCCACGGTGGCGCCGGGCAGCAGCACACTGCCCTCGAGCGCGCTGTCGCGGGCAAAGGTCACCGGGCGGCGCATGGTCTGCGGCAACGGCACCGGCGGCTCTGCCCCGGCAAAATCGAGCTGGCTTCGGCGGTAGGCGTCCAACGTGCCGACGTCGCGCCAATAGGCCCCCTGCCCCGCCCCGGCCTGCGGCATCCGCCAGACCGACAGCTCGCCCGCTGCCATCGCCATCGGCAGGATGTCATGTCCGAAGTCATGGCGTGTGTCCTCCCGCTCGGCATCCGCGCGCAGCGCGGCCTTCAGCCAGATCCAGTCGAAGACGTAGAGACCCGCCGAGGCCAGCGCCCGCTCCGGATCACCGCGCATCGGAACGGGGCGCGGCGGCTTCTCGGCAAACCCGATGACCCGCCCGTCCGGCCCTTCCTCGAAGACCCCGAAACCGCGCGCCTCGTGCCGCGGCACGGCGGTGGCGACCACCGTCGCGGCGCAGCCCTGCGCCCGGTGGTGCGCCAGCAGCGCGCGCAGATCGAGGTCCAGCACGTGATCCCCCGACAGGATCATCACCTCGCGCGGCGCATGTGCATCGATCAGCGTCGCGGTCTGGCGCAGCGCATCTGCAGTGCCGCGAAACCCGCAGGCAGCAAGCGCGGCGCCATCGCGCTGCAGGATGCCGCGCGGGAAGTGATGTGCCCAGCGATCCTCGAGGTGGCGCGACAGGTCACGCGGACGGTACTGGGTGGCCACAAAGAGGCTCGGGAAACCGGCCCGGGCCAGCGCGGCGAGAACGAAATCGACGATCCGCCCGTCGCCGGAGCCGAAGGCCACCGCGGGCTTGCACTGCCGGTCGGTCAGCTCGTGCAGGCGCGAGCCGCGCCCGCCCGCGAGCAGCACAGGCATGCATCGCTCGACGCTCGGGTCGAGGATTTCGGGAAATCGGATGCTCGATTGAGCGGAGGATATACGCATCTCAAGAGGCCCCATCAGGTCATAGGACAGCCCCGGGCGCGGCGCCCCGTCAGGGCGCCTCGACACTGGGTGTGTGTGGAATGATCTGACCGGCCGGACGATCCGCACGTGGAACCCTCCCGCACCTCCTATGGTTCCGCCAAAACCCCGCGGCCCGTGTCGAATTCCGTAAGCAAGATATTCCCGTGGGAGCCGTCGGGCGCGGGCGGCCCCGTGGCCTCTATACTGCCGGGGCGCCATCTGGCGGCGAACACGCGAAAATCGCCCCTGCGACCCGCCGCAACCTCGCATGGGGGCGCCCGGCCCGCCGCGCGCCGCGGATTTTCGGCCTAACCCATTGGGACTATTGCAAATAAACCAAAAACAAGCCGGAAAAACGCTGCAAAACCATTGGCTTGCCCAGAAAATGATGACGTTCGAGACCTCCCTGCCTACTCTATTGCCGAACCCGCTCTACATCGCGATGCCGAGCTGGATCAGAGCGCGGCTCGATCTCCCGCCGAACCGAGTCCGCCTCATTTCCACCGTCCGAAAACCGGAAGGGTCTTGAGGAGCGGATGTGTTTGACCCGTGCACTCCACCCCCCGACAGCGCGCGCAGTTCACAGCTGTGAACTTTCACGCCGCGCGACGGTCAAGGGCGAGGACCATGCGGTTCGAGGAGAAGGTCCCTTCCCGTGCCTTGCGGGTCAGATGGCGGAGGTAGCCCCCGGGATTTCGGATTTCAGAGAACCTCTGGAGCATGGCGCAGAGCGTCGCCGAGGCTTGTTCGGGACCCATGGCTGCCTTGGCGTCGGCCCAGGCGGAGTCGGAGATGCCGGTCATCGGACGGATCTTCTCTGCGGCTCGGATCAGGCTGGGCCAATCGTGGATCGGGTCGGGGGAGAAGACCGCGATCTCGGAGCACGTTCCGAGGACAAGGCGCAAGGGTGGCGGCGGCGCTGCCGGTTTCTCGGCAAATTGCGGAGCCTGGTCATCACAGGTCGAGGCGTCCTGCAAAGGTGCAACCGACACATCGGCCCGTTGTTCAGAGTCTAAAGAGTCTTTTTGTGACTTCTGTTGGTGCTGCTCATTTTGGGCTTCACTGCTGCTCATTTCTATCGTTTCGACGTCGAAGAGACGGGTCGCACGGAGGACGGCGGCTCGCAGCTTGCGCTCGATGTCTTCGAGAGTGTCGAGGTCGAGCTTCCGGCGCAGGTCCCGGGCCGTCAGGCGTGCGAGGTCGGAGAGCGCGTCCCACGGGCCCTCGGGCAGCTCGATACGGCCAAGGTCGGCAAGGGCCGCGAGGTCGCGACGCAGAAGGCTGGCGGTCTCGCGCAGGGCGCGTGTCCGGGCGTCGAGCAGACGGGTCTCCTCGGCGCGCTCCGCGATCTCGGCGGCGCGGCGGAGCAGGGGGCTCAGGTCGAACCCGAAGGCGATCTTCTCGCCGGCGACGCGGCGGGCGTAGCGCTTGCCGTTCGGGCTGTCGCGGCGGATCAGCAGACCGGCTTCGACCAGCCGCGACAGATGGCGGCGCATGGTCGAATTGGGCATACCGTTGGCGCGAGCGCAAATCGTCTCGTTCGACGGGTGGACGACCAGCGAGTGCGCGGGGTCGAGCCGGGCCTCGGGATGGAAGCTCAGAAGCGCCTGCAGCAGGGTGATGTCGCGATCGGCAAGCTCGAAGCTCTTGCGGGCCGTCGTGAGGTCGCGAAGGATTTGCCACTTGTCGATCGGGCAGGGGGCATCTGCGACCTGCTGCCGTGCTCTCAGAGAGCCCAGGACAGCCTCAGCCGTTCGCCCAAAAGGCGTGATTGGGGTGTAACCCATGTTTTTCATTCACGAAGACAAGAAATAGCCGTTCCGCAAATCGAATTCGACTTGCGGGCAGAGGCTCCAGACACTACCTTGAGGGTGCTAAGAACAAGTGAGGGTCTCGTAGAGCGTAAGCTTTGCGGGGCTCTTTCTTTGTCGGGCTCGTGCCTCCTATCTCTTTGTTATCGTTGACTGCTCAGTCTTCCGCGCGGCTTTTCCAGCGCGCGTGAAGCTCTTCGATGACGGCTTGCGCCTCCGACTCGATCCAATCGGCGAAACGCGGGTCGTCAAATTCCATGTTGAGGCCCTTGGCGGTGCGTTTCAGCGTGCCGGCCTTCCTGCCGTTCACCACGAGGGCCTGACGCCGCGGCTTTTCCGCCGATTTCGCGCGCGGCACTGCCGGACGGGCAGGGGAGGGGGTCAGATGGCCCATCACCACCTCGAAGGCTGCGACGGAGACGTCCTCGGGCGGGGTCTCGCCGCTGACCACGGCGACCTGTGCGCGGGTGTGCACGTCGTCGGCAAGCCGCGCCAACTCGTCCTTGTCGGCCCCGGTCTGCTCGATGGCGCGGGCCATGGCCTCCCAGCGGGGGCGGCCGATGCCATGGGCGGCGCCGATGGCGGTGGCGAGCTCGGCGCCGATCATTTCGGCCACCGACAGCGCCATGGAGATCGACGACTTGCTGACGGTCAGCACCTCGGCGACCTGGCTCTGGTTGCCGAAACCGGTATCGACCAACTCCTTGGCGAAAAGGGCCTTTTCGATGAAGGACAGATCGCGGCGGGCCATGTTCTCGGAGATCTGCGCGGTGACCGCGTCGCGCTCGTCGAGCGTGGCGACCAAGGCGCGGACCTTGGTGACCTTGTCGGAGCCGCGGATCGCCTCGAGCCGGCGGCCGCCGTAGACCAGCAGGTAGCGCCCCTCCTGCTCGGGGTTGCGGCGCACGAGGATCGGCACGGTCTGGCCATTGGCCTCGATCGCGTCGCGCAGGTCGATCACATCGGCGGGGTCGAGCCGGTCACGGGTGCGCAGGTCGTCGATCTGCGCCGGGTCCAGTTCCCAGACCCGGTGGCTGTCGACCGCGTCGCGGGCAGAACGCAGCGCACGGTTCGAGGCCATCATCGGCGAGCCAGCGCTGCCCTGTTTGCCCGCGGCGGCGAGGCTGTCGAGCATGGACATGCGTTTCTTGCGGGTGTCACTCATCGGTCAGGTCCTCGGTGTCCTGTTTGCCTGTTCCCTTCGTCGGCCCTCATCGGCCCCAGGTCTTCTGGATCAGCGCGGCGATCTCGTCGTTCACCGCGTTGAGGCTTTCCAGCGCGCGGTCGTAGGTGGCGCGGGTGAAGGCGCTGCGATCGACCTCGTAAAGCGTCTGCTTGGTGAGGCCGGCATCGGAGATGGCGGTGGATTTCAGCATCGGTGCGTTCAGCACCTTTTCGGCATACATGGTGCGCAGGAAGGCGACGATGCGGTTCTGCGGCGCGTCGGTCGGCTCGTAGCGGGTGAGCAGGTAGCGCATCCAGTCGTGCTTCATGTTGGCGCCCGACTCGGCGATCACGTCCATGAGGTCGGCGGTCATGCGCAGGAACTGCGACATCGACATGACGTCGAGCATCTCGGGGTGGATGGTGACCAGCACGCCGGAGGCGGCCGAGAGCGCCGACATGGTCAGGAAGCCGAGCTGCGGCGGGCAGTCGATCACCACCACGTCGTAGCGCTCGTCGACCTGCGAGAGCACGTCCTTGACACGGAAGAAGAAAAGCCCGGCGTTGCCCTGCGCCAGCGCGCGGGGGGTCTCGTGCTCGAATTCCATCAGCTCGAGGTTGCCGGGGATGAGGTCGAGCCCGGGGATGTAGGTCGGGCGGATGACCTCGGTGATCGGCACCGGGTCGTCGTAGCGGATCGCGTCGTAGAGCGTGCCGCCCTCGGGCAGGTCGAACTCGGGTTGCACCCCATGCAGCGCGGTGAGCGAGGCCTGCGGGTCGAGATCGATTGCCAGCACCCGGTAGCCCAGAAGCGCAAGCCGCTGCGCGAGGTGGGCCGAGCTGGTGGTCTTGCCCGAGCCGCCCTTGAAGTTCATCACGCCGATGACCTGCAGATGGTCGAGATACTTGTCTTCGCTGCCCTCTGGAGCAAGGCGGCGCCCGGGCAGGTAGTCGCCGGGCTTGCGGGCGGTCTTTTCGAGCAGGATTCGCAGCTCGTGGATGTCATGCACCGAATAGTGCCGGCGGTTGCCGGGGGTCAGCTCGGGGGAGGGGCCCTTGCCGTCGAGGTGCAGCTTGCGCAGGTACGAATCATTCACCCCGAGAAGCGCCGCGGCTTCGCCGGAGGTGAACTTGCGCATTTCCTTGGAAGCATCTGGCGGAAAAAGACTTTCTGCCTGCGCATGAAGCTGCGCGGTCAGCCGTTCCGAATGGTCGCGAATAACCGCGTTCAGATCGTCTTCTTCGGTGATATCCTGCATCTGCGCGCTGTCCTGCTCACTGTCTTGCCACGGGCTTTGCCCTGTGCTGCCTCGTGCCGAGCCCTGTTCCGTTTGGCGTCTTTGGCGCCTTGTCGTGTTCACGGTTTCTGGCGTGTTCCGGCTCTTTTCCGTGACTATTGCCGGAGCGACGCGAGTCGCGCAAGAAGTTTTCCACATTCGTCAGTAGGATGGCGGCTTCCGTGCCTCGGGAAGCACCTTGCAGGTGACAGCGTGTCGCCGGGGCCCGGACGCTGGACAGGCGGTTTGACCGCCGTGCGCGGGCCGGTCATCCCTTTGAGCGTTGCCGCGCGCGGGGCGCGCCGCGGCCGATCAGCGCCACCAGATCGGCGGTGACCGCGACGAGGTTCACCCGCGGCGGCACCGCCACGTAGACCGGCCGCCAGTCGGGATCAAACTTGGTCTTGAAGGCCCGCAGCCCCTCGAAATTGTAGAAGGCGCCGCCGTGCTGGTAGACGAAAGCGCCGAGCTGGCTGCTGAGCCGTGTGCCGCGCCGGGTCTCGAGACCCGAGAGTGGCGCATTGCCGAGGCTGAATTCGGCAAAGCCCTCGGCCTTGAAGTGTAGAAGGAGCTCGGTGAAGAGGAACTCCATGACCCCCGCCGGAGCCTCTTCGACGTGGCGCATCAGATCCAGCGTGGCCCCGCTGCGGGGGTCGGTCTGCCAGAGGTTGGCAAAGGCGACGATGCGCCCCGCGTGGCGGATCACCGCGATCGGCGTGCGGTCGAGGTACGCGGGCACGAAGGCGCCGACGGAGAAGCCCTTTTCGCCGCCCGCCTTGCCGCGCAGCCAGGCGTCCGAGATCGCCTGTATCTCGGCCATGAGGGCGGGCGCATGCGGCGGCGCCAGAACTTCGAAGCTCAGCCCGTCGCGCAGCGCGCGGTTGTGCGTGGTCCGCAGGCGCTTGCGGGCGCTGCCCTCGAGCGAAAAGGCTGCGAGATCCACCACCGCCTCCTCGCCGAGCTTGTGCAGCGCGAGGCCCATGTCGATCCAGAGCGGGGCGGAGGCGCCGGAGACGGCGTAGAACACCGGGCGGGCGTTGGCGGCATAGGCGGCGTCGTGGAACTCCCAGGCCAGCGCGGCGGCCTCTCCGGGGCGGCCCACGGGCTCGTGCAGGGCGACCCAGCTGCGGCCCTGCGTGCGGTACATCAGGAAGCTCTCGCCGCTTGCCGAGAAAAGCAGCGACTTGTCCCCGGTAAGCGCAATATTGGCCTCGGGTGTGTCGCTGCCGCGCAGGATGGTCTCGGCGCGGTCGAGATCGGCGGGGGTCGGCAAGCTCAGCGAAAGCCGCCCCGGCCGCAGCGCGTAGCGCAGCAGGAAGAGCCCCATGACGATCAGCCCGACCAGCATGGCGCGCAGGGCGCGGGGCGCGGCGCTGTCCTCGGCGAATTGCCACCACATGTCGCCGCTGTAGGGGGTCGCCTTATGTGCGAAGAACAGCACGCCGAACAGCATCAGCCCGAGCGAGAGCATCAGCAGCAGCCAACGCAGGCTGAGCACGTTGCGGGTGAGCCGCGTCGCCCGGTAGAACTCGCGCCGCGTCGGCAGCAGGACCAGCGCGCCGAGCCCCAGCAGCACCGCGCGGTCATAATCGACTCCATGCGCGATGCTCGCCCCGGCGCCGACCAGCAGCGCGAGGAGCGCCAGCCACCACGCCCCCTCGACTCGGCGCAGCAGCCCGTGGGCGATCACCAGCAGGCAGGCGCCGAGCGCGCTCGACAGCAGCGCGCCGCCCTCGACGAAGAACAGCGGCAGGACAAGCTCCAGCTCCTCGGTCCAGGCGTTGGTGGGGGGCAGAAGGCTCGCGATCATCATCATCGCCCCCGAGGCGAAGACCATCGCCGCCATGGCAAGCGGGGTCAGCGCGCTGATCGCGCGGAACACCGGCAGCATCACCGCGCGGGTCGGCCCGCTGGCCATGCGCAGTTCGGCCAGCGCCATCAGCGCCAGCGCCACGGCGAAGGGCACGAGGTAGTAGACCATCCGGAAAAGCAGCAGCCCGGCCGCTGCCTCGCTCACCGGCACCGAGCGGGGCAGGGCGGCGATGATGATCGTCTCGAACACCCCGACGCCGCCCGGGACGTGCGACAGCACCCCGGCCATGACCGCGACAGAGAAGACCGCGAGGAAGGTCGGAAAAGCGCCTCCGCCGGTCGGCAGGAGCAGGTGAAGGACCAGCGCCGAGAGCAGCGTCTCGACCGCGGTGAAGACGAATTGCCCCGCCATCAGCCCCGGCGAGGGCGGCCGGAAGCTGAGCCCGCGCAGGGTGAAGGGCTTCTGGCGCAGCGACAGCGCGAGCATGAGGCCGGAAATCACCGCGATGCCGGCGACGGCGGCCCAGCGGATCACCCCCGGCGGCCAGTGGATCAGCGCATCCAGCGCGTGCGGGTGCCAGACCAGCGCGGCAAGGCCGATCACCGAGGCGCCGGTGCCGAAGGCCACCGAGCCGAAGACCGAGATCGCCGCAATGTCGTAGGGAGAGAGCCCGAGCGCAGAGTAGATGCGGTAGCGCACCGCGCCGCCGGTGACCGGGCCCGCGCCGAGGTTGTTGCCGATGGCGTAGCCGAGAAAGCCGCCCGAGGCGACCACCGGGAAGGGCAGGCGGCGGCCGATGTAGCGCAGCGCCGACCAGTCATAGCCGATCAGCGCCGCATACCCCCCGAAGGTGCACAGCAGCGCCAGCGCGACGGTGGGCATCGGCGTGGCCCGAACCATGTCCATCACGTCTTGCAGGTGGACCGGTGCCAGCAGCCGGTAGAGCGCCCAGCCCCCCGCGGCAAAAAGCGCCGCGGTGATGAGGTAGGGCAGGAGCAGTCTTGCGCGCGCGCGGGTCGTGTCGGTCACATGTCGGTCCATCGTCGAGGCGGCAAGGCATCACCGGGACGATGCCCTGCGACCCGCCGGTCAGTGCTTCTTGGTCTGCGGGCGCAGCGACCACATGCTGCGCAAATCGAATTCGGTGGCGAGGTGCTGGAGCCCTCCCATCCCCGCATGACCGATAAGATAGACCCAGACAAGAGAGCCGAAGGCCGCGTGCAGCTCGACCAGGCCGTTGCCGGGGCGGTCCGGGCGGTCCGGCACCATGACGTCGTCGTTGCCGCTGATCGCCTTTATCAGCCCATCCCGGCGATCGGCCACGGCATCTTTCCCGGGTGCGCGCGCAGTTGCGCAAGCGCTTCGGGCCTCGCAGCGGGCCACGGCCCTGCTAAGTTCGGGACATGCGTCCCTGCGACGCCGATCACCGCAGCCAAACAGACCGGACCGATCCCGATGAGTTCCTTTGCCTCCCTTGTCCTTCCGACGCTCGACTCGCTTGGTGTCTGGTCCTACTGGCTCGTCGCGCTTGCCGCCCTTCTCGAGGGCTGGTGGGTGACCGGCGTTGTCGTGCCCGGCACGGTGATCGTCGACGCGGGCGGGGCGCTGGTGCGGCTCGGGCATCTCGATTTCTTCGACCTTGTCTGGTTCGTGGCCGTCGGGGCGATCATCGGCGGCGAGGCGAGCTGGCACAGCGGGCGCTGGCTCGGGACCCGGGTGAGGCTGCCGCGCAGTGGAGCCTTCCACCGTGCCGAGGAGCTGGTGCGCAGGCACGGCCCTCTGGCGCTGCTCTTGGGGCGTTTCCTCGGGCCGGACGCGAGTCTCGCGGCCCTTTCGGCGGCGCTTTCGGGCATGGACCGGCGGCAGTTCCACGTCTGGAACGCGGTGAGCGGCATCGTCTACGCGCTGGTGCATGTCAGCATTGGCTATGTCGCGGGCGACATCGTCGCGCGGCTCGCGCCCTACCTGCCGCGGATGGCGCTGCCGCTGGCGGTGATCGCGCTGCTGGTGCTGGTTACCTGGGCGGTGACCCGGCAGGTGCGGCGGGGCGCCCCGGCGCTGCTGGCGGGGCTGCATATCCTTGCGGACCGCCTCGCCGCCTGGCCGGTGGCCCGGCGTCTCGCGGGGCGGCATCCCCGGGCAATGAGCTTCCTGCGGCGCCGGCTCGATCCGTCGCATGGGGGCGGGCTGCTGGCCACCGGGATCGCGCTGCTGCTGGTCTATCTTGTCGGGGTCTTCGTGGACGGGGCGCTCGACCTTGCGCTGGTCCCCGACGCGGCGGCGCTGGATGCGCGGGTGTCCAACCTTGCGCATGCGTATTGGACGCCGCTGGGACTGGAGGTCGCGGGCTGGGTCACCCAGGCCGGGCACGTGCCGGTCGCGACGCTGGTGGCGATCGGCGGGGTGCTGGGCTTCGGTCTGCTCGGCCACCGCGCCGCCGCCATGGGGCTGGCGGTGGCGGTGGTTGGAAACGCGGTGACGGTCACCCTGCTCAAGCTCGCCTTCGGCCGTGCGCGGCCCGAGATTTCCTATTTCCTCGAGAGTTCGAACAGCTTCCCCTCGGGCCATGCGGCGATCTCGGTCGCGCTTTACGGCAGTCTCGCGCTGCTGCTCTGGCGCGAGCGCCTGATCGGGCCGACGCTGGCGATCTGGGCGGGCGTGGGCATGGCGGTCACGCTGGGTCTGTCGCGGGTCTACCTTGTCGAGCACTTCTTGTCGGACGTCCTGAACGGCTGGGTGATTGGAGCCATCTGGATGGTGATCGGCCTTGCCGCCAGCGAGGCGACACGCCGCCGCCCCGCGCGCGCGCGCAGGTCGCACCCCGGGCTGGCCTGCACGGCGCTCGGGGCCTGCCTTCTGGGGGCCTCGTGGATCGCGGTGCATCATCACCCCACGCCGGTCGAGCGTCCCGGCAGCGGCCCGGCAGTCATTGCCGACGTCCGCGCCGCGGTGACCAGCGGGCGGCTTCCGCTCGAGGTGGTGACGCTCTCGGGCGAAGCGCTGCCCGAGATCAGCATCATCTCGAGCGGCGCCGAGGCCGGGACGATCGCCGCGCGCCTGCGCGAAGCGGGCTGGAGCGAGGTGCCGCCGCCGGGGCTGCTGTCGGGCGTCGCGGCGCTGCGGCAGGACTTCATCGGCGCGCCGCAAGCCGGGGCCACCGCGCCGCTTGCCTTCCATGACGCCTACCCGGCGGAGGCGACCCTGCGCGCGCCCTCGCAGGGGGGGCTCCTGCGGCTCTGGACCGTGGGGCAGGACGAGGAGGGTGGGGCGGTCGTGGCCTGGGCCCTCGCGTCCGAGCCCTATCGCGACGCCCCGCCGCATGTCGCGCAAGCCGAGGTGCTGGCGCTCCTGGCGCCTCGGGGCGCGGTGCCCGATGCGCCAGCTGCTGGCGGCGGCGCGGAGCGCCCGGTTCTGGTCACCATTCCGGGGCGGGCGGGGGCAGTCGACTGACCACGCGCGGAGGGCGCGCCGCCACGGATCCAAAGGACGGAAGAATGAGAAAGCTCAGATGGGCCGCGGCCCTGATCGCGCCCGTGCTCAGCGTGATCGCGCTGGAAGGCCAGTGGTTTGGCTACGCGGCCTATCTGGCGGAGGGCGCCCCGGGTGCCCTGCAGTCGGAGCTGCCGCGGCAGATGATCGACCTTGCGGTCGATCCGGCGCAGGACGCGCTGACCCTGTTGGCGATTGGCGACATCGCGAACTGTCCCGAGCATACGGGGCTTGGCAGCGCCCTGCCGGTCGCCTCCGAGCTGCACGGTCTTGCGTCTCGAACGCGGTGAGGCGCAGGACCGCTGGTGGTTCGAGGGCACCGAGGCGGTCAGTCGGCGGTGTCTGCGCCGCCGTCCTTCCGGGCGGATAGCGATGCCGCGACTGCGCCGAGCCTGCGGCGCAACGGCAGCAGCCCGAGCGCCGAGACCGCGGCAAAGCCCGCGCCGGCGAGGAAGGTGGCGCCGGGGCCGTAGGTCTGCCACAGCGCGCCCGCGAGCAGGCTGGCGATCAGCAAGGCCACCCCGGTCACGAGGTTGAACATCCCGAAGGCGGTGCCGCGAAGCTCTTCGGGCACGGTCTCGGCGATCAGCGCCGCCAGAAGCCCCTGTGTGAAGCCCATGTGCAGACCCCAGAGGAGCACGCCGACGGCGATCCCCGGCACACCTTCCGACACGGCGAGCACGAGGTCCGCCACGATCAGCAGCCCGAGACCGCAGAGCAGCAGGCCGATCCTGCCGATCCGGTCCGACAGCGCCCCGATGGGCCAGGCCGAGAGCGCGTAGACGAGGTTCATGCCGACCAGCACCAACGGCACCAGCATCAGCGGCGTGCCCGCCGTCTGCGCGCGCAGGATCAGGAAGGCCTCGCTGAACCGGGCGAGGGTGAACAGCGTCGCCACCACGACGACCCACCAGTAGACCCCGCCGAGCAGCTTCAGCTCTGCGCGTGCAAGCGGGTTGCGGACCTTGCGACGTGTGGCCGGACGCTCGGGGTCTTCGACCAGCCACAGCAGCAGCCCGACCGACAGCACGGCGGGAATGACCGCGACCCAGAACACGCTGCGGAAATCGTCCGAGAACAGCCACATCAGCCCGATCGCCGCGAGCGGTCCGAGGAAGGCGCCCACGGTGTCGAGCGACTGGCGCAGCCCGAAGGCGGCCCCCCTCAGGCCCGGCGGCGCGAGATCGGCGACCAGCGCGTCGCGCGGCGCTCCCCGGATGCCCTTGCCGACCCGGTCGACGAACCGCGCGGCGACCACCCAGCCCAGCGAGCCCGCGAGCGGGAACACCGGCTTGGTCACCGCCGCCAGCCCGTAGCCGAGCGTCGCCAGTTCCTTGCGCCGCCCGATGCGGTCGGAAAGCGCGCCGGAAAAGACCTTGGTGATGGCGGCCGTGGCTTCCGCGATGCCCTCGATGACGCCAAGCGCCAGCGCCGAGGCGCCGAGGCCGACCGTAAGGTAGACCGGGAGCAGCGCATGGATCATCTCGGACGAGACGTCCATCAGCAGGGAAACGAACCCCAGTGCCCAGATGCCCGCAGGCAGCCGCGCCTTGGTCTTGGTGTCTTGCATGGTCAGCCGGCCCTTGGAGCTACGCAGCCAGCACAGACCCCGGGTGGGCGCGGTTGCAAGCACTTTTCGGACAAGAGGCCCGGATCCCCCGCGGGCGGGGAACCGCGGTCCACCGCGATGGGCGGGCGGTGCCCGGCCGGGCGCAGGTTGGACGTCCGCCAGCCGCGCGTCAGTCTCGGTTATCGGGGGTCGGGCCGAGATGCCGCGTGGCGGCATGCACCCCCAGATGCAGCAGGACGGCAAACACCCCCAGCGTCAGCAGCGCCGCGAACATCAGGTCGGTCTTCGCCCGCCCGTTTGCCAAAAGCATCAGGTAGCCCAGCCCGCGCGAGGCGCCGACCCATTCGCCGATCACCGCGCCGATCGGCGCGTAGACTGCGGCCAGCCGGATCCCAGAGGCCAGCGCGGGCAGGGCCGCGGGGATGCGGATGTGCCACAATGTGCGCCAGCGCCCCGCCTGCATGGTCTGCGCGAGGTCGAGCACCCCCTGCGGGGTGCGCAGGAGACCATCGCAGAAGGACGCGGTCACCGGGAAGTAGATGATCAGCACGGCCATGGCGATCTTCGAGCCCAGGCCGAAGCCGAGCCAGAGTGTCAGAATCGGCGCGAGGGCGAAGACCGGCAGCGCCTGGGTGAAGACCAGGATGGGCCTGATCACCAGGCGCGCCATGCGCGAGCTCGCGAGGTAGATGGCGCTCGCGGTGCCGAGCGCCGTGCCGATGGCAAGGCCGATCAGCACCTCCATCGCGGTGACAAGCGTGTGCTCGGCGATGAGCGCCCGGTTTGACCACCAGGTTTCCATCACCATCAGCGGGCCGGGCAGGATGAACTTCGGCAGACCTGTCAGGGTGACTGTGGTCTGCCAGAGCAGGAGCGCGAACCCGATCGCCAGGAGGGCGGAGCCGTATTTCATCAGGCGGCGTCCCGCAGGTTGCGCAGCAGCGCGGCCTGGCATCGGAGCGTGTCGAGATCGTCGATCGGGCGCGGCACCGGGGCGGCGGGGGGCGGGCAGGCGGTCACCCCCGCGGCGGTCAGCACGAGGATCGCGTGGCCGAGACGCGCCGCCTCGCCGGGATCGTGGGTGACCACCAGCACCGTCCGCCCCCGTAGCAGCTCGACCGCCAGATCCTGCATGGCAGCGCGCGTCTGCGCATCGAGCGCCGAGAAGGGTTCGTCGAGCAGGATGATCGGCTTGTCCTCCATCAGCGTCCGGGCCAGGGCGACCCGTTGGCGCTGCCCGCCGGAGAGGGCACCGGGTTTCTTGTGGGCATGACCCGAAAGCCCGACCCGGGCGAGGATATGCGCAAGGCGTTCGGCGTCGGCCGGCTCGCCGCGGAGGCGCGCGCCGAGGCGGATGTTGTCGGAGACGCTCGCCCAAGGCAGTAGCAGGTCGTCCTGCGCCATGTAGGCCACCCGTTCGGGGATCGGCGCGGCGTCGGTGGCTGTGATTGTGCCATCGAAGCGCGCGCCGGTCGGCAGCCCGCAGATCAGCCGCAGCACCGTGGACTTGCCGACGCCCGAGCCGCCCAAAAGGCAGGTCCAGCGCGCGGCGGGCAGCGTCAGGCTGAGCGGCGCGAAAAGGGGGGCGCCGTCGATGCTGGCCCGTCCCGCGAGGGTGACGCCCGGGGCGTCGCTCACGGTCTCAGGCCCATCTGCCAGAATTGCACCTCGAGCTCGGTGGCGGTGCGGAAGGTCCGGCACAGCCGCTGCCAGCGTGGCGAGCTCTCGAACTCCGGTCCCAGCCGGCGCGTAGCTGCGCCGTCGAGCAGGGCGCCCACGGCGGCGCAGCTCTGCTGGTAATCTTTCCTTGCGTAGGTGCCGATCCAGTCGGCATAGCGCTCCGAGGTGGCCTCGGACTGCAGCCGCGCGCCGATCTCGCCGTAGCCCATCACGCAGGGCGCGAGGGCCGCAAGAAGGTCGAGCAGATCGCCGCTGTAGCCCGCCTCCAGCACGAAGCGCGTGTAGGCGAGGTTCTCGGGCCGCTCGGCGGTGGCGAAGAGCGCCTCGCCGGAGATGCCGGCCTTCGCGCAGGTCTCGACGTGCAGCTGCATCTCCTCGGCGACGAGCGCGTTCACCGTCCCCACGGCGGCCAGCATCTCGGCGTGGGTTTCCGATTTCACCACGGCAAGCGCCCAGGCCCGCGAGAAGTGGACGAGAAAGACGTAGTCCTGCTGCAGGTAGTGGAGAAAGGCTTCGTGCGGCAGGGTGCCGTCGCCAAGCGCCTCGACGAAGGCATGGCGGGTGTAGTCCCGCCATGCCTCGCCCGCCTCTGTGCGCATCGCCGCAAAGGCGCGGCCGTACTCCCGAGTCATGGCCGGGTTCCTTGCGCGGTCACGTCGATGGCGATGGTCTCGACGGGGTTCAGCCCGTCGATCATGCCGCTGTCCTTGAGGAACGCCTCGAAGCGGGCATAGCGCCCCGCGTCAAAGGCCGCCGGCCGCAGCGCGAAGCGCGGCAGCGTGTCCTGCCAGGCGCGGGCGTTCAACTCGTCCTGCAGCTCGGGCGAACTGGCTGAGAAGACCTCCCAGCTTTCCTCGGGGTTGTTGATGATGAACTGCGTCGCCTTCTCGGTCGCGGCAAGGAAGCGGGCGATCTTGTCGGTGTCCATGCGGTCAGGATTGGCGACATAGATCAGCTCGTCATAAGAGGGCACGCCCTCTTCCTCGATGTAGAAGCAGCGGCCCGCGACGCCCTCGATCTCCATCTGGTTCAGCTCGAAATTGCGGAAGGCGCCGATCACCGCATCGACCTGCCCCGACATGAGCGATGGGGAGAGCGAGAAGTTCACGTTGATCATCTCGATATCCTCGGGCGTGATGCCATGCTCTCCCAGCATTGCCTGGAGCACGGCCTCCTCGACCCCGGCGACGGAAAAGCCGATCTTCTTGCCCTTGAGATCGGCAAGCTCCTTCACCGGGCCGTCTTTGAGCACCAGCAGGCAGTTCAGCGGCGTGGCGACCAGCGTCCCGACGCGCTTGAGCGGCAGGCCCTCGTGGATCTGAAGGTGCAGCTGCGGCTGGTAGGAGACCGCAAGATCGGCCTGACCGGCGGCGACGAGGCGGGGGGGCGCCGAGGGGTCTGCGGGGGCGACGATCTCGACCTCGAGGTCCTGTTCGGCGAAATAGCCCTTTTCCTGCGCGATCACGATCGGGCCGTGGTCGGGGTTGACGAACCAATCGAGCAAAAGGGTCATCTTGTCGGCCGCCAGCGCGGGGCTGGCGGTAAGAAAGGCGAGGGCGGTCAACAGGGATTTCACAGGGTGTCTCCTCCGGGGGATCATGAGGCAGAGGCCGCGACGAGAACGATCTCGCCGGGCCAGGTTTCGGCGACCTGTTCCGCGGCCCGCCAGGCGCGCAGGCCGGTCGCACAGCAAAGGGCCAACCGGGTGCCGGGGGCGGGCGGATGTGCCACCAGCGCGGCGGCGGTTGCCCGCGCGGCCTGCGGATGCAGGAGCGGGCCGTCGGGGCGCAGATCGATGATGTGGTCGCAGGGGCTCAGCTGGGCGGCGGCGACGAAGCGAAAGCAGGCTTCGGGTTCTGCCGCGTGGTCGAAGCGGAAGCTGGTCGAGCGCATCTCGAGACCATCGTAGCGAACCATCAGCCCGAGCGGCGATGGCGAGAGGCCGAGCAGCACGCTTAGCGCCATCTGCGCCTGCATTGCGCCGATGGTGCCGACCACGGGGCCGAGCACCCCGGCGGTGGCGCAGCTCGCGCCATTGCCCGGCGCGTCGGGGAACAGCGCCCGAAGCGAGGGCGCGCCGCCGCAGAAGCCGCCGACATAGCCGCCAAGCCCGAGCGCCGAGGCGCTGATCAGCGGCAGGCCTTCGGCAAGGCACAGGTCGCTCAGCAAGTAGCTGACCGCGTAGCTGTCGGCGCAGTCGAGCACGAGATCGGCGTGGCGGACCAGCTCGGGCGCGGTGGCCGGGGTCAGAACGTCCGGCACGGACTCGATGGTGATTTCGGGGTTGATCGCGCGGCAGCGCTCCGCGGCCACCTGCGCCTTGGGCCGGTCGCAGTCGGCCTCGGTGAACAGGGTCTGGCGGTGCAGGTTCGACAGGCTCACCACGTCGCCGTCGACGATGGTGATCTGGCCAACCCCCGCCCCGGCGAGCAGCGGAAGAACAGGCGCCCCGAGCCCGCCCGCGCCGACCACCAGAACGCGGGCCGCGGACAGCCGGCGCCGGCCGGACTCGCCCACTTCCGGCAGGATGGTCTGGCGGGCGTAGCGGCTCATCGGGTCGCCTCGAGCCACTGGCGGACGCGGGACTCCGGGTCGGTGTTCAGCGTGATGTCGGTGACCGCCGAGACGATGTCGGCCCCGGCCTCGAACACCCCGCCCGCGCGCTCGACCGACATGCCGCCGATGGCCACCAGCGGCACCGCACCCACCCGGGCCTTCCACTCGGTGACGCGCGGCAGCCCCTGCTGGTGCCATTTCATCTTCTTCAGGATCGTCGGGTAGACCGGGCCGAGCGCGACGTAATCGGGATCCATCGCCAGCACGCGCTCGAGCTCATCGTCGTCATGGGTCGAGACGCCGAGCTTCAGACCGGCGCGGCGGATCGCTTCGAGATCTGCGGTGTCGAGATCCTCCTGCCCGAGGTGCAGCCAGTCGCAGCCGAGGTCGATGGCCTCTTGCCAATAGTCATTGACCACCAGCACCGCCCCATGCGCGCGGCACAGATCGCGCGACAGGGCGATCTCTGCGCGGACGGTTTCCGGCGGCTGATCCTTGATGCGCAGCTGGACCAGCTTGACGCCGAGCGGCAGCACCCGGCGCAGCCAGTCCGAGTGATCGAAGATCGGGTAGAAGCGGTCGAGGTTCATGCGAGAAACGCCTTTCCGATAACGGGGGTCGAGGCTTCGGCCATGTCGCGGGCCTCGATTGGGTCGGCCTCATGCGCCAGCCGTCCCGCCTCGATCGCGCGCATCATGGCGCGGGCCATGGCCACGGGGTCGCCTGCGCGGGCGACGGCGGTGTTGAGCAGCACCCCGTCATAGCCCAGCTCCATCGCCTGCGCCGCATGGCTCGGCAGACCGATTCCGGCATCGATCACCAGCGGCACCTCGGGGAATTCCGACCGCATGGCGCGCAGCGCGTAGATGTTGTTGAGCCCGCGTCCTGATCCGATCGGCGCGCCCCAGGGCATCAGCACCTCGCAGCCCGCGGCCAGCAGGCGCTCACCGACGATCAGGTCCTCGGTGGTGTAGGGGAAGACCTGGAAGCCGTCCTCGGTCAGGATCTTCGCCGCCTCGACCAGCTGGAAGACATCGGGTTGCAGGCTGTCGGTGTGGCCGATCAGTTCAAGCTTGATCCAGCGCGTGCCGAAGACCTCGCGCGCCATATGCGCGGTGGTCACCGCTTCCTTGACGGTGTGGCAGCCTGCGGTGTTGGGCAGGATGAGAACGCCGAGCTCCTGGATCATCTTCCAGAAGGCGGCGCCCGCCCCCTCGGCGCCTTCGCGGCGCAAGGACACAGTTGCGACCCCGGCGCCGCTCTCGCGGAAGGCTTGCTCGAGGATCGCGGGGCTTGGGTATTGCGCGGTGCCCAGCATCAGCGGGTTGGGCAATTGGGTGCCGTAGAAGGGTTTCATGGTCATCCTCCCTGCATGGGGGCGAGAATTTCGACGCGGTCGCCGTCGTGTAGTGGATGCGAGGCGCGCAGAGCGGCCGGGACGAAGGTCTCGTTCACTGCCGTGGCGACCCGCCCGGAGACACCGCGTTCTTCGAGCAGTCCCGCGAGGGTCGTGGCGGCCACGTCGTGGGGCGCGCCGTTAATCACGATCTTCATCGACCATCTCCGTGTGAAGGTTGCTGAGGGCAAGATCGGCCACGCCGCGCGCCAGCGCGGGGGCCAGCAGGTAGCCGTGGCGATAGAGGCCATTGGCGTAGATCCGGCCGCCGATCCGGCGGATGCGGGGCAGGTTGTCGGGAAAGGCGGGGCGCAAGTCGACGCCGATCTCGAGCACCTCGGCCTCGCCGAAGGCGGGGCTCAGCGCATAGGCGGCGCTGAGCAGCTCGAGCATCGATCGCGCGGTGATCCGGCGGCGGTCTTCGCTCTCGATCATCGTCGCGCCCAGCATGTAGACGCCGCTCCCGCGGGGGACGATGTAGAGCGGGATGCGCGGGTGGAGCAGGCGCACCGGACGCGAAAGCGTCACGTCCGGGCAGCGGATCACCAGCATCTCGCCCTTCACTCCGCGCAGGTCGTGCAGGGTGTCGCGCGCGCTCAGGCCCCGGCAGTCGATGGCATTCTGCAGGTCCTCGGGCGCCTCGGTCGCGTGAAACGCCACGCCGCGCGCCTGCAGGTCGGCGTAAAGGTCGGCCAGCGCTTGGCGAGGGTTCAGATGCGCCTCGTCCTCGAAAAAGAGCCCCTTCGGGTAGCCATGCAGGTCAGGCTCGAGCTCGGCCAGCTCGGCGTCGACCTCGCGGAAGCCGGTGGTGCGGCGCGCAAAGCGGCGCAGGTCGGGCAGGTCGCGTCGCCCGGCGACGACCAGCGTGCCGCAGCGCGCCACCGTGGTACGCTGCTGCCACCAGCCGATCGCCTGCTGGCCGAGCCGGAGCACCGGCTCTTCGGCGTTTTCATATTCGCACCATGGCGCCAGCATGCCGCCCGCCCACCACGAGCAGCCATGCGGCCCGGGCGGGCCCGCCGGGTCGAACACCTGGACCTTGGCACCGCGCGCGGCGAGTTCGCTGGCCACCGCGAGGCCCGCGACGCCGGATCCGATGACCGAGAACATCGCCTCAGCTCCAGACATGGTGGAAGTGGTGCAGCGGCCCATGGCCGTGACCGACATTCAGCCCGTCGGCCGCCGCAATCGCCTGCTGGACGTAGCGGTGCGCCTCGGCGGTGGCCTCCGCGAGAGGCTGCCCCTTCGCAAGACCGGCAGCGATGGCCGAGGAGAGCGTGCAGCCGGTGCCATGGGTGTTGCGGGTGTGCTGACGCGGGGCGGTGAAGCTGGCCAGAACTTCGCCGCCCGAGATCAGGATATCCTCGCAGAGCGCGCCCTCGGCGTGGCCCCCCTTCATCAGGACAGCCTGCGCACCGCCCGCGCAGAGCGCCTTGCCCTGGTCGATCATCTCCTCCGCGGTGCTGGCGAGGGGCAGACGCAGCAACGCGGCGGCCTCGGGCAGGTTCGGGGTCACGAGGGTCGCACGGGGGGCAAGTTTCTCGCGCAGCGCCGCCACGGCGTCAGGGGCAAGCAGAGCGTCTCCGGACTTTGCGATCATCACCGGATCGAGCACGATGGCGCCGCCATATCCCGCGAGAGCGCGGGTCACGCAGTCGATGATATCCGGCGTCGCCAGCATTCCGATCTTGACCGCGCGCACGTCGAGATCGCTCAGCACGGCGCTGATCTGCGCCTCGATGATGTCTTGCGGGATGGCGTGCACGGCGGATACGGCGCAGGTGTTCTGGGCGGTCACCGCGGTGATGACGCTGGCGCCGTAGACACCAAGCGCGGACATGGTCTTCAGGTCCGCCTGGATGCCCGCGCCGCCGCTGCTGTCGGATCCGGCTATGGTCAAAGCGACATGCGCCAAAGGGTGCTCCTCCAAAAACAAGGGCACCGCGCATGGAAAACGTCCGATAGCTATAGACCGTTCCCTACGCCGGTATTGCCCGGATCAGGTTCGATGGGTTAGCGCGTTCGCGCCTCTCAGCCTTTTCGAGGCACCCCAACGGTACGCAAATGGGTAGCAACGCGACGGACCGAAGTCAAACCGGCTGGCACAATCTCGGTGCGCCCACGCCGCACCGTTGTTGCCGGTCGGGCCTTCTAACCCTTGTCGGGGCGCCGCGTCGCGAGATCAGCGAGGCTCTGATCGCGCTTGATCGCACGGGTGATCACGGAGGTCCGGGTGCGGATGACTCCGGGAAAGCGCGCGATCTCGTAGCGGATGAGAGTGTCCATCTCGGCCATGTCGCGGGCGATGACATGAAGGGCATAGTCGGCGTCGCCCGTCGTGGCGTGGCATCGCCAGATCGAGGGATGGCGCGTCACTTCGCGCTCGAATGCTTCCGCAGCTTCGAAATCGAGCGTCACTGTGATGTTGGCCTCGAGCCCGAATCCCAGGGCCGCTGGGTCGAGCACGGCCTTGTAGCCGGTGATCGCACCGGCCAGCTCAAGGGCCTTGACGCGTTTCCAGACCGGGGTTTTCGACATCTGCAGCCGGTCTGACAGCTCGGCGAAAGACAGGCGCGCGTCTGCTTCGAGGAGTCCCAGGATTTTCAGATCGACGGCATCCATTCGTTCTCTCCGATCCGCGAACGTGAGGTGATTCGTTCCCAAATTTCCCCGAAAATACGCGGAATGAGAATAATGATTTCCCAGATTAGGGGAACATGTCGGGATATCCAACAGTGGAGCTGCAGATGAAATCCCGCGCCGAGTATCACGAGATGATCGAGTCCCCGAAGATGCTGGACTATGGCGTCTATCTGGATGTGGCCAAGCTCCTGGATTGCCAGAAACCGCTGGCCGAGATGTGCAACGCCGACGAGCTGCAATTCCAGATCGTCCACCAGGTCGAAGAGCTTTGGATGAAGCTGATGGCCTACACGCTGGTCGACGTGATGGCCTACCTCGACGAAGGCAACACCCACCGGGTCGTGACACTCATGGGGCGGGTTCACCGTCTGATGCGGCTGATGACGGCGCAGCTCGATGTGCTGGAGACGATGTCGCCGCGCGAATACCAGGAAATCCGCCTGCAGCTTGGCAACGGATCCGGCCAGGAAAGCCCGGGCTTCCAGACGCTGCTGCGCATGCCCAACGATCTGTGGAGCGCCTACAAGGCGACCTATCTCGATGGCAAGGGGCTGACCGTCGCGGAGGTCTACGACGCCAAGTACGATCACGGCGAGAGCTATGTCGTCGCCGAGGCCCTGGTCGAGTATGATGAGCTGTTCCAGAAGTTTCGCGCCATGCACCTTTTCCTCATCCACCGGTCGATCGGGCTGGGGTCAAGATCGTTGAAGGGGCGCCCCGTGGGGCTGCTGGAAGCGGGCGCCAAGCACCGATTCTTTCCCGAGCTCTGGGATGTGCGCTGCGATATGACCGACGCGTGGGGCGCGAGCTACGGGGTCGTGCGCGAGGCCATTCACGACAAGCCGCAGAAGCCCGTCGTCGCCGGGGGCTGCCCGATGGGCTGAGGCACCGATCGGGCCTTCCCGTCGTCTCCTGCCTGCCGGTCAGGAGGCCGCCGGAGTACGCCGCCGGCTCAGTGGCCGAAGATCTGGCTCAGGAAAAGCTTGGTGCGGTCGTTCTGCGGGGCGCTGAAGAAGGGTTCCGGCGCATTCTCTTCGATGATCTGGCCGCGATCCATGAAGATGACGCGGTCCGCGACCTGCCGCGCGAAGCCCATCTCGTGGGTGACGCAGAGCATGGTCATGCCGTCCTGGGCAAGGCCAACCATGGTGTCGAGGACTTCCTTGATCATCTCGGGGTCGAGCGCCGAAGTCGGTTCGTCGAAGAGCATGATCCGGGGCTTCATGCAAAGAGAGCGCGCGATCGCCACCCGTTGTTGCTGGCCGCCGGAAAGTTGGCCGGGGTACTTGTTGGCCTGATCGGCGATGCGCACGCGCTCAAGGTAGTGCATCGCGGTGTCAATCGCCTCGCTGCGCGAGGCCTTGCGCACGGACATGGGTGCGAGGATGCAGTTCTCGAGGATCGTCATGTGCGGGAAGAGGTTGAACTGCTGGAAGCACATGCCGACTTCCGAGCGGATGCGACTGATGTTTTTCGTGTCGGAGGTCAGCTCCACCCCCTCGACGGTGATGACGCCCGCCTCGTGCGCCTCGAGCCGGTTTATGCAGCGGATCAGCGTGGATTTTCCGGAGCCGGACGGGCCGGCGATGACGATCCGCTCGCCTTGGTCAACCGTCAGGTTGATATCCTTAAGCACATGGAAATTGCCGTACCATTTGTTGAGGCCGGAGATCCGGATCGCAGGGGCAGGGGCCTTGGTCATCAGTCAGTCCTGTCGGAAAAGTCGGGAAATCGGGGTGTTTTCCTGCGCCGTCACGAGACGGGGTGCAGGCGCCGGTAGCTTTCTTCGCCCGCGAGGACGAAGCGCAGGAACAGCAATTCGACCTGAGCCCCGTTGCGCGTGGTGAAGGCCGAGACCATCTGCCGGTGGAAATCCACAAGCGTCTGGTGCGAGGCCGAGTCGTGCAGCGTCGCGAGGCGGACGCATTGGATTTGTGCGATGTATCGCAGGATGGTCTCGCGCAGGGCGGTGTTCGGCACCCCCATGATCCAGATCCGGCGGATGTCTTCCGAAGCGGCATAGAGCGCTTCCACATCGCCTGTTTCCAGCGTCCGTTCCGAGCGGGCGACGGCGGCGGCAAGGGCATCCAGATCCGCGTCCGTCAGCTCGGAGGTGGCGAGCGCCGCGGCGCGCGGCTCCAGCAGCCGGCGAAGCTCGAAGATCTCGAGGATTTGCGACTGGCTCAGGTTGGGCAGCGCAAAGCCGCGGGTGGTGCTTTCGAGATAGCCCTCGTGGGTCAGGCGCATGAGCGCGTCCCGCACGGGCATCCGCGAGACTGCGAATTCCTCAGCGATCGCGAGGTCGATCAGCCGATCTTCATGGGTGATCTCGCCGCGCTGAAGCCGCCCGAGGTAGGTCTCGTAGATCGCGTCCTTGATGTGACGCTTTGGGCGCTCCGTCATTCTGCGTTCCATGCCAAGCTGTATACTGATATTGAAGCCATTCTGGCCTTTTCTGCGCCATAGCGCAATAAATAAGCTTTAGACTTAAAGAAAATGTTTGAATCAGTATACGGATAGTGCAATCGGTAGTCACACAGAACGGCACGAATGTGCTTCACGCCACAACAGGAAGACACCATGACCCCCAGACGACAGACCCTTGCGGGCCTTGCCCTCGCCGCTTTCGCCGCCCTGTCGGCCGCGCCCGTGCTGGCGGCGGACGCGCTGAAGATCGGCTCCTATCCCGCCAACCCGCCGTGGGAATTCAAGAACGAGGCCGGTGCCTTCGAGGGCTTCGAGGTCGACATTGTCGAGGAAATCGCGGCGCGGCTCGGCACCACCGCCGAGATCACCGGCCTCGACTTCCGCGCGCTCTTCGTCGCCACGGCGTCGGGCCGGGTGGACGCGGTGATCTCCTCGCTGAGCATCACCGAGGATCGGCTGCAGGCCCAATCCTTCACCCAGCCCTATTTTTCGGGTGCGCTTGGCGTCGCGGCGAAGGCGGGCACGGACATCGCCGGGCAGGAGGATCTGCGCGGCAAGCGCATCGGCTCGATCGCGACGTCTTTCCCGGAAACCTGGATCAAGGAGCGTGAGGATGAGCTGGGGTACAAGTCCTACGCGAGCTACGATTCCACCGCGAACCTGCTCACCGATCTGCGCAGTGGCCGGATCGATGTTGCGGTGAACGACATCGTCGGCCTGCGCTATGCCTTCACCCAGGCCCAGATGGGTGACCTGAAGGTCGCCTTCGACATCCCGACAGGCGACAAGTTCGCGATCATGATGCCGAAGAATTCCGATCATCTGCAGGCGTTCAACGACGCCATTTCGGCGATGAAGGAAGACGGCACCATGGCCGGCATCTACGAAAAGTGGTTCGGCGAAGCCCCCGCCGAGGGCAGCCTGACGGTGACCCCGCTGCCGATCCCGACGTCCGCCGAGTGACACGCTGCCTTGGAAGGGCGCGCCGCGCCCCTCCATCCGCCCAGCGAGACGATGGACGCAGGCCGGACCGACCATGATCAACCGGAGCTAAATATGGAAATTCTCGATATTTTCTTCAATATCGATGTCATGAGGCGGGCCTTCCCGTTGCTCATGCAGGGGCTTGTCTACACGATCCTGCTGGGTGCGGCCTCGATCGTTTGCGGCGGAATCCTGGGCGTGGTCATCTGCCTGGTGCGGCTTTATTCGCCCAAGGCCCTGCGACTGCTGGCGACCTTCTACATCGACGTCTTTCGCGCGATTCCGGCGCTGGTCGTGCTGATCCTCGTCTACTATGCGCTGCCTTTCGCCGGGATCGTGCTGTCCTCCTTCATGGCGGCGACGATTGCCCTGTCGCTGATCCTCGCCGCCTATACCGCCGAGGTGGTCCGGGCCGGGATCGAAGCGGTGCCGAAAGGCCAGTTCGAAGCATCCGACGCCCTTGGCCTGTCGTTCGCGACCACGATGCGCAAGGTGATCCTGCCGCAGGCGTTTCGCATGATGATCCCGCCGCTGGCGTCCTATTGCGTGTCGATCATGAAGGACACCTCGCTGGCCTCCGTCGTGGCCATGGGAGATCTGCTCAAGCAGGCCACCGACGCGCAGGCCCTCTTTGCCAACCCGACGCCCCTGTTGCTGGCCGCGGCGCTTTACGTCGCGCTGCTCTGGCCGATGGTGCGGTTCACCGGCTGGCTGGAGCAACGTTTCAAGCGTGGGTACCGCTGAGCGGCGCTCCGATCCGCCCGGACCCTTCCTGCGCCGGGCCCAAATCTGAACTACAGGAGAGCATGATGGCCGAAGTCTCGGGCACCGGAGATGCATATTTTCTCTATCATTCCATCGGTCAGTACGATGGCAAACAGCAGGACATGACCGCCGGGCTCACCGAGTTCTCCGAGGTCTGGTCGGCCCCGAATGGCGCCCAATGGGGCGAGATCCTCGGCAAGCGGCAGCGGTTCATCGACCTTTGGGGCGATCTCATCCACGCGCCGAGGGGGACCGTCGCCACCACCGAGAACGTCACATCTGGCTTGATGTCCGTCATCGGCGCGCTGCCGGAAGGGACGTTGCGCGGCAAGAAGGTGCTGGTTGCCGAGGATGGCTTCCCGTCGCTGCATTTCCTTTTGGCGGGGCTCGCCAAGCGCTTCGGGTTCGAGCTGGTCACCGTGGCGATGCGCCAGGGCAGCCCCTGGGTCGAGGAAGAGGACATGATCGCCGAGTGGGACGAGAGCGTCGCGCTCGCGCTGCTGACCTGGATCAGCTCGACGAGTTCCCACCGGCTCGACATTCCCCGGCTTGTCGCTCATGGCCGGGAGATGGGCTCGATGATCGGCGTCGATCTGACTCAGGGCGCCGGCCTGCTGCCCTATGACGTGACCGCCCCGGCGGTCGACTTCGCCCTGTCGACGAGCCTCAAATGGATGTGCGGCACCCCCGGCGCCGGGATCATCTACGTGGACGCGAATGTGCTGACGACCTGCGAGCCCGAGCTGCGCGGATGGTTCTCGCAGGAGAACCCTTTTTCCTGGGCGTTGGACTCCTTTGCCTTTGCCGACGATGCGCGGCGTTTCAACAGCGGCACCCCGAGCACCATCTCGGCGATCGCCAGCTTGCCCGCGATGGAATGGCGCATGATGCAGGATGGGCTGGCGATCGTCGCCCACAACCGGTCGCTGACCGCCAAGCTGTTGGCCGGTCTGGATGACCTGGGGCTCGCTCTGGCCAGCCCGAGGGACGCGGAAAAGCGCGGTGGCAGCCTCATGGTCGCGCTGCCCGAGCAGGTCGACGCGGCCAAGCTGGTGGCCGACCTGAGTGCACGCGACATTCACATGGACAATCGTAGCCAGACCCTGCGCATGTCGCCTGGTTTTCTGACCACCGACGCGGGCGTCGAGAGAACCCTGCGGGCTCTTGCGGAGCTGATTGGCTGAGGGTCGCGATGCCGCAGCGCCCGGGCAGGGTCGGGGCGCTGCGGCCATCCCGGAACTACCGGGCGCTGCTCAGCGCCCGGCCTCGCCCGAGTCATTTCGGTCCCTTCGGCAGCCTGCGCCGGAAGCTGCACCCGAAATCCCAGAAACCTCGGAAGAATTGCTTCCACCTGCACGCTCCGTCGGTGTGAGGGGAGAGGATCGCTCCGGGCAGCTGTGATGTTCTCTGGGTGCGTCAACCGCTGGGGCGCAATCGGCGATCTCCCCGCGGAACCGCCATCCCCAGGGCCGTATGGGCATCACCATCTTTGAGCGAGACGAGGGCGGAGTCCGGCTGAGCGCGGCGATCTGGAGCGGGCATCAGGCTCGCCCTGAATTGCGACATGGGCGAGGGCTTCGGCCCGTCAGCGATCCAGCGCGTCGCGCAGGCGATAGTAGTGGATACCGAGGCCGCCGTAGACCGGGTGCAGGGCGTGGAAGGGCAGGGCGGGGACGGCCGGGCTGGGTGGGATTGGCAGCGGCGCGCCTTGCGCGAAATGCGCCGCCATGGACTTGCCGAGCGCGACTGAGAGCGCGACACCGCGGCCATTGAAGCCGGTGGCGGCCAGCAGCCCCGGCGCCGGGGCGCAGAGCCGGATGCGGTGATCGGGAGTCATGCCGACGCGGCCGAACCAGCGATGCGTGATCTCGAAGCCCTGCCCGAAGAGTCCTGCGAGCTCCGCCTCGATGCGGGCGAACGCAGCGGCATTCTGGGGATCGGCAAAGCTGCCGCGCCCGCCGAGCATCAGCCGGTTCTCGGGGCCGATGCGGAAGTAGGTGCCGACGCGCCGCGCTTCCGAGACCACCTCGCCGCCGGGCAGGATGCGCGCGAGCTGCTCCGCGTTCAGCGGCGCGGTGGCGATCTGGAAGCTGTTTGCTGGCACAGTCGCCCGGGCCAGCCGCTTATCCAGCGAGGCGGGGGTGTAGACATTGCTGGCGAGGATCACCCGCTCCGCCTTGACCGTGGCGCCGGCGTCAAGCCGGGCCTGCCAGCCCGCGCCAGTGCGGCTCAGGTCGAGCGCGGGGCTTCGCGCGAAGAGCTTGACGCCGGCCGCCGCCGCCGCCAGCGCCAGCCCGCGCGCCAGCTTCAGCGGGTGGACCCGCCCGGCTCGAGGATCGCGCCAGCCGCCGACGAAGCCACGCGCACCGGTGACCCGCGCCATCGCGGCGGTGTCCAGCCAGTCGGCATTGACGCCGCGCGCTTGCCATTGCGCCATGCGCGCCCGCAACACGGGCAGGTGCACGTGCCGGTTGCCGGCCTGGATCCAGCCGCCCTGCACCGCGTCGCAGTCGATGCCGAGCCGCGCCACCAGCGCAAAGAGGGTGTCGGCGGTGCTCCCAGCGAAATCGCTCGCCGCCGGTCCCCAGAGCCGGTCCAGCGTGTCCGGGTCATCCTTCAGGCCGGGGATGACCTGCCCGCCATTGCGCCCAGAGGCGCCGAAGCCGGGCTCCTGCGCCTCGAGCAGCACCACGTCGGTCCCGGCCTCGGCCAGGTGCAGCGCGGCGGACAGTCCCTGGAAACCGCCGCCGATCACCAGCACGTCGCAGCGCAGGCTTTGATCGAGCTGAGGCCAGCTCGGTCCGTCGGGGGCTGTGGTGGCCCAGAGCGAGGGGAAGGCCATGGCGGACTCCGATCAGATGGGATGGGTGACGCGGCGCAGGAATTCCTGCGTGCGCGGGTTTTGCGGCCGGGTCAGAACCTCCTCGGCGTTGCCGTGTTCGGCGATCCGCCCCTGATCGAGGAAGATCACGCCATCGGCGACCTCGCGGGCGAACTGGATCTCGTGGGTGACGATGAGCATGGTCATATGCTCCTGTGCCAGATCGCGCAGCACCGAGAGCACCTCGCCGACCATTTCGGGGTCGAGCGCCGAGGTTGGCTCGTCCAGCAGGATCGCGTCGGGCCGCATCGCCAGCGCGCGCGCGATAGCGACGCGCTGCTGCTGCCCTCCGGAGAGAGCCGAGGGGTAGAAATCCATCTTCTCGGCCAGTCCGACGCGGCGAAGGTGTTCTTCGGCGCGGGCGCGCACCTCCTCGCGGTTCTCGCCCAGCACGTGCACCGGCCCCTCCATGACGTTCTGCAGAGCGGTCATGTGCGGGAAGAGGTTGAAGCGCTGGAACACCATAGCCACCCGCGTGCGGATCGCGTGGATCGAGGCCGCGTGGGCGTCAACCGTCTCGCCGTCGATGCTGATGCGGCCCGATTGGTAATCCTCGAGCCCGTTGACGCAGCGCAGCAGCGTCGACTTGCCCGAGCCCGAGGCGCCGATCAGGCATACCACCTGGCCCTTGTCGACCTCGGCGTCGATGCCCTTGAGCACCTCGTGCTTGCCAAAGGACTTGTGGATATTCTCGAAACGGATCACGTCGAGGCTCCCATTTTGAGTTCGACCCGGCGCATCAGGAAGTTCAGCGGGATCGTCAGGCACAGGTAGAGCGCCGCGACCATGGTGAAGACGGTCATGTTGTCGAAGGTCGAGGACGCCAGCATCTTGCCTTGCATGGTCAGCTCTGCGACCGAGATCACCGACACCTGGCTGCTGTCCTTGAGCAGCATGACCATATTGTTGCCGTAGGGCGGCAGGGCGATGCGGAAGGCCTGAGGCACCACGATGCGGCGCATCATCTTGCCATGCTTCATGCCGATGGACTTTGCGGCCTCGATCTGACCCCGGTCCACGGCTTCGATGCCGCCGCGGAAAGTCTCGCCGATGTAGCACGAATAGGTCAGCGCAAGCCCCATCACCCCGGCCTGGAAGGCGGTCAGGTCAAGGCCGATCTCGGGCATTACGAAATAGATGTAGAAGAGCACGACGAGGATCGGGATCCCGCGGAGGAACTCGACGATGTAGCGCGCGGGAAGGCTCAGCCAGCGGTTCCCGGAACTGCGCATCAGCGCCCACATCAGACCCAGCGCCGAGGCGAGGACAAGCGAAAGCAGGGTCACGGCAACAGTCTGCCAGAGCCCGGTGACAAGCAGCGGCAGATACTCCTGTATCCGCTCGGAAAGGGGGGACATGGAGGTCTCCTGTCAGGACGTCACGGGCCCGGCGCTTGGGCCGGGCCCGGCAAGTCTGGCTAAGGGGTCAGAGCCCGTACTTGCCGAAAATCTCGGCCAACTCGCCGCTTTGCTGCATCTCGGCGATGGCGGCGTTGACCTGTTCGAGCAGCTCGGGCTTGTCCTTCGAGACCGCGAGCGCGACATCGCCGACACCCATCGGCGTGTAGCCGTCCACCAACTTCACCCCCAGCCCCGGGTTCTGTGCGATCTGATAGGCGACGATCGGCTTGTCGCCGAAGCCCGCCTTGATCCGACCGAGCTTCACGTCGCGCATGATGTCGACCAGGCTGTCGTAGAGCTTCACCTCGCTGAAGATACCCTTTTCCTGAAGCTGGTCCGCGAAGGTCGTGCCGATCTGCGCGCCGACCACTTCGCCCGCGAGATCCTCGAGCTGATAGGCGCCCGCATCCTCCGCTGCCACGAAGGCTGCGTCGCCGTAGCTGTAGACCGGGGTCGAGAAGTCCACCACTTCCTTGCGCTTGTCCGTGGCGAACATGCCGGCCGAGATGACGTCGATCTTGCCTGTCTGCAGCGCGGGGATCAGCGCCGAGAACTGGGTGACGGCAAATTCGGGCGTCATCTCGAGATCTTCGGCAATGGCGGCGGCGAGGTCCACCATCGCGCCGGTCGGCTTCTGCGTGCCGGTGTCGACGAAGGTGAAGGGAATGCCGGTCGTGGTCACTCCGACCGTCAAATTCTCGGCGTGCGATTGGGCCGCGCAGAGCGCGAGCGCCCCGGCCATGGCGAGCGAGCGGAGTTTCATCGGCAGTCTTCCCTGTGTCTGGCGCCACGCTTGCCGCCGGGGCGGGGTGACGCGGTTTCATTCTGTTCTTCACGATATTGAAGAATATGTCCAATGCAACAGATTTTGCGCCAAAATTTCACTTGTGTGAAATATTGCGCGTTAGGTGACGGTTTCTCTTCATTTTTCATGCGGGCGAAGGTAAGCAGGAGCGGTCGTCGGGGCGGTGCCGCCGGCGCTGCGTTCACTGGGATGAAGATTCGCCGATGCCCTCAGCCGAAAATGAAGCGAAGCTGCTGTCAGATCCGATGGGTGAGATGGACGACATCTCGCTTGGCGAAGCGGTCCGGCAGGCGCGCAAGGGACGCGGGTTCTCGTTGCAGACCGTCGCCGAAGGGGTGGGGATCTCCACCGGGCTGCTAAGCCAGATCGAGCGCGGCATCTCTTCGCCCTCGATCCGCAACCTGCGCGCGATCTGCGAGGTGATCGGCATTCCTTTCCTGTCGCTCTTCGCCGAAACCGACGGTGCCAGCCGCGAGGCCGGGATCATCGTCCGCGAAGGGCGGCGGCGTACTGTCGACTTCGGTGACAAGGGCATGGTGAAGTCCTTCCTCACGGCGCACGACAAGGGCACGCTGCAGGTGATGGAGATCGTCCTCGATCCGGGCGGCAGCTCGGGGGAGGAATCCTATTCCCATGAAGGCGAGGAATGCGGCGTGGTGCTCAGCGGGAAGCTCGAACTTTGGGTCGAGGACGACCGTTTCGTGCTGGGTGAGGGCGACGCCTTCCACTTTGAAAGCCGCCGCCCGCACAGGTTCCGAAATCTCGGCAACGATCAAAGCCGGGTGATGTGGGTGACAACGCCGCCGGTCTGGTAGGGTGCCGGCGCTGTGGGCAACGCCAAGGGCCCCTTCGGATTCTGGAGTGCTGGCGATAGCTTCCGCTTCGAGGCCGCCGAAACTCCTTGTTCACCACGACCTTGCCGGCGCATCGATCCGTCTACTATGGTAGTACGATGAAGAGCGATGACATTGACCACAGGCTTGGGGCCCGCATCCGCGCCGAGAGGGAGAGCCGCGGCTGGTCCCTCACCGAGCTGGCCCAGCGGGCGAAGGTCTCTCGGGCAATGATCCACAAGGTCGAGCGCGCCGACAGCTCCCCGACCGCCAATTTCCTCGGCAAGCTTTCCGGGGCCTTCGGGCTCAGCATGTCGACCTTGCTTGCTCGCGCCGAGGCGGCCGGTGGCAATCTCCTGCGCAGGGAGGACCAGCCGATCTGGACCGATCCGGACACCGGCTATATCCGCCGCCAGGTCTCGCCCAAGTCGGACATGCCGCTCGATCTCGTGCAGGTCACCCTTCCAAGTGGCAAGGATGTGCCCATGCCGGCCTCGGCCTATGCCTTCATCCGGCAATTGATCTGGGTTCTGGAGGGCGAGCTGGTCTTTCTCGAGGGCGATGTCCGTCATGTGCTGCACACCGGGGACTGCCTGCATCTGGGCGCACCCGAGGACTGTGTTTTCCGAAATGAGGGCGATCAGGCTTGCACCTATGTCGTGGCGGTCCTGCGCGACGGGTGACTGGGGCTCGCGGAGGCGCAGCATATTGACGATATATCCAATATAGTGGATATCCCTGCCACCATAGTGCGCAGGGGAAACGGAGATGCAGATTCGCGACGCCGAGGATCGTGACCTCGCCGGGGTCACGGCGATTTACAACGACGCCGTCGCGCACACGACGGCGATCTGGAACGAAACCACGGTCGATGTCGAGAACCGCCGCGCATGGCTCGCGGAGCGGCAGAAGGCCGGATATCCGGTGCTGGTGGCCGTCTCGGACGAGGAGGGGGTGCTTGGGTATGCCTCCTTTGGCGACTGGCGCGCCTGGGATGGCTACCGCCATACGGTCGAACATTCCATCTACGTCCGCGCAGGCCAGCGCGGGACGGGGATCGGCAAGGCGTTGATGGAGGCGCTGATCGGCCGCGCCCGTGCCGCCGGCAAGCACGTGATGGTCGCCGGAATCGAGGCAGGCAACCTGGGCTCGATCCGCTTGCACCAGAAGCTGGGCTTCGAACAGACCGGCCTCTTGAAGCAAGTGGGCACGAAATTCGATCGCTGGCTCGATCTCGCGTTCCTGCAGTTGACGCTCGACGCGCGCGCGGCCCCCGATCGGCAGGACGGCAAATAACGCCAGGCATCACGCTCGGCCTTCTGGTTGCGGCCGGCGCGGCATTGGTGGTGCAAAACCTGCTGATGGCAAACATCACCGGGGCGACCTCTTCAGTGCGCATTACCTGAAGCGCGACTCCCATTAGCTGAGACGGTAGGGGCGTCGGCCGTTTTCTTCCAACATTTCTTCGCGGAAGACTTCGGCCGGGGTCCTCCAGCCGAGGCACTGGCGGGGCGTGGTGTTGAGTTGGTCGCAGAGCTGCTTCAGCTCGAGCTCCGTCATGGCAGCGACGTCACGTAGCCATCATAGCCCACCAGGCACTCATCGCTGAACCAGTTCCGCTTGATCTCGCGGTCAATGATGGTCTTCGAGCGCTGGAGCACGCGGGCCATCTCCCGGAGTCGCAAATGAGGGGCGCGCGCTCCCCTTGTGAACTCACGCCGAAGCGCAAAGCCTGATTTCCTATTCTATGTCAGTCTGTTCCGGATATCCACGAGCTTAGCCTCGAAGACCTCGGCAGGCGTTCGGTAGCCCAGGCATTTACGGGGCGTCGCGTTGAGGCGCTGGCAAATCGACCTCAAATATCGATTTGTCAGCGCCGTCGGTTCGGTCGAGCGGGGCAGGAACTTGCGCAGACGGTTGTTGGTGTTCTCGACTGTGCCTTTCTGCCAAGGCGCCTGCGGGTCGCAGAACCAGCTGTCCGCGCCGATCCCATCCTTGAGCCGCCGCCATGCCGAGAACTCGGTTCCGCGGTCGAAGGTGATGGATTGGCGTGCGTCGGCGGGCAGGGCCGAGAGCCCCTGGATGAGGGATTCCATGATCGGCTTCGATCGTCGGTCCTCGTTGCGCAGCACGACGGTGTAGCGGCTGACACGCTCCACCAGGGAGGTCACGTTGATCTTGCCGTGCTCCTTGCGGAACATCACCAAGTCGCACTCCCATGTGTGGATACCTCGGTCGGTGCAAGCCTTTCTTGAACGGGTCGAACATGTGATCGGGTACGGTCATGTGTCAGGCCTCGATGTGCGGCTTTGACAATGCCGCGGGCCGGTATGGCGATGCGAAGGTTGGGTCCATATCAATGCGCCCGAGTTGCAAGCTCTCTGGGAGTGCCTGGTTTCCCCAACCTCGATCTGGTCGATCGTTTGTCCTTACTGTTCAATGTCCGTCTCACACCTGCCAACCCTCACCGTGTCACGCGGCAAGGGCGGGGTCTCGATAGTCCTCTTGTTTCGTCATCATCGCCCAGATCGCGCGGGCGGTTTTGTTTGCCAGGGCGATGGCGACCAGCATCCGGGGCTTGCGCGCCAGCATCTGCTCCAACCAGGACCCTTTGGGAGGGCCGTTCTTGACCGCCCATCTGACCCGCGTCATGGCGCCGATGATCAACAGTCTGCGAATGTCCCGTTGCCCCA
>NZ_JAAGOZ010000009.1:0-164469 GCF_010499845.1 Salipiger sp. PrR007 | reverse complement strand
CGCGGCGCGGGTTTCCTGCAGCTGGGCTTGCGCCCTGCGGCGGGCACGGGCTGCCTCGCGCGCGCCCTCGGGACTGTCGCAGCCTGTGGCGGCGAGTGCGGCTGCCAGGGCCTCGCGCGCCTCGTCCAGCGCGCCGGTCTGCGCGGCGGCGCCGGGATCGAGCGACAGGCGGCCGATGCCGGGCAGCTCGAGCGTTGCGGGTCCATCGAGGGGGCGCTCGCTGGCATCGGGCAGGGGCGTGCCGTCGAGCAGCACCTCGGCAGCGCCGGGGGCGTAGTCAAGCCGCAGCTTGGGGGCGGTGCGGGCGTGGAGTTCCTCTTGCACGCGCAGTTCGGTCAGCGCGCGGTCGAGCGACTCCATCGCTGCTGTGTCCGGGCCGCGCTGCGCTGCGGTGTTCGCGGCCTGCTCGGCCTGCGCCAGGGTGCGCGCCTCGGTCAGGCGCTTTTCCAGCGCCGAGCGCTCGGCCTTCACCCGCGCCTGCTGCGCCGCCTCCTGCGCGGCGGCCTGATCTTTCTGCGCGGCGCGCTGCGCGGCGCGGGCTGCGTCGCGGGTGGTGGTCGCCTCGGCCAGCTTTGTCTTCGCGGCGGTGGCGGTCGCGCTGGCCTCTGCCTCTGTCTCGACAAGCCCCGCAAGCCGGGTCTCGGCCTCGGCGACGGCGGCGCGGGCGCGGGTGAGCGCCACGGCTCTCTCGGCGGCGGCGTCGCGGCGCGCCTCGAGCGCGGCGACCTGTTCAGCGGCGCGTTTCTGGCGCTCGGCAAAGGCGCGGGCGGTCTCGGCGGCGGCGCGCGCCTCGGTGAGCCGCGCCTCGCGGGCGGCCTGCGCCTCGGGGTCCTGCAGCTCGGAAAGCTCGCTGCGCAGCCGGCGGCGGTCGGCGATGGCCTGCTCCAGCGCCTGTGCAGTGTCGGTCAGCGTGTCGCGCCGGGCGCTCAGCTCCGCCACCTCGTCCTCGGCGGCCTTCAGTGGCCCTCCCGCCTTGGGTTTGCCCGAGGCGGTGACCAACTCGGCAAGCGCGGCCTCGGTCTGAGCCAGCGCGCGATCCATCCGGCGGCCGCCGGTCAGCGCCTCGACCTCGCCCGCAACCGAGGAGAGAAGGTCGCGCCGGGCCTTGTGGGCATGGTCCTGCTCGCGCCTCTCGCCCTGGTCGAGCGCCACAAGCCCTTGCCGCACCCAGAGCAGCCCCGCGGGGCCCCCGTCCTCGGGCGATTGGGTGAGGGCCGAGAGCCACTCTTCCGCCGCCTCGCCCTTGGCGACGAGGCGGGTGCCCTCGTGGACCTCTGCCATGGGGCGCGAGAGCCAGCGCTTGGTGAGCCGGTAGCGGCGGCCGTCATCCTCGATCTCGGCAGAGACCATGGGCGCGCCGCCTGCGTGCGGGCGCAGCGCGGAGATTTCCTTAGCGCGGCTGCGGTGCGGGACAAAGAACAGCGCCTGCAGCGCATCGAAGAGCGTGGATTTGCCGTCCTCGTTGGGCGCGGACAGCACGTTGAGACCGGGGCCGAAGCCCTGCACCGTCACCGGGCGGGCAAAGCGGCGGACGTCCGAGAGGGTGACCGAAAGCAGCTTCATGTCTTGCCCTCCTGCAGCAGCCCGTAGAGGCGGTTCAGCGCTGCGGAGGCGACGGCGCGCTCGCGCGCGGCGGCGTCGGTGTCCTCGGCCGCCTCGGCCAGCCGCTCGGCGGCGATGCGCAGCGCTCCGGCGCGGTCGATGGCATCAAGGTCCGACAGCTCGTGCTCGGTGCCAAGCGCGGTCGTGTCGAGCTCGAAATAGCCGAAGTCGGGGGCGACCTCGCGGGCGGCCTCTTCCAGAGCGGCGCGCCCGGCGAGCGTGGTGCGACCCTCGGCGCGCAGGCGCAGCAGGTGGTCGCGGCGGGCCGCACGGCCCTCGGGCAGGGCGTCGTGCAGGGCCTGGGCCGCGTCCTGAACGGGCAGCAGCGGCAGGGCGATGTCCTGCCAGTGGTAGAGGCCGGTCTCGATGGAGTCGATCCGGGGAGGCTCGCCGGGGCCGGTGAGGGTGATCGAAAGGCAACCGCCGCGGCCCTCGTGACGGAAGCCGTCGCGCTCGGGCGTGCCGGAGTAACGGGTGCGCGGGCCGAGGGCGATCTGCCCATGCCAGTCGCCGAGCGCGAGGTAGTCCAGACGGGCGCTCTCGGCCCGGTCGGGCGGAATCACCTCGGAGGCGCGGGCGTCGTCCTCGTCGAAGCTGCGCACGGCGCCATGCGCGAGACCGATGCGCAGCGCGCCTTCGGGTGTCTCGGCGGCGGGCATCCAGGCGGTGAGATCGTAGCCCGGGAACTTCCGAGGCAGGGGCGCGGGCAGCAGCCAGGCGCCGGGCGCCATCTCGATCGGTTCGGCTGTGTCCAGCAGGCGCAGGTTGGCGGGGGCGCGGGCGGCGACCTCGGACCAGAGTGCCTCGGCCCCGAGGCTGTCGTGGTTGCCGGGCAGCACCCACCAGGTGAGGTCTTCCTCGGCTCCGAAGGCATGGAGCGCCTGCACGAGCACCCGCGGGCTCGGGGTGGGCGTGTCGAAGAGATCCCCGGCGATCAGCACATGCGCCGCGCCCGCCGCGCGGGCGGCGCCCGCGAGCCGCGGGATCGCGCCGTGGCGTGCCTCGGCAAGATGCGGACGGATCTCCTCGGGCATGGCGGCGAAGCGCCGGCCCAAGTGAAGGTCGGAGGCGTGGATGAAGCGGAAGTCGGCCATGATGTCCCCTTTGCGCAAGTGATTGCGCATCTCATCGGCGACCGCAACGCGAACAGGGTACAATTTCGCCGGGACTTCTGAACTTGTGATGTCCGACGAAATTTGTCGGATTGACAAACCCGATCTATTTGCTCAGTTTTGTCCGCAAGCAAGCCACCTCGTGCCGATTACGATCCGGTGCCCGGGGGAGCCGACAGTCGAAGCCACTGGAAGAGAAGGGGCCGTCGTGAAGCACGAGATCGGGTATTCGACCGCGGCCGAGGCCTGCGCGGCGCGGGCCGACCTTCTTGCCATGGTCTTCGGTGCCTTCTGGCCGGCGGAGGGGGCGCTCGAGGCGCTTCTCGACCGCGTGGAAAATTCGCGCGACGAGCCGCAGGCGCGTTCCGCACGAGGAGTGAGACAATGATGATTGACCGGTTCAAAACCGACGTAGCACAACCCGTAATTCCGCGTCACGATGCGCGCCTGCTGACCGAGAGCGGCAACCTTGCCGAGATCGAACTCGATGGGCAGGTCTACACGCTGCGCATCACCAAGGCGGGCAAGCTGATCCTGACCAAGTAAGACGTCGCCGCCAGCCGCAACACCAATAATAAAGCCACGAGGGGACAGACCTAGATGAAATTCCTGACCACATCCGCACTCGCGCTGACCATCGCCGCTCCGGCGCTGGCCGCGACCGACAAGGCCGCTGTCATCGAGACCTACGCGAACATCGCGCAGGCCGGTTACGAGGACAGCCTGAGCACCGCCAAGGCGCTGCAGGACGCGGTAGCCGCGCTGATCGCCGCGCCGTCCGAGGACACGCTGGCGGGCGCGCGCGAGGCCTGGCTGGCTGCGCGCAACCCCTACCAGCAGACCGAGGTCTTCCGCTTTGGCAACCCGATCGTCGACGCGTGGGAAGGCAAGGTGAACGCTTGGCCGCTGGACGAGGGTCTGATCGACTACGTGGACGAAAGCTACGGCGGTGCCTCGGACGAAAACCCCTTCGCGGCCTCCAATGTGATCGCCAACCCGACGCTGGAGCTGGCGGGTCAGGAAGTCGACGCGTCGCTGATCACGCCCGAGCTGATCGCCGACACGCTGAACGAGGCGGACGGCATCGAGACCAACGTGGCGCGCGGCTATCATGCCATCGAGTTCCTGCTCTGGGGACAGGACCTCAACGGCACCGAGCCGGGCGCTGGGGATCGTCCCTATACCGACTACGTCGTCGGTGATGACTGCACCGGCGGCAACTGCGACCGCCGCGCGGCCTATCTTACGTCTGTCACCCAGCTGCTGGTCTCGGACCTCGAGGAAATGGCGGCGAACTGGGCCGAGGGCGGCGCGGCGCGCGAAGAGGTCAGCGCCGATGCCGACGCGGGCATCGTGGCAATGCTGACCGGCATGGGCTCGCTTTCCTACGGCGAGCAGGCGGGCGAGCGCATGCGCCTCGGGCTGATGCTCAACGACCCCGAGGAAGAGCATGACTGCTTCTCGGACAACACCCACAACTCGCACTTCTACGACGGCAAGGGCATCCAGAACGTCTATCTCGGCAGCTACACCCGCGTCGACGGCAGCACCGTCGAGGGCGCGTCGCTGAGCGATCTGGTGTCCGAGACATCGCCGGAGCTCGACGCCGAGATGAAGGCCAAGCTCGACGCCACGATGGCCGCGCTCGGTGCGATCAAGACCGCTGCCGAAGAAGAGGGCTTTGCCTATGACCAGATGCTCGAGGCGGGCAACGAGAAGGGCGAGGCGCTGATCATGGGCGGCGTCAACGGTCTTATCGACCAGACCCGGACCATTGAGCGCATCGTGACCTCTCTGGCGCTCGAGGGCATCGAGTTCGAAGGGTCCGACAGCCTCGACAGCCCCACCTCCGTCTTCCAGTAAAAAGGACCGGAACGATGATCGTCTGCCACTGCATGGGTATCTCGGATCGCGACATACATGCGGCGATCGACTGGATGCGGCACTCCGACCCGCAGACGATCATCACGCCCGGAAAAATTTACCACGCCTTGGGTAAAGCTGCCGATTGCGGGGGGTGCATGCCGCTGTTCTTGCAAACCATGCGACGCAACGACAATCTGGAGGTACCCATGCACCTGCGCAACCTGCGCGGAGGCAGATCAACACAGGAAGGCGCTTATGAAGGGCGACGAGAAAGTCATCGAGTACCTCAACAAGGCACTGCGTTCTGAACTCACCGCGGTCAGCCAGTACTGGCTGCACTACCGGCTGCAGGAGGACTGGGGGCTTGGCCACATGGCCAAGAAGAGCCGCGAGGAAAGCATCGAGGAGATGCACCATGCGGACAAGCTGATCACCCGGATCATCTTCCTCGGCGGTCACCCCAACCTGCAGAAGCTCGACCCGCTGCGCATCGGCCAGACTCCCAAGGAGACGCTCGAGGCCGATCTCGCCGCCGAGCAAGAAGCCCGCGCGCTCTACAAGGAAGCCCGCGAGTACTGCAATTCCGCCGGCGACTACGTCACGATGAAACTCTTCGAGGAGTTGCTGATGGACGAGGAAGGGCATATCGACTTCCTCGAGACACAGTTGGACCTCTACGAAAAGCTCGGAGAAGAACGCTATGCGCTTCTCAACGCGTCCAAGATGGACGAAGCCGAGTAGCCTCGCGCTCTGCGCCGCCCTCGCGGGCGGCGCGTCCCTTGCTGCCGAGGGCTCACCCGCTGACGGGATAGCGCCCGGGCTGCAGGACCTGCATCTTCACATCCTTCCCCGCACCGAGGACGAGAGCAAGCGCATCGCCGCGGTGACCGCCTGGGCGCAGGACTTCTCGGCCCCCGAGCAGTTCGAGGAGCTGCCCGCAGGGGCGGCCACCGTGCGCCCTCTGCGCAGTGCCGAGGCCTTTTCGCAGCCCTCGGGCAACATGGAGTTCGACCGCGAGCTCGAGTTCAAGGTGGGCAACGGGCTCTTTCGCAAGCTCTGGGTGTCCTCGCCCTCGTCGACCCGCGCGTCGGACGGGCTGGGGCCGCTCTACAACGCGCGTGGCTGCCAGAACTGCCACTTGAAGGACGGGCGCGGCCATCCGCCTGCGGGGCCGGACGACGGCGCGGTGTCGATCTTCCTGCGGGTCTCGGTGCCCGCCGATCCCGGTGCCGAGATGCCGCGGATCGCCGAGTGGATCGCCACTGACCCCGACCCGGTCTACGGCACCCAGATCCAGGATTTCGCCACCGTCGGACAGGGCGGCGAGGCGCGCTTCGAGGTGAGCTACGAGGAACGCCCGGTGCCGCTTTCGGGCGGCGAGAGCGCCTCGCTGCGGGTGCCCAGCTACGCGGCGGGTGATCTCGCCTATGGCCCGCTCGGCGAAGGGGCCATGCTCAGCCCGCGCGTCGCGCCGCAGATGATCGGCCTTGGCCTGCTCGAGGCGATCCCGGCGCAGGACATCCTCGCGCTGGCAGACCCCGAGGACGCGGATGGCGATGGCATTTCCGGCCGCGCCGCGATTGTCTGGTCGCTGGAGCACGATGCCCCCATGCTTGGGCGCTTTGGTCACAAGGCGGGGATGGCGACGATCCGCGAGCAATCCTCGGCAGCCTTTGCCAGCGACATCGGCATCTCGACGCCGCTGCATCCCGACAAGTGGGGCGATTGCACCGCCGCACAGACCGCCTGCCGCGCGGCGCCGGGGGGCGACGATCCCGAGCGCGGCGGCTTCGAGGCGGATAGCACGGCGCTCGAGCTGGTCACCTTCTACAGCCGCAACCTCGGCGTGCCGGCGCGGCGCGACGTGGACGACCCGCAAGTGCTGGAGGGCAAGCGCGTCTTCTACGAGACCGGCTGCCCCGCCTGTCACACCCCGAAATTCGTCACCCACAGGCTCGACGCTCAGCCCGAGCAGAGCTTCCAACTGATCTGGCCCTATTCCGACATGCTGCTGCATGACATGGGCGAGGGGTTGGCGGACCATCGCCCCGAGGGCCGCGCCACGGGGCGCGAATGGCGCACCGCGCCGCTCTGGGGCATTGGCCTCACCCAGCGGGTGAGCGGCCACACCACCTATCTGCACGACGGACGGGCCCGCAGCCTGCTGGAGGCGATCCTCTGGCATGGCGGCGAGGCCGAAACGCAGCGTGGCAAGGTGGTTTCCATGGTGCCGGCGGACCGCGCGGCGCTGATCCGGTATCTGGAGAGTTTGTGAATGAAGACCAGCCTGACCCTTTGCGCCGCCCTGCTGGCGGTGCCCCTTGCCGCGCCGCTTGCCGCCCCTGCCGGAGCCGGTGTGCCCGAGGCCCTGAGCGCGCATATCCTGCCCGCCTTCGCCGGCTTCGCGCAGGCCACCGAAACGCTCGCCGGTGCGGCGCAGGCCGATTGCACCGCCGCGTCGCTGCAGGACCTCTGGATGCATGCCTTCGACATGTGGAACGCGGTGGCCGACATCCACATAGGCCCTTCCGAGACCGGGGCGCTGCCCGTGGCCTTCTGGCCCGACAGCCGCGGCTTCACCCCCAAGACGCTGAAGCGGCTGATCGCGGGCGAGGAAGAGATCGGCCGCGATCCGGTGGCCTACGGCGATGTCTCGATCGCCGCGCGCGGGCTCTACCCGCTGGAGTACATGCTCTACGATCCGGAGTTCTCGGACTACGAGAAGGGCAGCTATGCCTGCACGCTGGTGCAGACCATGACCCGCGATCTCGCCCGTCAGGCGGCGTCTCTGGATGCCGGCTGGGAGGGGCAGTTCGCCGACGTGCTGCGCACCGCCGGGCAGGAGGGCAACGCCACCTACATGGCCGAGGACGAAGCGATCCGGGCGCTCTACACGCAGATCCTCACCGGGCTCGAGTTCACCGCCGACACACGCCTTGGCCGGCCCCTCGGGACCTTCGAGCGGCCGCGCCCGACCCGCGCCGAGGCCTGGCGCTCGGGCCGCAGCCTGCGCAACGTGCTGCAGGATTCGCAGGGCGCCTACGACATGGCCGCCGCGCTTGCCGATTGGGAGCTTCCGCAGAGCAAGGCGGCGCTTGAGCGGCTGTACGAGCTGGCGCAGCGGGTCGAGGATCCGAGCTTCCAGAAGGTCGACGACCCGACGGAGCGCCTGCACGTCGAGATCCTCCAGCAGCAGGTGCGCGCGCTGAGCGATGCCCTGGAGCTCGAGATCGGCACGCGGCTCGGCATCCAGCCGGGCTTCAATTCGGGCGACGGGGACTGATCACATGACAACACGGCGCTCTTTCATCGCCAGCCTTCTGGCCGTCTCTGCCGCCCCCGCGACCGGCTGGGCGGCGGTGGGCGACCCCACCTATCTGGCGGCGGCAAAGCAGGCCGACGGCAGTTTCGTGCTGATCGGCCTGCGCGAGGGCGGCGAGGAGGCCTTCCGCGTGCCGCTGCCGGCGCGCGGCCATGCCGCCTGCGCCCATCCCACCCGCGCCGAGGCCGTGGGCTTTGCCCGCCGCCCGGGCACCTACGCGCTGGTCATTGACTGCACGTCGGGCGAAGTGCTGCACGAGCTGAGTGCCCCCGAGGGCCACAGCTTCAACGGCCACGGCGCCTTTTCCGCCGACGGCACGGTGCTCTTCACCTCCGAGCAGGTGGCCGAGGGCAGCGCCGGGCGCGTCGGCATCTGGGACGTGGAGGCCGGCTACCGGCGGGTCTCGGATTTCCCGACCCATGGCCTTGGCCCGCATGAGCTGCGGCTGATGCCGGACGGGCAGAGCCTCGTCATCGCCAATGGCGGCATCCAGACCGATGCCTTCGACCGCAATCAGCTCAACATCGACACGATGCAGCCGAACCTCGCCTACGTGGGCCTTGACGGCGCGCTCTTGGAGATGGTCGAACTCGCGCCCGAGCTGCAGCAGAACTCGATCCGCCATCTTGCGCTGCGGCCCGACGGGCTGGTGGGCTTCTGCATGCAGTGGCAGGGCGAGGCGGGGGCGGCGACGCCGCTTCTGGGGCTGCACCGCCGGGGCGAGGCGCCGGTGCTCTGCGATGCGCCGCTCGAGGATGAGCTGGTGATGAAGGGCTACGCGGGCAGCGTCGCCTTCGCCGGCGAAGGGCGCGAGATCGCCATCACCTCGCCGCGCGGCGGGCGGATGCACCGCTTTTCGGAGACGGGAGATTTTCTCGGGGCGGTGTCGCGCACGGATGTTTGCGGGCTGGCAACCCACGACGGCGGGTACATGGCCAGCGACGGGCTCGGCGGGCTGATCCTGGTGCAGGGCGAGACGCCGAAGCCGCTGCGCCGGGCGGATGTGGCCTGGGACAATCACCTGGTGCGCATCTCGGGATGAATCCGCGCGCCCGATGGCTTTGACCTGGGGTCGGGCGGGGCTGGGCTGGACCGGGCGGGTGCAGCCCAAAATGAAAAAGCGGGCCGCAATGGCCCGCTTTCCGCATCGCTTCGGCGAAGGGCTTACGCCGCCGCTTCGCTCTTTGCGTTCGCCAGGTACTCCAGCAGGTTTTCCGGGCTCGACACGCCGTAGGGATCCTCGCCGTGGTTGTCGCACAGGCCGGGCTCTTCGAACCATGCCTCGACCACGCCGTCGTCGATGATCGCCGCATAGCGCCAGGAGCGCATGCCAAAGCCCAGGTTGTCCTTGTTCACCAGCATGCCGATGCGGCGGGTGAACTCGCCCGAGCCGTCGGGGATCACCTTGACCGCATCGAGGTTCTGCGATTTCGCCCATTGGTTCATCACGAAGCTGTCGTTGACCGACATGCAGTAGATCTCGTCGATGCCCTGCGCGCGGAAGGTCTCGGCGTTCTTTTCGAAGCCCGGCAGCTGGTAGGTCGAGCAGGTCGGGGTGAAGGCGCCCGGCAGCGAGAAGAGGATCACCCGCTTGCCCTTGAAGTAATCCGCCGTGGTCATGTCCTGCCAGCGGAAGGGGTTCGGGCCTTCGAGGGACTCGTCGCGGACGCGGGTACGGAAGGTGACATTGGGCAGCGCAACGCCGGTTCTCATTCTGGTGTCCTTTCAGAAACAATCAAAGTCGGGTCTCTTCCCTTGAGGTGGGGATAGGAGGGCCGAGCGGCGGGCGCAAGCAGAAGCCTGGGGTTGCGGCGCTGGCGGGCCCGGAATGGCCGCGGCCTGCCCGCCGATTGCGCTTTGCGCAGGATCGGCGTAGGGGAGGCGGCGATACGTGCAGTCCCGGCGGCGGGACCGAACCGGGGGCGGGGCTGGAACCTCTCGCGGAAGAGGTCTATCCTCCGGGGCAACCTGACCCACATCGCGGGGGAAACGCTTTGCGAGACCTGAAGATCCCGGCGCAGCGCCATCCGGAGAAGGCGCATCGTCCCGACAATGCCCAGCCCAAGAAACCGGACTGGATTCGCGTCAAGGCGCCCGGCGGCGCGGGCTACAACGAAACCCGCCGCATCATGCGCGAGAACAAGCTCGTCACCGTCTGCGAAGAGGCCGGCTGCCCCAACGTGGGCGAGTGCTGGAGCCAGGGCCACGCGACCATGATGATCATGGGCGATATCTGCACCCGTGGCTGCACCTTCTGCAACATCGCGACCGGCCGTCCCGAGACGCTCGACGTCTTCGAGCCCGGCCGGGTTGCCGACTCGGTTGCCAAACTGGGCCTGAACCACGTGGTGATCACCTCGGTGGACCGCGACGATCTCGACGACGGCGGGGCCGAGCATTTCGCCCAGACCATCCGCGCGATCCGGCACCGCTCGCCCGAGACCACCATCGAAATCCTGACGCCCGACTTCCTCAAGTCCAAGCCCGGCGCGCTGGAGACCGTAGTCGCGGCGCGCCCCGACGTGTTCAACCACAACCTCGAGACCGTGCCCGGCCTCTATCCCACCGTGCGCCCCGGCGCGCGTTACTTCCACTCGCTGCGCCTGCTGCAGCGGGTCAAGGAGATGGACCCGCATATCTTCACCAAGTCCGGCATCATGGTCGGCCTTGGCGAGGAGCGTCAGCAGGTCGTGCAGGTGATGGACGACATGCGCGCCGCCGACATCGACTTCCTGACCATCGGCCAATACCTGCAGCCGACGCCAAAGCACCACCGGGTGGACCGCTTCGTCACCCCGGACGAATTCGCCTCCTACGAGAAGGCGGCCTTCGGCAAGGGGTTCCTGATGGTCTCGGCGACGCCGCTGACCCGCTCGAGCTACCACGCCGGCGACGACTTCGCGCGCCTGCGCGCCGCCCGCGAGGCGAAACTCGCCAACGGCTGAAGCGCCGGGCAGCGATTTCGAAAGACAGGGAGGGGCGGGGCCGAAAGGCCGCGCCCCCTTTTCTTTTGCCAGCTCCTTTGGCCTGCCAGCCACAGGGAGGCACCCGATATCCCCTGCAATTCGCTGCGGGACCAATAGACCCGCGAACGTCACAGGCGGTTAATTGGCAGGGGCGCGACTATTATCTTTCGCAGACGAGATCTCTCACGATGGATAGGTCGGTATATCTGTCGTAAAGCGTGATCATATAGCGGACGCTGGACATCGGCGGCTGGTCGCCATGCGACAGCGGATTGCGCGAAAAAGCCCCAAATACCGTCCCGGTCGCGTCGACCACGACAAGCCCGGCGCCTTTCGCGTTCCAGGGACTGTCCGGGCTGTATTTCGAGCCGAAGGGGCCATGGATGTTCCAGAGGCTTTTCGACAGGTGGCGCGAGCCATAGCTGCCCGTCTCGTTGCAAATGGAGTCCGGTTCCTGCGGGGCGCACGTCAGGCAGCCAGCAAATCTGGTCTGCGTGTCCGCGTCAAAAAGCAGGAGGTCGATATCCTTCGCTTCGACGAAGGAGGCCGCAAACATGAACAGGAGCGGCAAAATCTTTAATATGGCCATGCAACAAAACCCGAGGCACAGAAAACACAAACTAGCTTACCATATTAGAATTGAGCCTGACCGAGGGGCTGTCCATATTAATTTGGAGGAATGTGAATTGATATATGGAGTGGCGTAAATTTGCGACGCCGTTCCTGGTATTCAGGTTGCAACTTTTTGTCGCAGGGCGGAATTGGAGCTGCCTCGGAGCCGGTCTCGCGAGGGGCGGTTCGGGCGGGCGAAGGCAGCTGGAAAGCTTCCTGGGTGTAAGTATCCGTAACTGCTACGTAATTCAGATAGATTCCACGCCATTGCAGAAGCGGGAAATGCCGGGAAACAGCGGCAGGGGCCACGTCGCGCAGGACCTTCGGTCAGGCTGACCCGCCGCAAGGTCTTTGCGCTCCGCCACCGCGCGTCCTAGGATCCCGAGGTCACGAGGGGAATGGGTGAGACATGCTGATCCGGGTCGGGGATGATCGCAGCGGGGTCATCGATCTTTTTCTAGCCGGTCTGCTGTCGTCCGTCTCGGGCGCACTGAATGCGGTCGGCTTTCTTATCGCGGGGTCGTTCACCGCGAATATGACCGGCAATATCTCGGCCTTCGCTGATCACCTCGCAAGCGGCGCGGTCCTGCTGGCGCTGTCCTTCCTGGGGCTGGTGGCGGCCTTCATCTTCGGCGCGGGCTTGGCGGCGCTGGCGATCCAGACCGGCGAGGCGCGGGGGCGGCGGGGGATCTATGCGCAGGCCATCGCGGTCGAGGGCATGCTGGTCCTCGCCCTTGGAGCGTTGCTCCTGATCTGGCCCGCCGCGCCGCAGGCGCTGCTGGTCATCGTGCTGAGCTTCGTGATGGGTCTGCAGAACGCGGTGACGACGATGATCTCGCGGTCACGGGTGCGCACGACGCATGTCTCGGGGATGGCGACCGACATCGGCATCGGGCTGGCGGTGCTCTTCACCAATATCGGCGCGCGCTGTGACACGCTGGCGAAGCTGCGGCTGCACAGCCTGACGCTGGCTTGCTTCGCGGGGGGCGGCGTGCTGGGCGCGGTGCTCTTCGGCAGCGTCGGGGCTTGGCTCTTTGCCATCTGTGCCGCGGTGCTCCTGCTGATCTCGGTCCCCGAGCCGCTGCGGGCCCGCCGTGGGTGGGGCTGAACCGCCGCGGCACTTGAGGTTGTATACGAATGTATTCATTTAATTACCTGATATAGAAGGATTAATTCCTTTACATTACCTTGGGGCGCGATAGTGTCGCCGCACCATCCCGGAGCCACAGCAATGCCGCCGATCAAAGACCACCCGCTGCGCTACGAGCTTGCCAACGAGCTTCATGCCCGTCCTTTCCCCTCGCTCGACGTGCCCTGCCGGGCGGTTTATCTTGCGGTCAAACGCCCGCATGATGCCGCCTCGCGCGATCGCGACGAGGACATCGCGCATCTGATCGAGCTGCTCGACCGTCATGGCGCGCAGCATCCGAAGCCCGATGCGCGGCACTACGCCGGGCGGATCGGCAAGGCCGAGATCAAGTGGGAGCTGCACACCGAGTTCGTCACCTACACCGCCTTCCTGCCGGGACTCGGCGACGTGCCCTTCGATCCGCGCGACTTCGGCGTCTTTCCGGAGGACTGGCTCGCGGCGATGCCCGGCGTTCGGATGACCTCGGCGATGATCCGCATCGTCGAGCGTCCGGCCGATCCCGCGCGGATCAAGTCCGACCTCGCCGACTGGTTCGTCACCGACAGCGTCGCGGTGAGTTCCATGCTCGACGATGCGCTGGTGGCGGCGGGGGATTTCCATATCGACCCGGCGGGACACCAGCGCTTCGCCGTCTTCTCCAGCGAGACCACCGGCGCGCAGCGGGTGGGGCGCGTCGTGCAGCGGATCTGCGAGATCGAGGTCTACAAGACCATGGCCATGCTCGGCTTTACCCGGGTCAGCGCGATCCGCACCGATCTGACGCGGATCGACGAAAATCTCACCCGGCTTTCCACCGAGATGACCAGTGGCGCCACCCCCGAGGAAGAGGTGCTGAGGGCCTTGCTCGGGGTCTCGGCAGAACTCGAGACGGTACAGGCGCAAAGTGCCTTCCGTCTTTCGGCCACGGCCGCCTACGAAGCGCTGGTCAACCAGCGTATCTCGGTGCTTCGGGAAGAGCGCTTCGAGGGGCGGCAGACCTTCCGCGAGTTCATGGCGCGGCGCTTTGATCCGGCCATGCGGACCGTCAAGAGCAGCGAGAAGCGGCTGGCAGAGATGTCGGCGCGGGCGATGCGGGCGGGCGAGCTTCTGCGCACCAGCGTCGAGGTCAAGCGCTCGGCGCAAAACCAGGAAATCCTCGCCAGCCTCGACCGCCGCGCCGACCAGCAGCTGCAATTGCAGACCACGGTCGAAGGGCTCTCGGTGGTGGCGATTTCCTATTATGCCGTCTCGCTGGTGGGGTATCTGCTCTACCCGGTTTCCGAGGCGGTGGGGGTCTCGAAAGGCACGCTCACGGCTCTGGCCGTGGTGCCCGTGGCGCTGCTGGTCTGGGCGGGCGTCCGGCGAATCCGCCACTCGGTGCACTAGCGGCGACAGCGACTTTTCCCGCGAGAGGTTGGCACTTGCCCGCGCTTTGGTCTAAAGCGCAGGCAAGACCGACCCGGAGAGCATCATGCGCGCCAATATCTTCTGCATCAAATGGGGCACCGCCTTTGGCCCGGAATACGTCAACCGGCTGTATTCCGGCGTGCGCCGCCACATGGACCGCCCGGTGCGTTTCTTCTGCATGACCGAGCACGCCGAGGGGCTGCACCCGGATATCGAAATCATCGACCTGCCGGTGGAACCTTTCGCCGAGCCCATGGCCGCAGCGCTTGCCGTGGCCAACCGACAGGGCGCGATGCGCAAGGTGTCGCTGTTCCGCCCCGGGCTCGTGCCCGACCTCGACGGGCCGGTGCTGGGCTTCGATCTCGATGTCGTGATCACAGGCCCGCTGGGCGAGCTCCACGATCTTGCGCCGGGCACCATCGCCATGCGCCACGACTGGACCGAAAAGCGCAAGGGACGGCCCACCGGCCACGGCTCGGTGTTCCGCTTCGATCCGGCGCGGCACGGGTTTCTCTACGAGGACCTTGCGGCGAACGCCTATGCCGAGGTCGAGAAAGCCCGCGGATCGGAACAGCGCTACACCTCGCACAAGGCGATGGATCGCGGAGTTTTCACATATATTCCGGACCCTTGGGTCGTTTCGTTCAAGTATGACTGCAACCCGTTCCCGGGCAATTGGCTGCATGCGCCGCGCCTCCCCGAGGATGCCCGCGTGGTCTGTTTCCACGGCCATCCCAAGATGTCCGAGGCGCTCGAGGGCTATAACGGAAGCTTCATCCGCCATTCCAAACCCTGCGACTGGCTGCGCGAGCATTGGATCGACCGGGCGCAGGCGGATCTCGGCGCAGACTGGGCCTGAGGGCATTCCGGGTCTAAACCCAGACCGAAATTAACCGTTATGCTTGCCGAGCAAGCCGCCCGCGCGGTATGAGCGGCGTCAACATTGGGAACTTGATAGAGAGGCAGAGCAATGCGTCGCGTTGTGGTTACCGGGCTGGGGCTTGTCACGCCGCTGGCGGATGGGGTCGAGAAAAGCTGGGAACGTATTCTGGACGGGCAATCGGGCGCCGGGCCGATCAAGGGCTTCGACACTGAGGGACTGACCACCACCTACGCCTGCGAAGTGCCGCTGGGCGACGGCTCTGACGGCACCTTCAATGCCGACACATACATGGAGCCGAAGGAACAGCGCAAGGTCGACACCTTCATCCTCTTCGGCATGGCCGCCGCGCAGCAGGCCGTAGAGGATTCCGGCTGGCTGCCGACCGAAAAGGAAGACCAGGAGCGCACCGGCGTTCTGATCGGCTCGGGCATCGGCGGGCTCAACTCGATCGCCAACACCGCCGTCATGATGCAGGAAAAAGGCCCGCGTCGCGTGTCGCCCTTCTTTGTGCCGGGCGCGCTGATCAACCTGATCTCGGGTCAGGTTTCGATCAAATACGGCTTCAAGGGACCGAACCACTCGGTGGTCACCGCCTGCTCGACCGGCGCGCATGCCATCGGCGACGCGATGCGCCTCATCAAGTACGGCGATGCCGACGTGATGGTCGCGGGCGGCGCCGAGGCGGCGATCTGCAAGATCGGCATCGCCGGCTTCAACGCCTGCAAGGCGCTGTCGACCAAGCGTGCCGACGATCCGACCAAGGCCAGCCGTCCCTATGACGCCGACCGTGACGGCTTTGTCATGGGCGAGGGCGCGGGCATCGTGGTTCTGGAAGAATACGAGCACGCCAAGGCACGCGGCGCGAAGATCTACGCCGAGGTGATCGGCTACGGCCTTTCGGGCGACGCCTACCACATCACCGCCCCGTCCGAGGACGGCGACGGCGCCCTGCGCTCGATGAGCGCGGCGCTGAAGTCGGCGAGCCTCGAGCCGGGCCAGATCGACTACATCAACGCCCATGGCACCTCGACCATGGCCGACACCATCGAACTCGGCGCGGTCGAAAAGCTGCTCGGCGATCACGCCGGCAATGTCACCATGTCGTCGACCAAGTCGGCCACCGGCCACCTGCTCGGCGCCGCCGGCGCCATCGAGGCGATCTTCTCGATCCTCGCGATCCGCGATCAGGTCGCGCCGCCGACCATCAACCTCGACAACCCGGCGGTCGAGACGCCGATCGACCTCGCGCCCAATGCCAAGCGCGCGCGCAAGATTGACTATGCGCTCTCCAACAGCTTCGGTTTTGGCGGCACCAATGCGAGCGTGATCTTCGGGAAGGTCAGCTGAGATGTGGCGCAACATCGCCTCCAACGCGATGACCTTCCTGGTCGTGCTTGTCTTCCTCGCCGGGGGTTTTCTGCTCTGGGCGCAGAACGAGTACAGCGCGGAAGGGCCGCTGGCGCAGCCCATCTGCCTGCAGGTGCAGCGCGGCTCTAACTTTGGCCGCGTCTCGCGTGATCTCGCAGAGCAGGGGGCGGTCAGTTCGGACATGCTGTTCCGGCTCGGCGCGGATTATACCGACAAGACCGGTGCGCTGAAGGCGGGCTCCTATCTGGTGCCCGAGCGCGCCTCGATGTCGCAGATCACCGAGATCGTCACCAAGGGCGGCGCTTCGACCTGTGGCACCGAAGTGGTCTACCGCATCGGCGTGAACAGCGCCGAGGTGCAGGTGCGCGAGCTTGACCCCGAGACCGGGCGCTACGTCGAGCGGATCGAGTTCGATCCGGCCAGCGAGGAGCCGCGTCCCGAGGGCTACGATGAGGTCAAATCCGAGGTCGGCACGCGCTTCCGCGTGGCGCTGGCCGAGGGGGTGACGAGCTGGAAGGTGGTCGAGGAACTGGGCCTGATCGACATCCTCGAGGGCGAGGCCGGCGACCGGCCCGCCGAGGGCTCTCTGGCGCCCGACAGCTACGAGATCAGCCCCGGTGACACGCGCGCCGACCTGATTGCCCGGATGACCCAAGCGCAGGAGGCGATCCTCGCGCAGGCCTGGGCCAACCGTGCCGAGGGCGTGCCCTATGCCAGCCCCGAAGAGGCGCTGGTCATGGCCTCCATCGTCGAGAAGGAAACCGGCGTCGCCGACGAGCGTCCGATGGTGGCCTCGGTCTTCGTCAACCGGATCGAGCGCGGCATGCGCCTGCAGACGGACCCGACGGTGATCTACGGGCTGACCAATGGTGAGGGTGTGCTGGGCCGCGGGCTGCGGCAGTCAGAGCTGCGCAAGCAGACGCCCTACAACACCTACGTCATCGACGGGCTGCCGCCGACCCCGATCGCCAACCCGGGCCGCGCCAGCATCGAGGCGGCGCTGAACCCGGCGCAGTCGGAGTATCTCTACTTCGTGGCGGACGGATCGGGCGGCCATGCCTTCGCGACGACGCTGGACGAGCACAACCGCAACGTCGCCAACTGGCGCAAGATCGAGGCGGAGAAGGCCGAGGGCAACTGAGGCCTGATCGGCGGAAACAGAAAAGGCCGGGCGCATTGCCCGGCCTTTTTCGTTCTGGGATCGCGCTCTGCTGAGCCGTGCGGCTCGAAGCCTCAGCCCTTCAGCACGCGTGCCAATGCGCAGAACTGCTCGAGCGAGACCTGCTCGGCGCGCTCGGTGGGCTCGATGCCCGCCGCCAGCAGTTTCTCCTCGATGTCCGGCGCCAGTCCCTTGAGCGCGGCGCGCAGCATCTTGCGGCGCTGGTTGAAGGCCATGGCGACGACCCGCTCCAGCGTCTTGGCGTCGGCGGGGTAGCGCGGCTCGGGCAGGGCCTTGAGATGCACCACGGCCGAAGAGACCTTGGGCGGCGGGGTGAAGGCCGAGGGCGGCAGGCTGATCACGATGCGGGCCTCGCAGCGCCATTGCGCCAGCAGCGCCAGACGCCCATAGGCCTTGGAGCCGGGCTGCGCCACGATGCGTTCGGCGACCTCGCGCTGGAACATCAGCGTCAGCGTCGACCAGAAGGGCGGCCAGTCGGTCGGGGTCAGCCAGCGCACCAGAAGCTCGGTGCCGACGTTGTACGGCAGGTTGGCGCAGATCGCGATCGGCGGGGTCAGCTTCTCGAGCGGGTCGACCTGCAGCGCATCGCCGTTGATCACCTCGAGCCGGCCCTCGTAGTGCCGCGCGATTTCGTCGAGCGCCGGCAGGCAGCGCGCGTCCTTCTCGACCGCGAGCACCCGGCGCGCGCCCTCGGCAAGCAGCCCGCGCGTGAGGCCGCCGGGGCCGGGGCCAACCTCGAGCACGTCCATGCCCGACAGATCCCCCGCCGCCCGTGCAATTTTGGCAGTCAGGTTGAGGTCGAGCAGGAAGTTCTGGCCCAGCGATTTCTTGGCGCTGAGCTGATGCGTCGCGATCACCTCGCGCAGCGGAGGAAGGCCGTCGATCCCGCTCATGCTGTCATCTTTCCTTGAATACTTCGGGGTGGGCCCCAGAGCGAGGGGCAGAGCCCCTCTATACCCTTACCCCTGCGCCGCGCCAGCCGAAAGCTCGGCGGCCATGCGCAGCGCCGCCAGCGTCGAGGAGGGGTTGGCGCGCCCTTTGCCCGCGATGTCGAAGGCGGTGCCATGGTCGGGCGACGTGCGCACGAAGGGCAGACCGAGGGTGACGTTGACCCCCTCGTCGAAGCCCAGCGTCTTGACCGGGATCAGCGCCTGGTCGTGGTACATGCAGACCGCCACGTCGTAGCGGGCGCGGGCCGCGGCGTGGAACATCGTGTCGGCGGGCAGCGGGCCGAGAAGGTCCATGCCTTCGGTGCGCAACCGTTCGAGAAGCGGCGCGATCATCTCGATTTCCTGCCGTCCCATGCGTCCGCCTTCGCCGGCGTGCGGGTTGAGACCGGCGACCGCGATGCGCGGGTGGGCGACGCCGAAGCCCGCCATGGCATCATGGGTGATCCTCAGTCGCGCCTCGAGCAGCGCCGCGTCGAGCGCCTGCGGCACGTCCTCGAGGGCGATGTGGATGGTGGCGGGAACAACCTTCAGCTGGGGGCAGGCGAGCATCATCACGACCTCGGGCACGTTCCCGAGATGGGCGAGGAACTCGGTGTGGCCGGGGAAGGCAAAGCCGCAGCCCTCGGCCAGCGCCTGCTTGGAGATCGGCAGGGTGCAGAGTGCCGCGGCCTCGCCGGACTGGCAGAGCTGCACGCCGCGCTCGATCGAGGCCACGACGCTCGCGGCCTGCGCCGCTTGCGGCACGCCCGGCACGCGGGGGCCGGGGAACTCCTGCGCCAGAACCGGCAGCCCGCGGGTCGCGGCGTCGGCGGCCTCGGAGGGATGCTCGATCCGCACGTGCGGGACGGTGCCGGGCAGGTGACGCGGCTCGCCGATCCAGAAGAAGGGCAGCGAAGCGCCAAGCTCTGCCCAGCAGGCCTCGGCCAATTCAGGGCCAATGCCCGCGGGCTCGCCGCAGGAGAGCGCGATCGGCAGGGCCCGGGCCGCGCTCATTTCTCCACGATATGGGCGTTGGCGCGCAGCTGCGACAGGTAGGCCTCGGCCATCTGGTTGAGGCGCTGGTTGCGCAGCCCGATGGTCACCTGCTGGCGATCGGCATCGGCGGTGACCGTCGGGGTGCGGTTGCACAGCATGAGCACCATCAGCGTCTGGCCGTTCGAGCGGCTGAGCGCGGTCGAGATCTCGCCCGGGTCGAGCTTCGAGAGCTCATAGGCGACGTCGGTGGGCAGCTCGGAGGGCGGCAGCGACTGGCGCTGCAGCACCTCGGCGGGTTGGCCCTTGGCAAAGGCGTAGAGATCGTCGCAGCGGTCGACCTTGCTGGCCAGCACGCGGGCCTTGGCCAGCGTCTCGGGGGTGCGGCCGCCGGCCATGTAGTAGGTGGCATAATCGACCGAGGCGATCTCGGGTGCGGTGTAGCCCGACTCTTCGAGCTGGCGCATCTGGAAGAGCGCCACGGCGCCCTGGATCGGGATCGGCGCGGTGACCTCGCCTGGCGAGAGACCGATCACCAGCGGCCGCAGCACCGGCGGCAACGCCGAGAGATCCTGCCAGGGCAGGCGGCCACCCTCGCCGCGGGTGGCGGTGGCGGAATACTCGCGCGCCGCGGCGGAGAACTCGGCGGTGGAGCGGTAGCGCGAGATGCGCTCGGCGAGGCTCTGCACCTGCGCTTCGGTGCCCGGACGGATCGGGATGATGATCTCGGAAAGCAGCACGCGCACGTTGGAACCGGTGGCGCTGCCGGAGAGGGCGCGGTCGACCTCCTCGTCGCTGACGGTGGTGCGGGACTGGAAGCGCAGCTGGACCAGCTGGCGCCAGGAGAGGCCGGCCGTCACGAAGTCGCGGAAGGTCTGCTCGTCGACGCCATTCTGGCCGAGCACGCCGACGAACTGCTCGAGGCTGAGATTGCCGCGCTGCGCGAATTCCGCCATGCCGTCGGTGACTTCCTCTGCCGACGGATCGATGCCCGCATCCTTTGCGGCCTGCAGGCGCAGGCGGTCGTCCACCAGCTGCTCACGGGCGAGCTTCATCGGATCAGAGCCGGAATTCAACACTTCGATCATCCGCGCGCGCTGCTGGATCTCGTAATTGGTGATCACCATCTCGTCGACAAGGATCGCAGGCGAGAAGAGCCCCTGCGCAAGCAGGGCTGCCGGGGCGAGCGCCAGGCCTGCGGCACAGGCGACGGCGCGGAGGAAACGGGAGGGGATCACTTGCATGTGCGTCGATACTCCTTGGCGCTTTCCGAGGTGCCGAAGCCAGTCAGCGCCACGGAGAGGCCGTAATCGGTGGACGGTTCCAGGTTGGTCGAGGACGCGTATTTGCGCGTCACCGAGAAGTCGACCTGGACGCATTCATTGCGGTATTGCAGGCCCATGCCCGCGCGGTCAAGCCGTTGATCGGCAAGGTCGTAGCGCCATTCCGCCGAGCCGGTCCAATTGGTGGCGAAACGGTAGCTGCCTTCGAGCGACCATTCCGACTGGGTCTCGTCGCGTTCCTCGGCGGCGTCCTGCACCAGGAAGAGGTAGGAGGCGCCGAGATCGATCCAGTCGTTGGACCAGTCGACCCGCGCTTCTGCCTTGCTGAGATCGCTGATCCCGGCGAGCAGTCCGCGCGCCGAGATGGTCAGCCCGGTGTCATTGCTGAAGCCGGCGGCGACGAGCCAATCCGACAGCTGGCTGTCGAGACCGGAGGACTGGCTGAAGTCCGGGTCTGCCTCGTCCTGCCAGACCCGGCCCAGGGTCATCCCGGCGCGCCAGCCCTCGGGCGCCTCGTGCAGCCAGCGCAGGCCGGTGGCAAGGGTCTGGCCGTGCTCGCGCCGGTCGGCGGCAGGGAAGCGCGAAAGCGCCAGAAGATTGGCCTCGTCGAATTCGACGCGGGTGCTCTCGTCGGCGACGATGTTGACCCGCGTGCCGCCCACCAGCCCGTATTGCATCACCGGCTCGAGCAGCGTGTGCCCGCCGCCCGCGTCGTGGCGGACCAGCGGCCAGCGCAGCTCAAGCGCGGTGCCGCCCATGGCGCGCGACACATCGCTGTCCGAGCTGCTGTCCTGCCGGTAGGCGTAGCGGTCGAACCACAGCTCGGTGGTCAGCCCGAAGCGCAGCCCGCCGTCGAGCGTCCAGCGCCGGCGCCAACTGGCCTCGGCGGTGAGCCGGGCCACGTCGCGCCCGTCGATGTCCCTGGAAGAGGTGCGGTAGTGCCCGTGCACCTCGGTGCCGAGCCGCAGCTCTCCGCCGAGCCGTCCGCCGGGGAAGAAGCGCCTCTCGTAGGTGCTGTCAAAGATCCACGACGGCAGCAGCGCATCCTTTTCCGAGGCGCGCAGCGACTGGTAATGCGACAGCCCGAGCCGCAGCAGGTCGTCCGAGCGCGCCCGCGAAATCTCGATCGTGCTGTCGAGACGGTCGAGGTCGTCGTAGTCGTAATCGTTGAGATAGGCCTCGTCGCTGACCATCTTGAGGTCGAAGTCGAGCTGGAACTCGTTGCGCAGGCCGAAATTGCCCTCGGCGAAGAGGTAGCCGCGGGTCTCGTCGGTGGTCAGCGTGTCGCGGGTCAGCGCGCCGTTGAGCTCGACATCGCCATTGACGAAGGCGCGGCGGTAGCGCGTCTCGAGCGTCTTGGTGACCGGCGAGACATAGGGGGTGAGCGTGACGTCCTGATGATCGCCGATCGGGATGAAATAGGGGACCTTCACGCCGAAGCCGAGCAGGGTGGTCGTGCGGTACGAAGGAACCAGGAAGCCGCGGGTCCGTTCGAGCGTGGGGTCGGGCAGGCGCAGGCTCGGGACCCAGAGGATCGGCACGTCGAGCACCCGCAGCTGCGCGCCCTCGAAGTAGATCTGCTGCGCCTCCTGATCGTGCACCACGCGGTCGGCGCGGATCGACCACAGCGGGACCTCGTCGGCGCCGCAGACCTGGCAGGAGCTGACCGCGACGCGGCTGAGCTGGGTGAAGCGTCCCTCGGCCCGGCGCGCCTCGACAGCGGCGAGCTGGAGCTGCTCTTCCATGACCATGCGCGCCCCGGTGAGGATGCCGTCGCGCAGGCCCTCCTCCAGCTCTGCGCTTTCGGCCAGCAGCAAATTGCCCGAGGCGTCGGTGATCCGCACGGGCCCCTCGATCTGCAGGGTTCCGGCCTTCTGGTCGTAGACGATCCGGCTTGCCGCCAGCCGTGTGCCATCTTGCAGCGCCTCGACGTTGCCCTGAGCGATCAGTCGGTTGCCATCCTCGACGTAGACCTCGTCGGCGACGAGGATCGCCGGGCCCTGGCCCTCTGCGGGGGCGGTCGTGGTGCTGGTCTGGGCGCGCAGCGGAAGGGGCAGCGCGGCGCTGAGTGGCAGGCTCAGGGCCAAGGCCGCCGCGAGCAGTCGGGTCTGGGGGGTCATCCTTCCTCCATCTGGAGCACCAGCCCGAGGGCCAGCAGAAGCGCGGCGACGGGCGGCACCCACGCGGCGAGCATCGGGTTGAGCTGGCCATTCTCACCGAGGATCTGCGCGAAGTTCCGCACGTAGTAAAGCCCGAAGCCGAGCATCACCGCAGCAAGCACCGACAGGCCGGTGTTGGCCAGCCGCGCCGGGCGCATGGTGAAGCCCGCGGCGACGAGCACCATCGCCACGAGGAAGATCGGCTGGGCCAGCTCGGACTGAAGCCAGACGATGTGGCGGCGGGCCGAGAAGCCGGCCTCTTCCAGCCCGCGGATGAAGGCTGGCAGCTCCCAGATGGGGATCGCCGAGGGCTGGCCGAAACGGTCGCGGATCCCGTCCTGCGTCAGGTTCGAGGGCAGGCGCATCTCGTCGAAGGTTTGGGCGGATCGCTCGGGGTTGCCGACATCGCCCAGCGGCCAGACCTTGGCTTTTGTCAGCACCCAGTCTCCGGCCTCGAGCTCGGCGCGCTCGGCGATGATCCGCTGCTCAGGACCGCCTCCGGGGGCGTAGCTGACGAAGCTCACGTCGAAGAGCACCGTGGCATCGGGGTTGGTGCGGCTGGCACGGATGACGGTCTGCGCGCCGTCGGCTCCCTGCCGCAGCCAGAGCCCCTCGGCACCGATCGACAGCACCGAGCCGCCGTCGCTGTCCCATTCCTGTTCGAGATCGGCCGCGCGCTTCGAGGTGGCGGCCACGATCGGGTTGAGCATGCCCACCGCGAGCCCAGCGATCACCAGCGCCACGCCCACCGGCCCCATCAGCGCGGCAAGACCCGAGCGGCCCGCGGCGCGGCTGACCACCAGTTCGGAGCTGCGCGCCAGCGAGATGCACATGGAAATGGCGGCAAGGATCGTCACCAGCGGCAGGATCGAATAGGTGCCGCCAGGCAGGTTCAGAAGGGTCATGTGAACGACCTGCCCGAAGCTCACCTCATCGCCGAACTTGCGCAGCTGCTCGACCAGATCGACGAGGAAGAAGAACAGCGCGAAGATCAGCGCGATGGCGAGGAAGAACCGCAGGAAACGCCGGGCGAAGTAGAAATGCAGGATCATGCCGCGGCTCCGGGAGCGGGGGATTTGCGCGCGGCCCGGCCCGGGCGGCGCATGCGCGAGGCCTGCCAGAGCATGGCGCCGGTGATCGCGAAGCCGGTGAGGCTGGGCAGGTAGATCAGCGGCCAGAGCGCGCCATTGGCCCGCACGGGCGTCGAGACCGAGCTTTCGATGATCTTGATCAGCACCAGCAGGAAGATGGCCCCGATGATCTGCCGGGTGACCCCGAAGCGCGAGAAGCTGCCGGTCATCAGCGCGGCATAGCCGATCAGCGCGGCCACGACGCAGAGCAGCGGCTGCTCGAAGCGCATGTGCGCCTCCTCGAGCACTTCGCCGACCGAGTCGTTGACCTCGATGGCCACCGCCTCGGTGTCGGTCAGCAGCTCGAGCGTGCCGATCTGCCGGGCGCGGCGGCCGGGACGGCGGTCGGGGGTGATCAGGCTGGAGATATCGTAGGTCAGATCCTCGAAGGTCGTGGTCGACAGCGCCTTGTCCGAACGCCTCAGGGTCTGGGCGGTGCCCTCGACCATGGTCAGCATCGTGGTGTCGGACTCGCTGCGCACGATGTAGGCGGTGCGGGCGGTGTAGATCACCTCGCGGTCCTTCAGACGGCGATCCGACAGGAAGACGTCGCGCAGCTCGCCTTCGGGCGAGATCTCGCGGATGTAGAAGGTCACGCCCTTGGCCGGGTGCAGGAAGGTGCCCTCGTGCAGCAGCCGGGCCGAGACCGAGCCCGAGATCTCCGCCTCGCGCTCGCGCAGCTGGCCGTAAGAAAGTGGCACCAGAACATGCGCAAGCACCGCCATCATTGCGCCGATTATCAGTCCGAAGACCAGCACCGGCCGGGCCAGCCGCCAGGGCGAGTAGCCGGTGGCCTGCACCACGGTCAGCTCCGAATCGTTGCTCGAGCGGTTGATAACGTAGACCGAGGCGGCAAAGGCCGCGATGGGCAGCACGATGGCGATCACCGCCGGCAGGCTGAGCAGGGTGAATTCGATGAAAATGCCGCCGGAATGGCCATCGGCGATCAGGTCGCCGAACAGGTTCACTGCGCGGTTCACCCAGTAAACCATCACCAGCACCAGCGAGAAAAACCCGAACAGGACCATGAGCTGCGACAGCATGTATCTGTCGAATCTCTGCACTTCACTTCCCCCGGTTTTCCGTTGGCGACGACCCTAGACGATCGCTCTTCGCGGGAAAAGGTGCCTCTGGTCAAGCCGATTGCGGCGCTCTAGGAGTCTTGGACCGGACACAATGACGACAGACAAGCAGGGAAGGCGGGCGAATGACCCAGTTGCGCACATTCGAATTTTCGGCGGTGGACCTCGACGGGCTGGCGGAGCGGCAGGGCAGGATCGCGCTGCTGGTCAATGCCGAAGGCCGGATGAGCCCCGGTGCGCGCCGGCTGAACCGCCTGACCAAGGGGGCGCTGGCGCGGCTGCTCGAAGCGGAGCGTTGGGAAAAGGCCAAGGCGGGCGAGGTGATCTCGCTGGCCTATCCGGCCGGGCTCGCCGCCGAGGCGCTGGACGTGGTGAAGCTCGAGCGCCGTCCCTCTGTTGCCGAGGCGCGCAAGGCGGGCGCGGCATTGGCCTCGGCCGCAGGCGGCAAGGCGCTGACCCTGGTCGGCGAGAGCACCGCGCGGCTGGAGCATCTGGCGCTCGCGTTGGCGCTGCGCGGCCATGCGGTGGTCAATCACAAGTCCGAGAGCGCCGAGGCGCCCGAGCCCGCTACCATCCTCTGTGCCAAGCCCGAAGAGACCGGCAAGGCCGCGGCCTCGCTGCTGGCGGTGGCCGAGGGCGTCGCCTTTACCCGGGATCTCGTGAGCGAGCCGGCCAACGTGCTGACCACCGAGGAATTTGCCGCGCGGCTCGAGGCGCTCACCGAGCTCGGTGTCGAGGTCGAGGTTCTCGAAGAGGAGCGCATGGCCGAGCTTGGCATGAACGCGCTGCTGGCCGTGGGGCAGGGCTCTGCCGCGCCGTCGAAGATGGTGGTGATGCGCTGGAAGGGTGCCGAGGGCGATCCACTGGCGCTGGTCGGCAAGGGCGTCGTCTTTGACACCGGCGGCATCTCGCTGAAGCCGGGGCCGGGCATGGAAGACATGACCATGGACATGGGCGGCGCGGGCACCGTGGCAGGCGTGATGAAGGCGCTGGCCCTGCGCAAGGCCTCGGCGCACGTCGTTGGCCTCGTCGGCCTCGTCGAGAACATGCCTTCGGGCACCGCGATGCGCCCCGGCGACATCGTGACGTCGATGAAGGGCGACACGATCGAGATCCTCAACACCGACGCCGAGGGCCGGCTCGTGCTCTGCGACGTGCTGTGGTACGCGCAGGAACACGTGAAGCCCGCCGCGATGGTCGATCTGGCGACCCTCACCGGCGCCTGCATCGTCGCGCTTGGCCATGAGAACGCTGCGGTGTTTTCCAACGAGGAGGGCTTCGCCGAGGACTTCCTCAAGGCCGCCAAGACCGAGGGCGAGGGCGCTTGGCGCATGCCGCTGGGCCAGGCCTATGACGACATGCTCAAGTCGCCGCTGGCGGACATGAAGAACATCGGCGGGCGGCCCGCGGGCTCGATCACCGCGGCGCAGTTTCTCAAGCGGTTCGTCAGGGATGACATGCCGTGGATCCACCTCGATATCGCCGGGGTGGCCAAGTTGAAGTCCGCCTCGCTGCTGGCGCCTGCCGGGGCGACCGGCTGGGGCGTGTTGTCGCTGGACCGGATGATCCGCGACCGCTTCGAGCGCAAGGACGGCTGAGCCAGGCCCGCCGCCGCCCCGGGCGCCCCGCGCCCGGGTGCGAAACATTGATCCGATGACAGGAGGCTGGCGCGCATGGGTGTCGCGATGTTCTACCACCTGACCCAGAGACCGGTCGAAGAGACCCTGTCGATGCTGCTGGAAAAATCGCTGGCGGCGGGCTGGCGCGTGGCGGTGCGCGGCGGCGATCCGCAGCGGCTCGACTGGCTCGACGAACGGCTCTGGCTGGGCCGGGACGGCAGCTTCCTGCCGCATGGCCGCGCCGGTGGTCCGCATGACGCGCTGCAGCCCGTGCTGCTGACCGATCGCGCCGAGACGCCCAACGGCGCGTCCTGCCTGATGTCGGTGGACGGGGCGGCGGTCTCGCCCGAGGAGGTGAGCGCAATGGAGCGGGTTTGCGTCCTCTTCGACGGCATGGACCCGCGGGCGCTTGATGTGGCGCGCGGGCAGTGGCGGGCGCTCACCGGCGCCGGAGTGACCGCACAATATTGGTCCGAGGAAAGCGGACGCTGGGAAAAGAAAGCCGAGTCCTGAAAGTTTGGCTGTCACGAAATCATCACGCATTTGGCGTGATGGCAAATGTGTGACTCGCCTTTAGGGTGATCCTATTTGACATATGCGCTAATTTCCGCCCATTCTGCCAATTGAGAGGCAGGATTGCAGTCTCCGGAAAAATGGCAAAAAAATAGAAAATTTCTTGAAAAATATGACAGCACTGTCGCCCCGCTTACACAGATCGGCGAGAATCCTCCTAAACCGTGATTGCACGCCCGACCGCTTCGAGTTGTATCCTAGGGCTTGGTCGTGTCTTACACGGTGTTTTCCGTGTGAGGGTGAGGGTTACCAAGTAACGGCCATTCCAGAGTCGTCCTCCGCCGCACCCCATGGATCGGAACGTTCCGGTTCGGGATACGGCAGACGCGGCTCTGGAATGGCCATTTCCCGTTTTCATCCCGCGCGGCGGATGTTTTCGCCGATGAGCCGACGGATTTCCGCCGACGCGCCCGTCCGTGCCGGTGCTCGCGACAGATTTATGTGTTTTGCCCTTGCGTCACTTGACCAAGCGGCTATCGGACTGACTTCATGACAACTCCTATCGAATACGGGCCTTTGCTCGACTGCCCGCTGTTTGACGGCCTCAGCCGAGAGCAGAAAGAAACCCTTCTTTCCGAGTGCACCCTGCAGCGCTTCGACGCGCCGACCGATATCCTGCGGCAGGGAGAAACGACGCCGGTCATGTACCTGATCCTGAAGGGCCGGGTGGAGGTGATCTACCTCGACAAGCAGGGCAATGCCGCGGTGCTGCATGTCGCCGGACCAGGCGAGGTGCTCGGCGAGGTCGAGGGCCTGTCGGGTACCCCCTGCTCGTCGAGCTGCCGGACCCTGCCGGAAGCGATGGTGCTGGCTTGCTCCTTCGAGCTGCTGCTCAAGCACATTCCGCCGGCGCTGTTGCTGCGCAATTCCGCCGCGATCATGCAGACCCGGCTGACCCGCGACAACGAGCTTCGGGCCATCGCGCAGTTCTTCTCGGTCGAGGAGCGGCTGCGCATGTACTTGCACCAGTTCACGACCGAGGCCCACCGCGAGGCCCGGCTGAGCCAGTCCTACCTCGCCTCGATGGTGGGCTGCTCGCGACAGACGATCAACAAGCTGCTGGGCGACCTGCGGCGCGACGGGGTCATCGAGATCCGTCGCGGCGCCATCGCGGTGCTCGACCGCGAGCGGCTGAAGATCGAGGTCTGACGCTCAGCGCCGCTCCAGCACCATCTTGCCACCCGCGATCTCGAGCCGGTCAAAGCGCTGCAGGTAGCTCATGCCGAGCAGCGAGTTGTCCATCTCTCCGCCGTTGACGAAGGCAGGCAGGTTGCGGTCCTCGAAGCTTCCAAGGGTGACGGTACCGAGCCGGACCGGCGCGGTCTCGACCGCGCCGTTCGCGGTGCGGGCGCTGGAGTGGAAGGCAAGGTCCGCGGTGGCGATGCCGATGCGCGCGGCGTCCTGCCGGGTCAGCACCACGCCGGTGGCGCCCGTGTCGACCACGAAACGCACCGGCGTGTCATTGATCTGAAGCGTCAGGTAGTAGTGCCCGTCGGACGCTCGCGGCAGCTCGATCCGGCCCGTCTCGGCAAAGACCGATTGCTGCGGGCTCACCGTGTGGCGGATGTCGTCCCAGAGGCCGAAGGCCGCGATCACCCCGAGGAAGATCAGCCCCCAAGCCGCCAGTTGCTGCAGCTTCTGCATCAGCCGGCCGCGCTGCTGTACGAACATCCACAGGACCAGCGCCGCCAGAAGCAGCCCGAGGTATCCCAGCCGGCCGATTTCGAATTCAGACAAATGCGCGCCCCCCATGCTTGGGACCAATGTAGGGGCTGCGCTCGCGCTCTGCGAGTCTCAGCCGAAAACGCCCGACCAGTCTATGCCGCGGATGCCGTCGATGACGAATTGCACCGCGAGCGCCGCCAACAGCATGCCGAAGAGCCGGGTGACGACGACGATCCCCACGTGGCCCAGAGCGCGCTCGATGGGACCAGCGACAAAGAAACAGGCGAGGGTCATCAGCAGCACGATCACCAGCACGCCGAGGATCATCGCGGTCTCGAGCGGACCGGGTGAATGTCCGACCAGCAGGATGATCGTGGCGATGGCACCGGGGCCGGCGATCAGCGGGATGGCGATGGGGAAGATCGACGGATCGGGCATGACCTCGTCCTCGACCTTGTCTTCGCGCCGCTTGGTGCGGCGCTCGAAGAGCATGTCGAGTGCGGTGATGAACAGCAGCAGCCCGCCCGAGATACGGAAGGCCGACATCGAAATGCCGATGAATCCGAGCACCGCCTCGCCGAAGAACGCGAAGAGCATGAGGATCGCCAGCGCGGTGATGCAGGCCCGGATCCCGACCGCGCGCCGATGCGCGGCATCGGCGCCCTGGGTCAGCGCGATGAAGACCGGGGTCAGCCCGATGGGGTCGATCACCACGAAAAGCGTGGCGAAGGCGCTGATGATCAAGGCCATGTCCATGGCAAATGGCTAGGGCCTCGCGCGGGCGCTGTCCAGAAAAAGCCTGCCGGCTCAGCCGGCTTCCGCCGTTTCGAGCTTCTCCATTGCCGCTTCCCAGAGCGCCTCGGCGCGGCGCAGCCCGTCCATGACTTCGGCGTACTTGCGGTTCCAGGTCTCCAGCTCGCCCGCACGGGTTGCCTCGTAGAGCTCGGGGTTGGCGAGCTTGGACGCAAGCTTCTCGCGCATCTCCTCGATCTTGGCGACGCGCTCTTCGCACTTGCGCGCCTCCGAGCGCAGCGCAAGGACCTCGTCGCGGCTGGCGCGCTTCGGCTTCGGCGCGGCCTTTTCGGCCTTGGCGGGCTTTGCCGGCTTGTCCTGCGTCAGCAGCATCTTGCGGTAGGCCTCGAGGTCTTCCTCGTAGGGGGTCACCGTGCCGTCCTTGACCAGCCACAGACGGTCGGCAACCAGCCCCAGCAGGTGCATGTCGTGCGAGACGAGGATCACCGCGCCGGAATAGGCGGTCAGCGCCTCGACCAGTGCCTCGCGGCTTTCGATGTCGAGGTGGTTGGTCGGCTCGTCGAGGATCAGCATGTGCGGCGCATCGAGCGTTGCCAGCAGCAGCGACAGGCGGGCCTTCTGCCCGCCCGAAAGCCGCCCGACCTCGGTCTCGGCCTGGTTGGCACCTAGGCCGAAGCCCGCCAGCTGCGCGCGCAGCTTCGAGGGGGCACTGTCGGGACGCTCGCGCTGTAGGTGCTGCAGGGGCGTCTCGTCAAGGTGCAACTCGTCGACCTGGTGCTGGGCGAAATAGCCGATGCGCAATTTCGAACTGGACGTCATCTTGCCGTCCATCAGCGCCAGACGCCCGGAAAAGAGCTTCGACAGTGTCGACTTGCCCTGGCCGTTGCGGCCGAGCAGCGCGATGCGGTCGTCCTGGTCGATGCGCAGCGAGAGCTTGCGCAGCACCACCTTGTCGCCATAGCCGGTGGAGGCATTCTCCAGCGCCAGGATCGGCGGCGAGAGTTCGTCGGGCTGCGGGAAGGTGAAGACGCGCTTGGCGGCCTCCTCGGGCGGGGTGATCCGCTCCATCTTCTCGAGCATCTTCACGCGTGCCTGCGCCTGCCGGGCCTTGGAGGCCTTGGCGCGGAAGCGGTCGACGAAGCTCTGCAGGTGGGCGCGGCGCTCGTCCTGCTTCTTGGCCGCTGCCGCGAGCACGGCGCGGCGTTCTGCGCGGGTGCGCGCGAAGGTGTCGTAATTGCCCTGGTAGAGCACCAGCTTGCGCTCCTCGAGGTGGAGGATCGCCCCCACCGCGCGGTTGAGCAGGCCGCGGTCGTGGCTGATGACGATGACCGTGTGCGGGTAGCTCTGCAGGTAGCTCTCGAGCCAGAGCGCCCCTTCGAGGTCGAGGTAGTTGGTCGGCTCGTCGAGGAGCAGCAGGTCGGGCTCGGCAAAGAGAACGCCGGCGAGCGCGACGCGCATCCGCCAGCCGCCCGAGAAGTCCGAGCAGGGGCGTTGCTGCGCCGCCTCGTCGAAGCCGAGGCCCTTGAGGATCGTCGCGGCGCGCGCCTCGGCGGACCAGGCGTCGATGTCCGCGAGACGGGTCTGGATGTCGGCGATGCGGTGGGGGTCGGTGGCGGTCTCGGCCTCGGCCATCAGCGAGGCGCGCTCGAGATCGCAGGCCAGCACGGTCTCGATCAGGGAGACATCCGAGGCAGGCGCCTCCTGCGCCACGCCGCCGATCTTGGCGCGGGCGGGCAGCTCGATCTCGCCGCCATCGAGCGTGAGCTCACCGCGGATGAGCCGGAAGAGCGTGGTCTTGCCCGCGCCGTTGGGACCGACGAGGCCAACCTTGTGGCCCGCGGGAATCACGGCGGAGGCCTCCTCGAGCAGAGGGCGGCCTTCGACGGAATAGGAGATGTCTCGAATACTCAGCATGGCGCCGCCATAGCAGAGCCTTCGGGCGGGCAACATCCCCCTTCGTGCATATCGCGCTTACCCGGCGGTTCTGCCGACGCCGAGGGCGCGATGTGCGTATTTGAAAAGGGAAGAAGGGTGGCACTGCCCAGCGTCTTGTCTTTCCAAAATGCGCCGGGGTGAATTGGCCGTGGGCCAAGAGGGGCAGAGCCCCTTTCTGCCTGTGGACGAGGCAGCGGGGGCCACGGGGTCTTCCCAATTCCTCAACCCCATGGTAACGCCCCCACCAGAGAATGCTGGCCGGGCCGTTGCCCGGCCTTGTGACATTGGAGAGACCAAAATGGCCGTCGAACGCACCCTTTCGATCATCAAGCCCGACGCAACCCGCCGCAACCTGACCGGCAAGATCAACGCCAAGTTCGAGGAAGCGGGCCTGCGCATCGTCGCGCAGAAGCGCATCCAGCTGACCCCGGCGCAGGCTGGCGAGTTCTACAAGGTGCACGCCGAGCGCCCGTTCTACGGCGAGCTGTGCGAATTCATGGCTTCCGAGCCGGTTGTCGTGCAGGTGCTGGAAGGTGAAGGCGCGATCGCCAAGAACCGTGAAGTGATGGGCGCCACCAACCCGGCCGACGCCGCAGAGGGCACCATCCGCGCAGAGTTCGCCGAGTCGGTCGGTGAGAACTCGGTGCACGGCTCGGACGCTCCGGAAACCGCGGCCGAAGAAATTGCCTATTTCTTCGCTGGCCTCGAGCTCGTCGGCTGAGCCTGACGCTCAATCACCGCAAATAGAAAGGCGCCCCGCGGGGCGCCTTTTTGCTGTCCGGTTTTGATGTGCGGTCGCTTGGAGTCTCAGGCAGCGACGTCGATGGGTTCGGCTGAGCCGGCGCCGCCGGGCGCGTGGCGGCTTTCCAGCCAGCGTCGCAGCAACCCGGCGTTGCGGGTGTTGGCGCGATAGCCGACGTCAAAGATGTCGCCCACCAGAGGCACGAGACCCACCAGCCAGTCGACCGCGAGGTTTGCGCCCATCTGTCCGAGCAGCGGCTTGGGCGCGCCCATGGCGTGCGCCTCCTTGACGATCCAGACCGCCGGAGCGAGCGCCAGCGTGTCGCCGATGCCCGGAACAAGGCCGAACACCGCGTCCCAGCCGAAGCGGATCGGAGTGAAGGGAATGCGGTAGGCCCGATCCATCCGCCGTGCCCAGCGGTCGATCTTGTCGAGGCGCTGGAAATCGGGGTGGAGCGTGTGTTCGCGGGCGGCCATGGCGATCACACGTGCTGTTGCTTCGGCCCGGTGCGGGCGATGATCCAGATCGCGTGCACAATGCCGGGGATGTAGCCGAAGATCGTGAGCAGGATGTTGATCCAGAAATGCTTGCCGAGGCCGACCTGCAGGAACACGCCGAGCGGCGGCAGCAGGATGGCGAAGATGATGCGGATGAGGTCCATGTCGGTCTTCCTTTCAGATGAAGGATGTGTTGGCTGATCAACACGCAGACCCACGGCAAGGTTCCTGTGCCCGCACGGCGGCGCGGGCCGAGAGCTGGTTTCTGATGGTCAGCATGGCGCTATTTGCGGGGGCGCCTGCTCGGGTCGATGACGCCGATCTCGTCGAGGATTTTCTCGATGCCGTCCAGCGGCGCGTTGCCCTTTCGTTCGGCAACCAGCGCGTCGAAGCGGCTGCGCAGCTCTTCCTTTTCTTTACCGCGCGCGTCGTTCCATGGGCGCCCCTGCAGCGCCATGTGCAGCACGTAGAAGCCGATGAAATGCGGCCTCGTGCCATGGGCGAGCAGGCGGCGGTAGGTCTCGTCGGCGCCGAGCGCGCGCAGCGTCTCGGCATCCGCGATCCCGGCGCGCCGGCAGGCCGATTCCACCGCTGGCCCGAGGTTGCGGATGCTGGAGATCGGCGTGCCGGACACGGACTCAGGCTGCCTTGGCGAGCGTTGCGGCAAAGCCGGTGAGGGTCGTGAGCGCCTCGGCGAATTCGCCGTCGGGGATGGTCAGCGCGACGCGCAGGAAGCCCGCGGCGGAGGGACCGAAGCTCTCGCCCGGCATCACCGCGATGCGGTGGGTGTCGAGCAGGGCGTCGGCAAAGGCGATGCCCGAGAGGCCGGTCGCGCGGATGTCGAGGAAGAGATACATGGCGCCGCCCGAGGGCACGAGGCCGACGATGCTCTGCCGGGAGAGGATCTGCTGCGCCAGCGCGCGGCGGCGGCGGAAGGGCTGGGCGACGCGCGGCTCGAGCGTGGCGTCGGCAGTCAGGGCGTAGAGCGCGGCGTCCTGGATGTAGCCGGGCACCCCGTAGGTGGTGTTTGTCGCCAGATCGATCAGCGCCGCGATGGCGGGCTCGGGGGCGATGAGCCAGCCGATGCGGCTGCCGGTCATCGCGTGGCTTTTCGACAGCGAGCCGATGACCATGGTGCGCTCGGCCATGCCGGGCAGGGCGCGGGGGCTGAGATGTTCGCCCTCCCAGATCTGCGTGTCGTAGACCTCGTCCGAGATCAGCCAGAGGTCTTCGTCGCGGGCGACTTCGGCGAGGCCCTCGAGCACCGCGCGGGGGTAGACGGCACCGGTGGGATTGCTCGGCGAGTTGACCAGCAGTGCCGAGGCACCGGTCTCGCGCGCCTTGCGGCGCACCTCGCCCGCATCCGGGAAGAAACTGTGCTCGGGGCGCGTGGCGATGCTGTGCGGCACGGCGCCAGCGGCGCGGAGGGTGCCGGGGTAGGTGACGTAATGCGGCTCGATCATCAGCGCGGCGTCGCCGGAATTGCAGGCGGCCATATGCGCGGCAAAGAGCGCCGATTGCCCGCCGGGGGTGACCAGCACGTTGTCCCGCGTGGTGGCGACGCCGGTGCGCGCGGTGACGCGGGCGGCGATGGCGTCGCGCAGGGCCGGGATGCCGGGCACCACGGCATAGCCGGTGTGGCCGGCGGTGGCGGCGCGGTGCATCTCGGCCAAGATCGACGGGTCGGTGCGCTCGTCGGGCTCGCCGATGGTCAGCTCGGTGACCCGAACTCCCGAAGCACGCAGGGCGCGGGCCTTGTAGAAAATCTCCCATCCGTCGCCGCCCCCGGCGTTGAGTGAGGTGATGCGACGGGAGAGAGAAGGCATGGCGGGCTCCGCGAACTCGAATATCGGACCGTTGTGCCAGAGCGCGAAAGGGGCGGCAAGAGAGGCCAGTCGCGGCGTCGGGCGCGCGCTTTATTCATGGTGTATTGTTTATTTTTAACAGTTATTTAGGATATGCCGCGCGGCCTGGTCATCTTGACTTTTCGGACGCTCTTTGGTAGCGTTCGTGCATGCTGGACGAAATGGGCAGGCGGCCCCGGGGTGACCCCGGTGGCCGTTTTTTCGTTTGGCGGCAGGGCACCACGACCCCGGCAAAGACCGGCGCGGGCCCCCTGCGAGGCATGACCCCTACAGGCAAGAAAGGTATCGAGCGATGATCCTCATCCATCTCGAAGAAGAACTCTCCCGTCTCGAAGAGGAACGGGAGCAGCTGGCCGACATGCTGCGGCATCTCGGAAGCGACATGCGGCGCCTGCGCGACCGCTTCGACGAAGACGGCACCTTGGACAAACCGGAGACCAGCAAGGCCGCGGCGGATCTGCGCTATTGGCTGAAGGTCGCCCATGAAACGGAGGCTCAGATCAGGAATGTCAGACGCAAGCAGAAGGGAATTGCCGGAGACTGGGCGCTCGATCTCGAGCGCGCAAGGGTTGAAATCGGCTGCCGCATGGCTCGCCTCCGCCGGTGCTGCGGTGCAGGAGAGTTTCCTCAGTGACCTTTCGGAGGGGGAGCGCCTGGCGCTCCCCTTTCTCTTCGAGTTCTGGGCGCTCGAGCACCAGTTGCCGCCGGCGGGGGACTGGCGCAGCTGGGTGATCCTGGGCGGGCGTGGCGCGGGCAAGACACGGGCCGGCGCGGAGTGGGTGCGCGCGTCGGTGGAGGGCGCGCTGCCGCTCTCGCCGGGGCGCTGCCGCCGGGTGGCGCTGGTCGGCGAAACCCTGGACCAGGCGCGGGAGGTGATGGTGTTCGGCGACTCGGGTCTGCTCGCCTGCTCGCCCCCCGACCGGCGGCCGGACTGGAGCGCCACGCGGCGCTGCCTCACCTGGCCCAACGGCGCCGAGGCGATGGTCTTTTCCGCCCATGACCCCGAGGCGCTGCGCGGGCCTCAGTTCGATGGTGCCTGGGCCGATGAGCTTGGCAAGTGGCGCAAGGCGCGCGAGACCTGGGACATGCTGCAGTTCGCGCTGCGGCTGGGCGAGCATCCGCAAGTCTGCGTGACCACCACGCCGCGCAACATTGGCGTCCTGAAGGAGCTGCTGGATCTGCCAAGCACGGCGGTGACCCGTGCGCCGACCGAGGCAAACCGGGCCAACCTCGCGGCCAGCTTCCTCGATGAGGTGCGGGCGCGCTACGGCGCGTCCCGGCTGGCACGGCAGGAGCTCGACGGCGAAATGGTCTGCGACGTCGACGGCGCGCTCTGGACGCAAGAGATGCTGGAGCGCGCGCGGTTGCGGGCGGCACCGGAGCGGCTCGATCGCATCGTTGTCGCCCTTGATCCGCCTGCGGGCGATGGCGCGGGCTCGGACGCCTGCGGGATCGTCGTCTGCGGCGTGAACTGCGAAGGTCCGCCGCAGGGCTGGCAGGGGGTGGTGCTCGAGGACGCCTCGGTCCAGGGACTGGGGCCGAGCGGCTGGGCACGCGCCGCCGTCGACGCCTTCGAGCGCTGGCAGGCCGACCGCATCGTCGCCGAGGTCAACCAGGGCGGTGCCATGGTGGAGGCGGTGCTGCGGCAGGTGGCGCCGTCGGTGCCGCTGCGAAGGGTCAGTGCCACACGCGGCAAGGTGCTGCGCGCCGAGCCGGTGGCGGCGCTCTATGAGCAGGGGCGCATCGCCCATGCCCGGCGTTTCGATCTGCTGGAGGAACAGATGGGGCTGATGACCTCCTCTGGCTTCCAGGGGCAGGGCTCTCCGGACCGGGTAGATGCGCTGGTCTGGGCGCTCACCGAGCTGATCACCGCGCCCGCCGAGGGCTGGCGGCGGCCCCGGGTTCGAGTTCTGTGAACATGGAAAAGGGGGGCGTTGCCCCCCACCTCGGCGCCCCTTGGCCTGCGGCCTCACCCCTGGCGTCTTTCGCAAGCGAAGAAGCGCGGCGGGCCGTGGTGCCATCTTCACTTTCCAAATTCGCATGGCGCGGCGGCGGAAGGTGCGGTCGCGGCCGTTGCTCGGGCAGCGCGCGGCGCGGGAGGGCTTGGTTAACGGATGCTGCGTAGCTTGGTCTTCAACGCGAACCGGGGCCGTGAAGGTCTCGGGCCGGAGACCAGCAAGGAGCGGCACATGGGGTTCGACTTTCTGCGGCGGGGACGCGGAGCGGCAGCTCGGCCGGAGACCAAGGCCTCGGCGGCGGGCCGGCTTATCGCGGTGCAGGCCTCGGGACGCGTGGCCTGGTCGCCGCGGGACACCGGCTCGCTGACCCGGCAGGGGTTCACCGGAAACCCGGTGGGCTTCCGCGCGGTGAAGCTGATCTCGGAGGCTGCCGCGGCGCTGCCGCTGGTGCTGCAGGATGCCGAGATGCGCTATAGTGCCCATCCCATCCTGCGGCGCATCGCTGCGCCGAACCCGGTGCAGGGCAAGGCAGAACTGCTTGAGTCCCTTTACGGTCAATTGCTGCTGTCGGGGGATGGTTATCTCGAGGCGGTTGGCAGCGGCGCCGGGCTGCCGTCCGAGCTGCACGTGCTGCGCTCGGAGCGGATGCGGCTGGTGCCGGGGGCGGATGGCTGGCCCATTGCCTATGAGTATCAGGTGGACGGGCGGGCACACCGCTTCGATGTCGGCGAGAGCCCTGCACCGATCTGCCATATCAAGAGCTTCCATCCGCAAGACGACCACTACGGGCTCTCGCCGTTGCAGCCTGCGGCGCAGGCGCTGGACGTGCACAACAGCGCCTCGCGCTGGTCGAAGGGGCTTTTGGACAATGCCGCGCGTCCGTCGGGGGCCATCGTTTGGACCGGCGGCGACGGCCAGGGCTCTATGGCACAGGACCAGTACGAGCGGCTGGTTTCCGAGATGGAGAGCCAGCATCAGGGGGCGCATAACGCCGGGCGGCCGATGCTGCTGGAGGGCGGGCTCGACTGGAAGCCCATGGGGTTCTCGCCCTCGGACATGGAGTTCCAGCAGACCAAGGAGGCCGCGGCACGCGAGATCGCCATTGCCTTCGGGGTGCCGCCGATGCTGCTGGGGATCCCCGGGGATGCGACCTATGCGAATTACCAGGAGGCCAACCGCGCCTTCTACCGGCTGACCGTGCTGCCGTTGGCGCAGCGGGTGAGCGCGGCGCTGGGCAGGTGGCTCGCGGGGTTCACCGGCGAGGAGGTGGCGCTCAAGCCCGACCTCGACCAGGTGCCGGCGCTCTCCGCCGAACGTGAAACCCAATGGCGGCGTGTGTCCGAGGCGGCCTTTCTGACCGTGCCGGAAAAGCGGCGCATGCTGGGGCTGCCGCCGCTGGCGGAGGAGGACGAGGGTGACTGAGCGGGCGCCCTACGAGCTTTTCGCCTGTGCCCCGGGGTTGCGGCTCGAGGCGCATGAGCGGCTGAGCGCGCTGCAGATCGCCGCGCTCGAGGATCGCTTGGCGCGGCTGGAACTGGTGCTGGAACGTCTGGAGAAACGGCTCTGGCTGGCGGTCTATGGCGTGGCAGCGGGGCTGCTGGCGCAGGCGCTGCAGGGTCTGAGTGTCATGGCGCCCTGAGGGGCGGAGCAGGGAAGGGAGCGTTGCATGGAACTGGAACACAAGTTCTGCGAGCCCCATGGGGAGAGTGCCCCGGGGATCATCCTCTCGGACGGGCTGCGGATCGAGGGCTATGCCTCGCTGTTTGGCACGCCCGACCAGGGGGGAGATATCGTTGCACCCGGCGCCTATGCGGCATCGCTGCAGCGGCTGGCGTCCGAAGGACGCGCGGTGCGGATGCTCTGGCAGCACGACCCGGCGCAGCCGATCGGCCTTTGGGAGGAGGTGCGCGAGGACGGGCGCGGGCTCTACGTGAAGGGCAGATTGCTGGAGGCGGTCGAAAAAAGCCGGGAAGCGGCCGCGCTGATTGCGGCCGGGGCCATCGACGGGCTGTCCATCGGCTATCGCACCGTCACGGCGGTAAAGGACCGACAGGGGCGCAGGCTCCTCAGGGAATTGGAGCTCTGGGAGGTGTCGCTTGTCACCTTCCCGATGCTGCCAAGTGCGCGGGTCGCGGCAAAGGGGGAGACCTCGAGCGCCGAGACGCTGCGCGATCTGGCGCTGGCGCTCGACGCCGCGCGCCGTGACCTGGCGGGCGACTGACGCGCGCCACAACAGGGGACCGAGCTGATGAGCAAACCCGAGAACCGTTCTCGGACCGGGGAAGATCTGTCCCCGGTCGCCCGGGTCGGCGCCGCGATGGCGGGGCTGACGGCAGACATCAAGGCCATGCGGGCCGACCTTCACGCGAAACTCGACAACCATGAAGAGCGACTGACCATGCTGGACACCAAGACTTCGCTTGCCGCGGCACGCCCGGCGCTGGGCACCATGGCGGACGCCGGGCTGCCGCACCGCAAGGCCTTTGGCGCCTACCTGCGCAGCGGTGATGACGATGGGCTGCGCGGGCTCGTGCTGGAGGGCAAGGCGCTCTCCACCGCTGTCGCCGCCGATGGCGGCTACCTTGTCGATCCGGTGACCTCGGAGACGGTGAAATCCGTGCTCGAGAGTGCCGCGTCGATCCGCGCGATTTCCGCCGTGGTGACGGTCGAGGCGTCATCTTTCGACGTTCTGGTCGATCAGGGCGACACCGGCGCGGGCTGGTCCGACGAGGTCAACGATCCGGGTGAAAGCGAGACGCCGACCATCGACCGCATCCAGATCAAGCTGCACGAGCTCTCGGCCATGCCAAAGGCTTCGCAGCGGCTGCTCGACGATGTGGCCTTCGATCTCGAAGCTTGGCTGGCGGGGCGCATCGCTGACCGTTTTGCCCGCGCCGAGGCTGCGGCCTTTATCACCGGAGACGGCATCGACAAGCCCATGGGGATCCTCTCCCACGACATGGTCGACAACGAGATCTGGGAGTGGGGCAATATTGGCTACGTGCCCTCGGGCGTGGCCGGGGCGATCGGCGACGGCGATGCGATCATCGATCTCGTCTACGCGCTGGGCGCCGAGTACCGGGCCAAGGGCGCCTTCGTGATGAACTCCAAGACCGCCGGTGCGCTGCGCAAGCTCAAGGATGCCGACGGGCGGCACCTGTGGTCGGACGGGCTGGCGGCGGGCCAGCCGGCGCGGCTGATGGGCTACCCGGTGCTGATCGCCGAGGACATGCCGGACATCGCCGCCGACAGCACGCCCATCGCCTTTGGCGATTTCGGCGCGGGCTACACGATCGCTGAACGCCCGGACCTGCGCGTGCTGCGCGATCCCTACAGCGCCAAGCCGCACGTGCTGTTCTACGCCACCAAGCGCGTCGGCGGCGACATCAGCGATTTCGCGGCGATCAAGCTGCTGCGCTGCGCGACGAGCTGAACGGGCTGAGGGCGGCGGCGGCCCGCCGCTCTCATGCCCTGCGGGCACAGGTACGGCAGGGACAAGCGGAGAGTCCTGATGATGGTGATCGAAGAAACCCAGGTGCCCGATGCGGCGCTGCCCCTAGCGGCGCTGAAGCGGCAGCTACGGATGGGCAGCGGCTTCGAGGAGGACGGGCTCCAGGATGACGTTCTCCTTTCGTTCCTGCGCGCGGCGCTGGCCGCCATCGAGGCGCGTACCGGCAAGGCGCTGCTCACCCGGAGCTTCCTCTGGACGCATCACGGCTGGCGCGACGCCGAAGCGGCAGTGCTCCCGCTTGCGCCTGTCGTGGCGGTCTCGCGGTTGACCCTGGTGGACCGCTACGGCGTGGCACAGGACGTGGCGCCGGAGCGATACCGGCTGGAGACCGACGCCTTCGCGCCCATGCTGCGCCCGCAGCGTGGCACGCTGCCCGACGTGCCGAACGGCGGCTCTGCCGAGGTCCGTTTCACCGCAGGCTACGGCGAAGGCTTCGACGAGCTGCCACCCGATCTGGCTCAGGCGGTGCTGTTGCTCGCCGCGCATTACTACGAGTACCGCGACGAGACCGCGCTGAGCCAAGGCTGCATGCCCTTCGGGGTGACCGCCTTGATCGCGCGTTACCGCCCGCTGCGACTGGGGTTCTCGGCATGAGGGGGGTGCGGCTGACGCAGAACCTCGTGCTCGAGGCGCCGCTGCAGGCGCCCGACGGCACCGGCGGCTTCACGGCCGGTTGGCGGGTGCTGGGCACGCTCTGGGCCGAGCTGACCCCGCGCTCGGGGCGCGAGGTGATGGGCGAGGCGGGGCCGATGGCGCGCGGGCGGTATCGGATCACCGTGCGCGGGGCGCCGCAGGGGGCCGCGAGCCGCCCTGTGCCGGGGCAGCGCTTCCGGCTTGGCGGGCGGGTGTTCGACATCCTCTCGGTGGCCGAGCGCGATCTCTCGGGGCGCTATCTTGTCTGCGAGGCGCAGGAAGAGGTGGCGTCATGAGCTATGCGGTTTCCGGCGCGCTTCAGGCTGCCATCTATGGCGCGCTGCAGGGGGATGCCACGCTGACGGGACTGGTGGGCAGTGCGATCTACGACGCGCCACCTTCGGGCGCGCTGCCGGGGCTCTATGTCACGCTCGGCGCCGAGCGGGTGCGCGATGCCTCCGACGGCTCTGGGGCGGGGGCCTGGCACGACCTGACCGTCGCCGTGGTGACCGGGGCAGCGGGGTTCTCGGCGGCGAAGGCGGTGGCGGGCGCGGTCTCGGACCTGCTGCATCAGGCCGACCTCCCCCTGGCGCGCGGCCGGCTGGTGAGCCTGCGCTTCCGCCGCGCCGAGGCCCGGCGCGAGAGCGGCGGCCTACGCCGCATCGACCTGACATTCCGCGCCCGCGTCGAGGACGCATGAGGCGCCACAGCAAGGAGGTGCAGACATGGCTGCGCAGAACGGCAAGGATCTTCTGATCAAGCTCGACCTCACCGGCGACGGGCAATTCGAGACGCTGGCGGGGCTGCGGGCCACGCGCATCAGCTTCAACGCCGAGAGCGTCGACGTCACCTCGCTGGAAAGCGCCGGGGGCTGGCGCGAGCTGCTGGCGGGGGCCGGGGTGAAATCGGCGAACCTGTCGGGGTCGGGTGTGTTTCGCGACGCGGGCACGGACGAGCGCGCGCGCCAGATCTTCTTTGACGGCGAGACGCCGGATTTCCAGGTGGTGATCCCCGATTTCGGGATGGTCGAGGGGCCGTTCCAGCTCACCTCAATCGATTATGCGGGCAGCCATGACGGCGAGGCGACCTACGAGATCGCGCTCGCCTCGGCCGGGGCGCTGAGCTTCGTGCCGGCGGCGGGGGCGTAAATGGCCAACCCCTGGCGCGGCGAGGTGGAGCTGGTGCTCGACGGCGAGCGGCGGGTGATGCGGCTGACGCTGGGCGCGCTGGCCGAGTTGGAGGCGGCGCTCGAGGAGGGCTCGCTCGTCGATCTGGTGCGCCGCTTCGAGAGCGGCGCCTGCTCCAGCCGCGACGTGCTGGCGCTGATCGTGGCGGGGCTGCGCGGCGGCGGCTGGACGGGCTCGGCGGCGGACCTCGTGAGCGCCGAGATAGGCGGCGGCCCGATGGCGGCGGCAAGGGCGGCGGCGGAGCTTCTGGCGCGGGCCTTCGCGCTGCCGGGGGACACCGGGTGAGCGGGTTCGACTGGCCGTCGTTGCTGCGCGCCGGGGTTCAGGCGCTGGGGCTGCGCCCGGCGGAGTTCTGGGCCCTGACCCCTGCAGAGCTGCGGCTGATGCTGGGCGAGGACCGCGGCGCGCGCCCGATGGGGCGGGCGCGGCTCGAAGAGCTGATCGCGGCCTTCCCGGACGCGACACAGGAGGACGGCGCATGACCGATTTCGACACATTCGACGCGCTCGACCGCGCCATGGGCGCGCTGGAGATGGGGCTGGGCGGAGCCGCGAGCATGGCGGCGGGCTTCGGCGCCGAACTGAAGCGCATCCACCAGACCTTTGCCAGCACCGGCAAGGGTGCGGCGAAGCTCGAGACCACGCTCAGCCGGGGGCTGGCACGGGCCTTTGACGGTGTGGTCTTTGATGGGATGCGGGCCTCGGAGGCGCTGCAGCGCGTGGCGCGCGGCGTGCTCGACAGTGCGTATCGCACGGCGGTGCGCCCGGTGACCGACCAACTGGGGGGCGCGCTGGCGGCGGGGATGTCACAGCTTTTCGGGGCGTTCTCGCCCTTTGCTCAGGGCGGCGCCTTCAGCCAGGGCCGGGTCATGCCCTTTGCCACCGGCGGCGTGGTCAGCGGGCCGGTGCGCTTTGCCATGCGCGGCGGCACCGGGCTGATGGGCGAGGCGGGGCCCGAGGCGATACTGCCGCTCTCGCGCGGTGCCGATGGCCGCCTCGGCGTGCGTGCCGAGGGGCGCAGCCCGCCGGTGAGCGTGGTCATGAACATCCAGACGCCCGACGTGCAGGGCTTCCAGCGCAGCCGCTCGCAGATCGCCGCGCAGATGAGCCGGGCGCTCAGCCAAGGCGCGCGCAACCGTTGAGGAGGCACCATGAGCTTTCACGAGACACGCTTTCCCGCCGACCTGAGCTTCGGCGCCATGGGCGGGCCGGAGCGGCGCACCGATGTGGTCGAGTTGAGCTCGGGCCACGAGGAGCGCAACACCCCTTGGGCGCAGTCGCGGCGGCGTTTCGACGCCGGGCTCGGGCTGCGCTCGCTCGACGATATCGCGAAGCTGCTGGCCTTCTTCGAGGCGCGGCGTGGGCAGCTTTACGGGTTTCGCTGGAAGGATTGGTCTGACTACAAGTCCTGCCTGCCGTCGGGCACGGTGTCCGCCGGGGATCAGGTGATCGCGCATGGTGACGGGGTGACGCGCGCCTTCCAGCTGACCAAGACCTATCGATCGGGCGGCGCCAGCTATACGCGCGCCATTGCCAAGCCGGTGGCCGGGACGGTGCTGGCGGCGGTGCAGGACGTCGAGATGCGCGAGGGGGTGCATTTCACCATCGATCCAGGCACGGGGCTGCTCACCTTTGCCGAGCCGCCGCTTGCCGGCGTCGAGGTCAGCGCGGGCTTCGAGTTCGACGTCCCGGTGCGCTTTGACACCGACCGGATCAGCGTCTCTGTCGCCAGCTTCCAGGCCGGACAGGTGCCCGATGTGCCGGTTGTCGAGGTGCGGGTCTGATGGGCGCGGCGGAGTTGCATGCCCACCTCGCGGGCGGGCTGACCACGGTGGCACGTTGCTGGGCGCTGACCCGGGGCGATGGCACGCGCTATGGATTCACCGACCACGACCGGGACTTGTCGTTTGACGGGCTGGAGTTCCGCGCAGGCAGCGGGCTCAGCGCGATGGCGCTGCAGCAGGGCACCGGGCTTTCGGTCGACAACAGCGAGGCGATGGGGGCGCTGTCGGATGCGGCGCTCTCCGAGGCGGAGATCGACGCCGGGCGCTTCGACGGGGCGGCGCTGGTGGCCTGGCTGGTGAATTGGGCCGATGTCTCGCAGCGCCGGGTGATGTTCCGCGGCACGCTCGGGGAAATCCGGCGCGGAAACGGGGCCTTTCACGCCGAGCTGCGCGGGCTGACAGAGGCGCTGAACGTGCCGGTGGGGCGGGTCTACCACGCGCCCTGTTCTGCCGTGCTCGGCGATAGCGCCTGTGGTTTCGACCTCGCCACGCCTGGCTTTGTTTTCGAAGGGCCGATGCTGGCCGCCGCAGAGGGCCGGCGCTTCCGGCTTGGACCGCTGACCGACTTCGAGCCGGGGTGGTTCGCCCGCGGGCGGCTCGAGATGCTGGGCGGCCCGGGCAAGGGGCTCGGCGCGGCGATCAAGCGCGACCGGGACGATGGTGGGCAGCGGGTGATCGAGCTTTGGGAGCCATTGCGCGCGGCGCTTCAGCCCGGGGACCTTTGCCGGGTCACGGCGGGCTGCGACAGGCGCCCCGAGACCTGCCGGCTGAAATTCGACAACCTGCTGAACTTCCGGGGCTTCCCGGACATCCCCGAGGATGACTGGATGCTGGTCCATGCCAGCCGCGCGGCGGTGACCGGCGGGGGCTCGCGGCGATGAGCGGGGCGCGGATCGTCGCGGCGGCGCGGAGCTGGATCGGCACGCCCTACCTGCACCAGGCCTCGGTCAAGGGGGCGGGGTGCGACTGCCTGGGCCTCTTGCGCGGCGTCTGGCGGGAGGTGATCGGCGCCGAACCAGAGGTGGTGCCGCCCTACAGCCGCGACTGGTCGGAGCCGCAGGGCGACGAGGCGCTGTTGCGCGCGGCACTGCGGCATCTACGCGCAAAGCCGGTGCATGCCGAGGCGCCGGGCGACGTGCTGCTCTTCCGCATGCGCGAGGGGGCGGTGGCCAAGCACCTAGGTCTGCAGACGAAGGCAAGCGAGGCTTCTTGCTTCATCCATGCCTACAGCGGTCACGGGGTGATCGAGAGCGCGCTCAGCGCGCCGTGGCGGCGCCGGCTGGTGGCGCGATTTGCCTTTCCGACGGGGAGAACCTGATGGCGACGATCCTTCTTTCCGCTGCCGGGGCGGCGCTTGGCAGCAGCCTGGGCGGCTCGGTGCTCGGGCTGTCGATGACGGCCGTGGGGCGGTTTATCGGCGCAGGCCTCGGCCGGGCGGTTGACCAGCGCCTGATGGGGGCGGGGTCCGAGACCGTCGAAACCGGCCGCATCGAACGCTTCCGTCTGGCCGGGGCGGGCGAGGGGGCGGCGATCCCGCAGGTCTGGGGCCGCATGCGCGTCGGCGGTCAGGTGATCTGGGCCACCGAGTTCACCGAACACGTCCGAAAGGAGAAGGTCGGAAGCGGCAAGGGCAGCCCGAGCAGCGCGACGACGGTGAAGCAATACAGTTATTCGGTGAGCCTCGCGCTGGCGCTCTGCGAGGGCGAGATCAGCGGCGTGGGGCGGGTCTGGGCCGACGGCGCCGAGATCGCGCCGCGCGATCTGAACATGCGCGTCTACACCGGCAGCCGCGAGCAGCTGCCCGATCCCAAGATGGAGGCCGTGGAGGGCGCCGGGCAGGTTCCGGCCTATCGCGGCACTGCCTACGTGGTGATCGAGGATCTGATGCTCGAGCGGTTCGGCAACCGCGTGCCGCAGTTCAGCTTCGAGGTGACGCGGCCCGAGCTTGGCGATCCGCAGGACGTGCCGCTGGCGATCCGCGGTGTGGCAAGGATCCCCGGCACCGGGGAATATGCGCTGGCGACGCGGCCGGTGTTTCTCGACGACGGCAGTGGCGGACAGCGGGCGGTGAACCTCAACACGCCTGCCGACCTGCCGGATTTCCTCGTCTCGCTGGACCAGCTGCGCGACGAGTTGCCCGCGTGCCGCGCTGCCTCGCTGGTGGTGAGCTGGTTCGGCGACGACCTGCGCTGCGGCGCCTGTTCCATTCGTCCGAAGGTCGAACAGGGGGACCGGGACTCGGCGCAGGTGCCTTGGCAGGTCTCCGGGCTGGGGCGCGGCGCGGCCCGGCTTGTGCCGCAACTCGAAGGACGCCCGGTCTATGGGGGCACCCCCGCCGATGCGTCGGTGATCGAGGCGCTGCGGGAGATGGCGGCGCGCGGGCTGGAGGTGGTCTATTACCCGTTTGTGCTCATGGACCAAATGGCGGGCAATGCGCTGCCCGACCCTTGGACCGGGGCCGAGGGGCAACCCGCGCTGCCGTGGCGGGGGCGGATCACGACGAGCCTTGCGCCCGGGGTGAGCGGGTCGCCAGACGGGACCGTGGCAGCCGAGGCCGAGGTGGCGGCGTTCTTCGGCACGGCCTCGGCGGCGGATTTCGCGGTGTCCGGCGGCGCGGTCAGCTATTCCGGCCCGGACGAATGGACGTTCCGACGCTTCATCCTGCATCAGGCGGCGCTCTGCGCTGCGGCGGGCGGGGTCTCGGGCTTCTGCATCGGCTCGGAGATGCGCGGGCTGACCCAGATCCGCAGCGCGTCGGGCTTCCCGGCGGTCGAGGCGCTGCGGGCACTGGCGGCAGAGTGCCGGGCGCTGCTGGGGCCGGAGGTGAAGATCGGCTATGCCGCCGACTGGAGCGAGTATTTCGGCTACCACCCGCAGGACGGTTCGGGCGATGTCTATTTCCATCTCGACCCGCTGTGGAGCGATCCGCAGATCGATTTCATCGGCATCGACAATTACATGCCGTTGGCCGACTGGCGCGACGGCGAGGACCATGCGGATGCAGGGTGGGGCGCGATCTACGCGCCCGAGTACCTGATGGCCAATGTCGAGGGCGGCGAGGGATACGACTGGTACTATCCCACCTCCGAGGCCCGCGAGGCGCAGCGCCGGGTGCCGATCACCGACGGCGCGCATGGCGAGCCTTGGGTCTATCGGTACAAGGACCTGCGCGGCTGGTGGAGCAACCTGCATCACGAGCGGATCGGCGGCGTACGGCAGGCACAGCCCACAGGCTGGGTGCCGCAGAGCAAGCCCATCTGGTTTACCGAGCTCGGCTGCGCCGCGCTCGACAAGGGTGCGAACCAGCCCAACAAGTTCCTCGATCCGAAAAGCTCGGAGAGCCTTCTGCCTCGGTATTCCAATGGGTTGCGGGATGAGCTCATGCAGCGACAGTACCTGCGGGCCGTGCACGCCCATTGGACCGACCCGGCGCACAACCCGCTGTCGGAGGTCTATGGCGCGCCGATGCTCGACATGTCGCGGGCGCTGGTCTGGGCCTGGGACGCGCGGCCCTACCCATGGTTCCCGGGGCTTTCGGAGCTGTGGAGGGACGGCGGCAACTACCGGCGTGGGCACTGGCTGAACGGGCGCGCGTCGGGGCGGACGCTGGCCTCGGTGGTGGCGGAGGTCTGCGCCCGGGCGGGGGTGGAGGAGGTGGACGTGAGCCGCCTCTGGGGGTGGGTGCGCGGCTACCACATCGACCGGGTGAGCGACGCACGGAGCGCGCTGCAGCCGCTTCTGCTCGCGCATGGGGTGGATGCGATCGAGCGCGACGGTATGCTCCGCTTCCTGCCGCGGCGCGGGCGGGCGCCGAGGACGCTCGACCCTGCGGCGCTGGTGCATGACCTTTCGGAGGAGGGCGACCTGCTGCGCATCCGCGCAGCCGAGGCGGAGATGGCCGGGCGGTTGCGTCTGCGCTTTGTGGAGGCCGATGGCGACCACGCGATCCTGGGCGAGGAGGTGGTCTTGCCGGACGCGCAGAGCCATGGCGTTGCCGAAACCGAATGGCCGATGGTGCTGACCCGCGCCGAGGCGCGCATGGTGCTCGAGCGCTTCCTGGCCGAGGCGCGGATCGCCCGCGAGACACTGCGCTTTGCTCTGCCGCCTTCGCAGATGGCGGTCGGTGCGGGGGACATCGTCGAACTGCCCGGGGCCTCGGGACGTCTGCGCGCGCGCGTCGACCGGGTGGAGAGCGGCGCGTACCAGAAGATCGAGGCGGTGCGCATCGAGCCCGACACCTATTTGCCCGCCGACCTCGCCGACTTGGGCGAAAGTGATCCGTTGTTGCGCCCCGTGGCTGCGCCTGTCCCGGTGCTGCCGCTGTTTCTCGACCTGCCGCTGCTGAGCGGCGAAGAAGTGCCACATGCGCCGCACCTGGCCGTGACGGCGACGCCCTGGCCGGGCAGCGTGGCGGTCTATGCCAGTGCCACGGATGCGGACTACGGGCTGAACGAGATCCTCGCCGCGCGGGCGACGGTCGGCGTCACCGAGACGCCGCTTGTCGCGGCGCCTGCCGGGCGGATCGACCGGGGCGACGGGCTGCAGATCAGCCTGCGCTCGGGGGCGCTCGAGACGGTCTCTGACGCCGCGCTGCTCGGCGGGGCGAACGTCATGGCAATCGGCGACGGCACGCCGGGACATTGGGAGGTGTTCCAGTTCCGCGATGCCGAGCTTCTGGAGCCTGGACGCTGGCTGCTCTCGCACCGGCTGCGCGGGCAGGCGGGCAGCGACGGGATCATGCCCGAGGTCTGGCCCGTCGGGTCCTGGGTGGTGCTGCTCGACGGGGCGCCGCAGCAGATCGCGCTGACCCCGGCGCAGCGGCGGCAGGCGCGGCACTACCGCATCGGGCCGGCCAAGCGTGGTTACGACGATGCCGCCTACGTGCACCGCGAGCTGGCCTTCGACGGCAATGGCCTCCGGCCCTATCGGCCGGTGCATCTGCGCGCGGCCATGGCGGGCGGCACGGCACGGACCCTGAGCTGGATCCGGCGCACGCGCCTCGAGGGGGACGACTGGGAACTGCCGGAGGTGCCGCTCGGCGAGGAGAGCGAGCGGTATCTCCTGCGCGTTGTGCAGGGGGGCGAGGTGATCCGAGAGGTGTTTTGCGACGCCCCCGCATGGGGTTACGATTCTGCGCAGGACGGGCTCACGGGGCTTTACGAGGTGCATGTGGCACAGGTCTCGGCGCGCTACGGGGCGGGGCCCTTCGCGCGGCTCGTGCTCTCTGCCTGAGCGCGGGGCGTGGGGGCTTTCATCTCGGGCCGCGATCCCCTAGATCACGGTTTTGCATTTCGACCCGCAGCGGCTATCTGCTAGAGTGGGCGGCAACTCACGGAGGACTCCCATGGCCAAGACACGCGCCAAGATCGCCGAACTGGATCCCGTCTGGGCCCGCATCGTCCGCGAGGCCGAAGAGGTTGTCGCCGCCGAGCCGCTGCTCGGCGGGTCGGTGCACATCTCGATCCTGCACCACCCGACCATCGAGCGGGCGCTGGCGTATCGCATCTCGCTGAAGCTGGCGAATGGCGAGATGTCCGAGCAGATCCTGCGCGAGATCTGCGACGAGGCCTATAGCTCCGATCCCTCGCTGGCGCTGAAGGCGCGGGCCGACATCCAGGCCACCTTCGAGCGCGACCCGGCCTGCCACCGCTACCTGCAGCCCTTGCTCTACTTCAAGGGCTTCCAGGCGGTGCAAAGCCAGCGCGTGGCGCATTGGCTGTGGAACCAGGGGCGGCGCGACCTGTCCTATTTCTTCCAGATGCGTTCGTCCGAGGTGTTCGGCGTCGACATCCACCCGGCCGCGAAGATCGGCAAGGGCATCATGATCGACCATGCGCATTCCATCGTCATCGGCGAGACGGCGGTGGTCGGCGACGACGTGTCGATCCTGCATTCGGTGACGCTTGGCGGCACCGGCAAGGAGGACGAGGACCGTCATCCCAAGATCGGCAACGGCGTGCTGATCGGCGCAGGCGCGAAGGTGCTGGGCAACATCAAGGTGGGCGACCGTTCGCGCATCGCGGCGGGCTCGGTGGTGCTGGCCGAGGTGCCGCCCTGCAAGACCGTCGCCGGGGTGCCGGCTAAGATCGTCGGCGAGGCGGGCTGCGATCAGCCCTCGCGCTCGATGGACCAGAAGCTCACCGGCTGCAACTGCAGCGACTGACGGCGCGATCCCTTGGCTATCGACTGAGGCGCGGTCCCGAGGGGCTGCGCCTTTCGCCGTCTTAGGCCGGCTGTGCTTCCGGCCGGGTGTGCTGCAGCGGCCCCAAAGGAAAACGGCCCCACCGCGCGGTGGGGCCGTTCTGTGTTCCAGCGATGCGCCCGGATCAGGCGAGCATCACCATCGGGTTCTCGAGGTTGTCGGCAATCGCCTGCAGCAGCTCGGCCCCCAGCGCGCCGTCGATGACCCGGTGGTCGACCGAGAGCGTCACGGACATCACCGTCGCCACAGCCAGCTCGCCATCAGCACCGACGATCGGCTTCTTGACGCCCGCGCCCGCGGCGAGGATCGCGCCATGCGGCGGGTTGATCACCGCGTCGAAGTTGTCGATGCCGTACATGCCGAGGTTGGAGATCGCGAAGCTGCCGCCGATGTATTCATGCGGCGCGAGCTTCTTGTTCCGGGCCCGGCCCGCAAGGTCCTTCATCTCGGCGGACAGCGCCGAGAGCGACTTCATCTCGGCATCCTTGAGCACCGGGGTGAAGAGACCGCCCTCGATCGCCACGGCCACCGCGACGTCGGACGGCTTGAGCTTGAAGATGCGATCCCCAGCCCAGACGGCATTGGCGTCCGGCACCGACTGCAGCGCCAAGGCACAGGCCTTGATGACGAAGTCGTTGACCGAGAGCTTCACGCCGCGCGCCTCGAGCTGCTTGTTCAGCTGGCTGCGGAACTTGAGCAGCGCGTCGAGCTTGATGTCCTTGCGCAGGTAGAAGTGCGGGATGGTCTGCTTGGCCTCGGTGAGGCGGCTCGCCACCGTCTTGCGCATGCCGTCGAGCTTGACCTCTTCGAACTCGCGCCCCTCGTACATCTTGCGCACCGCGTCCGACGACGGGCCGGCGGGCATGACGGTCGCATCGGTGGCCTTCTTCTCGGCCGTGGCCGGAGCCGCGGCCTCGGACTTGGCTGCCTTGTCTGCAGGCTTGGCAGCCTCGACGTCGGCCTTGACGATGCGGCCGTGCGGTCCGGTGCCCTTGACCTGCGCGAGGTCGAGCCCCTTGTCCGCCGCGATGCGGCGCGCCAGCGGCGAAGCGAAGATACGCTTGCCGTCCTCGCCCTTGGGGGACGCGGGGGCAGGGGTTGCCGAGCCGGCTGCCGGGGTGGCCGCCGCCGCCTTGGTGTCCTCATCCTTCGGCGCGGGCGCCTCGGACTTGGCTTCGGCGGGCTTTTCCTCGGACTTGGCGGAAGCGCCATCCGAGGAGCCGCTGTCGATGTCGTCGGCGCTCTCGCCCTCTTCGAGCAGGACCGCGATGGGGGTGTTGACCTTCACCCCCTCGCTGCCTTCCTCGATGAGGATCTTGCCGATGGTGCCTTCGTCGACGGCTTCGAATTCCATCGTCGCCTTGTCGGTCTCGATCTCGGCGAGGATGTCGCCGGAGCTGACCGTGTCGCCCTCTTTCACCAGCCACTTGGCCAGCGTGCCTTCCTCCATGGTGGGGGACAGCGCGGGCATCAGGATTTCCGTGGGCATGACGCTCTCCTTACCGGTAGGTGACTTGCTTCACGGCGTCGATCACCTCTGCGGTGGTGATCAGCGCGTGCTTCTCGAGGTTCGCCGCGTAGGGCATGGGCACGTCCTTGCCGGTACAGTTGATCACCGGGGCGTCGAGCCAGTCGAAGGCGTTCTGCATGATGTAGGCCGACAGGTGGTTGCCGATGGAGCCCACCGGCCAGCCCTCTTCCACGGTCACGCAGCGGTTGGTCTTCTTAACCGACTCGATGACGGTGCCGTAGTCGATCGGGCGCAGGGTGCGCAGGTCGATCACCTCGGCCGAGATGCCCTCGTCCGCCAGCTTGTCCGCCGCCTCGAGAGCGTAGGTCATGCCGATGCCGAAGGAGACGATGGTCACATCGCTGCCCTCGCGCCAGATGCGGGCCTTGCCGAAGGGCACGGTGAAATCATCCATGACCGGCACGTCGAAGGAGCGGCCGTAGAGGATCTCGTTCTCGAGGAAGATCACCGGGTTGGGATCGCGGATGGCGCTCTTCAGCAGGCCCTTGGCGTCGGAGGCCGAGTAGGGCATCACGACCTTGAGGCCGGGCACCATGGCGTACCATGCGGCGTAGTCCTGCGAGTGCTGCGCGCCGACGCGGGCGGCGGCACCGTTCGGGCCGCGGAACACCATGGGCGCGCCCATCTGGCCGCCGGACATGTAGAGCGTCTTGGCCGCCGAGTTGATGATCTGGTCGATCGCCTGCATGGCGAAGTTGAAGGTCATGAACTCGACGATGGGCTTGAGCCCGCCGAAGGCCGCGCCGACGCCGATGCCGGCAAAGCCGTGCTCGGTGATCGGCGTGTCGATCACGCGCTTCGAGCCGAACTCGTCGAGCAGCCCTTGGGTGACCTTATAGGCACCCTGGTACTCGGCCACTTCCTCGCCCATGACGAAGACGTTGGGATCGTTGCGCATTTCCTCGGCCATGGCGTCGCGAAGCGCTTCGCGAACGGTCTGGCTCTTCATCTCGGTACCTTCGGGCCAGTCGGGTTCGACCGCCTTGGCCTTGGGGGTTGCCGGGGCGGAGGCGGGGGCCTCCTCGACCGGGGCCGCGGGGGTCTCTTCGGTCTTCGCGGGCTCGGCGTCGTCGCCGCCGCCCGAGGAGACCTCGATGTCATCGGCGCTTTCGCCTTCCTCGACCAGCACGGCGATCGGGGTGTTGACCTTCACGCCCTCGGTGCCTTCCTCGATGAGGATCTTGCCGACGATGCCTTCATCGACGGCTTCGAATTCCATCGTCGCCTTGTCGGTCTCGATCTCGGCGAGAATGTCGCCCGAGCTCACGGTGTCGCCCTCTTTGACCAGCCACTTGGCCAGCGTGCCCTCTTCCATGGTCGGCGAGAGCGCGGGCATGAGAATTTCGGTTGCCATATCCGTCTAGTCCTTCTGCCTCAGGCCTCTACCGCGTCGCCTTGCGGCACTTCGTCGGCGTAGATGTCGGTCCAGAGTTCCTCGAGCGCCGGCTCCGGGCTCTCCTTCGAGAACTCGGCCGAGGCGTTCACGATGTCCTTGATGTTCTTGTCGATCGCCTTGAGGTCATCCTCGGTGGCGTGCTTGCCCTGCAGCAGCAGGTCGCGCACGCTCTGGATCGGGTCGCGCTCGTCGCGCATCTTCTGCACTTCCTCGCGGGTCCGGTACTTGGCCGGGTCCGACATGGAGTGGCCGCGGTAGCGGTAGGTCTTCACTTCGAGGATGTAGGGGCCGTTGCCCGCGCGGCAGTGCGCCACCGCCTTCTCGCCGGCTTCCTTGACCTTCAACACGTCCATGCCGTCGACCAGCTCGCCGGGGATGCCGAAGGGCGCGCCGCGGGTGTAGATTTCCTCGGTCGAGGTGGAGCGCTTCTGCGAGGTGCCCATGGCGTACTGGTTGTTCTCGATGACGAAGATCACCGGCAGCTTCCAGATCGACGCCATGTTGAAGGTCTCGTAGACCTGGCCCTGGTTGGCCGCGCCGTCGCCGAAGTAGGCAAAGGTCACGCGGTCGTTTTCCAGGTAACGGTCGGCAAAGGCGAGGCCGGCGCCGAGCGGCACCTGCGCGCCGACGATGCCATGGCCGCCGTAGAAATGCTTCTCGCGGCTGAACATGTGCATCGAGCCGCCCTTGCCCTTGGAATAGCCGCCCTCGCGGCCGGTGAGCTCGGCCATCACCCCGTTGGGGTCCATGCCGCAGGCGAGCATGTGCCCGTGGTCGCGGTAGGAGGTGACGCGCTTGTCGCCTTCGCTCGCCGCGGCCTCGAGGCCGACAACGACCGCTTCCTGGCCGATGTAAAGGTGGCAGAACCCGCCGATGAGCCCCATGCCATACAGCTGACCCGCCTTCTCTTCGAAGCGGCGGATGAGCAGCATGTCATGATAGTATTGCTTGAGCTCCTCGGGCGAGACGTTCGGCTTTGCGGATGGTTTCCGAGCGGCCATGGGGACTCCTCCCAACTAGTTTAGTGTTAAACTTTCTCCCACAGTAAATCGGCGGCGACTGAGTGTCAAAGGGCCGGGGCGGGAGTTTCGCTAAAAAGTGGCGCGGCGGGACGTTAGGGCAAGCCACCGGCAGAACCCCGCCGCTCCGCGCCCTCGCGCCAAGGCGCCCGGGAGGCGCTCAGAAGCGGATCGGACACAGAGGGGCGGCAGAACTCAGCGGAACCTTGGATGGCGCGCGGTCGGCGCGCTGCGGCACTGCGCGCGTTCAGCCCACGCCGCATTGCACGCGCTTAGGGCGTTGCGATACTGCGCGCGCTCAGCGCACGACGATCTCGTCCGAGCGGATCATTCCCAGAACGTCGCGCGCCTGCTGGTCCAGCAGGTCAAGATCGAGATAGTCGTCCGAGAGCCGCAGGGTGACGTTTTCCATATGCGCGACCTCGGCGTTGATCCCGTCGAGCTCGGTGGCCAGCCGGTCGGCCTCCACCTCGATCTCGGCGCGGCGGAAGAGCCCGTAGTCGCCCTGCACGGCGGCAAAGGTGAAATAGCCCGACAAGCTCAGCGTGATCACCGCGAAGACGAGGCCGCCGAGGGCCGGTTTGCGTCTGCCAGTCATATGCGTGGGTCCTGATGCCTGTATGCCGTTTGGTCTGCTCTGCGCCGCGCTCCCTCATTGGGTGGGGAGCCGTCCGACGTCGGGGAAACCATGCCACAGGGCAGGGGGCATGGAAATCCCCCGTAGCCTAGGTCGCTGAAAAATCGGTGCGATTGCGCGCCGATTGTGGCCGATCGGCCCGACGAGGGGCCGATCGGCTTGTGGGGCTCAGCCGAGCGCCGCGACGCCGGGCAGGGTCTTGCCTTCCATCCACTCGAGGAAGGCGCCGCCGGCAGTCGAGATATAGGTGAAGTCGTCCGCCGCCCCGGCCTTGTTGAGCGCCGCCACCGTGTCGCCGCCGCCGGCGACCGAAACCAGCTCGCCATGCGCGGTGCGCTTGGCTGCAAACTTGGCGGCCGCGTTGGTGGCGGCATCGAAGGGGGCGATCTCGAAGGCGCCGAGCGGCCCGTTCCAGATCAGCGTCGCGGCGCGGGAGATGGCCTGTTCCACATGCGCCACGCTGTCCGGCCCGGCGTCGAGGATCATCGCGTCGGCCGGGCAGGATTCGGCCGGGACCACTTCCGAGGGCGCGTTCTCGCGGAATTCGCGCGCCACCACCACGTCGCGCGGCAGCAGAATCTCGCAGCCCGCCGCGGCGGCCTTCTCGGCGATCTCGCGGGCGGTGCCGGTCATCTCGTGCTCGCAGAGCGACTTGCCCACGTCGACGCCCTGCGCCGCGAGGAAGGTGTTGGCCATGCCGCCGCCGATCACCAGCATGTCGACCTTCTCGACGAGGTTGCCCAGAAGGTCGAGCTTGGTCGAGACCTTGGCGCCGCCGACCACCGCCAGCACCGGACGCTTCGGCGCGCCGAGCGCCGCCTCCAGCGCCTCGAGCTCGGCCTGCATCAGCCGGCCCGCGCAGGCGGGCAGCAGCTGCGCCAGCGCGGCGGTGGAGGCATGGGCGCGGTGCGCCGCCGAGAAGGCGTCATTGCAATAGATATCACCAAGCGCGGCGTAGCGCTTTGCGAGCTCGGCGTCGTTCTTTTCCTCGCCGGGCTCGAAGCGTGTGTTCTCGAGAAGCACGACCTGGCCCTCGGCGCAGCCGCCGATCACCGCCTCGGCCTCGTCCAGCGTGGCGAAATTGACCTTGGTACCGAAGGCGGCCTCGAGCGCGGGCACCAGCATCTTGAGCGACATCTCGGGCACGACCTTGCCCTTGGGGCGGCCGAAGTGGGCCAGCAGGACAGGGGTGCCGCCGCGCGACAGGATGTCCTGCACGGTGGGTGCCACGCGCTCGATCCGGGTTGCGTCGGTGACCACGCCGCCGTCCACCGGCACGTTGATGTCGACACGGGTGAGCACGCGCTTGCCGGCGAGTTCCATGTCGTCGAGGGTCTTCCAGGCCATCTCGGTCCTCCTGATCCTTGGGTTGCTCAATGGTCTGCCCCGAGCCGGGCGCAAGGTCAATGCGGCAGCGGTCCGCGCTCAGGGCCGGAGGGACGCGCATCTTGGCATTCGGGCGCAGGCGGACTAAATCTCGCGCAACGAACGCCATAGGGAGTATCGACATGGCCGAGATCAAGGACCCCGAAAACACCATCCTCATCGAGCTGAAGGGCGGCACCGTCACCATCGAGCTGCTGCCCGACGTGGCGCCGAAGCACGCCGAGCGGATGAAGGAGCTGGCGCGTGCGGGAGAATATGACAATGTCTGCTTCCACCGCGTGATCGACGGTTTCATGGCGCAGACCGGCGACGTCGAGCATGGTGACATGGAAGACGGCTTCAACCTGCGCCGCGCCGGCACCGGCGGCTCGCAGCTGCCCGACCTTCCCGCGGAATTCTCGAAACTTCCGCACGACCGCGGCACCCTGGGCGCGGCGCGCTCGATGAACCCGAACTCGGCGAACTCGCAGTTCTTCATCAACTTCAAGGACAACCACTTCCTCAACGGCCAGTACACCGTCTACGGCCGGGTCATCGAGGGCATGGAGCACGTCGATGCGATCACCCGCGGCGAGCCGCCTGCCGAGCCCGACCGGATGATCTCGGTGAAGGTGGCTGCAGATGCGTAAGCTGGCGCTGTTGCTCTCCGTCATGGCTTCGCCTGCACTGGCGGCGGGGCTTGACGTCGAGGTCGCGGGCGAGGGCGCCAACGGCACCTTCCACATCGAGCTCTTCGACGATGTCGCGCCGCAGCACGCCGCGCGGCTGACCGAGCTGGCGGAGAAGGGCGAGTATGACGGCGTGGTCTTCCACCGCGTGATCGACGGCTTCATGGCGCAGACCGGCGACGTGCAGTTCGGCCGTGAGGGCAACGACATGCGCATGGCGGGCACCGGCGGCTCGGACCTGCCGGATCTCGCGGCGGAATTCTCCGAGAAGGATTTCGCGCGCGGCGTCGTCGGCATGGCGCGCTCGCAGAACCCGGACTCGGCGAACTCGCAGTTCTTCATCATGTTCGCCCCGGCGCCGCATCTGAACGGCGCCTACACGGCGGTGGGCGAGGTGACCTCGGGCATGGAGGTCGTCGACGCGATCAAGCGCGGCACCGGGCCGAACGGCGCGGTGGTCGGCAAGCCCGACATGATGGTCAAGGTGACACCGACCGAGTGAACGGCGCAGCTGCGGCGGCCGGGTGAGGGGCGCAGCCCCTCGGCGCGGCGCATCTCGCCGCAGGATACTTGCACAAAGAGGAAGGGGCTGGGCACCGTCAGGTGGCCAGCCCTTTTGGCAGGCGGCGGGCGAGCGGCGCAAGCGCGCGACAGCGCAGCCATGTGCCCGCCAGCCGGTGCGCGCGCGCGCCGGTGCCAAGCTTGAAGCGGGTGACGCCCGGCGCGTCGTCGCCGTTGAGCATGCCGAGATCGAGCTGCTCATGCCCGCGCTCTGCCAGCCAGCGCATCGCCGCCCAGAGCAGCAGGTTCATGGCGTTGGCGGCGCGTCCCTGCGGCGTCGTGACGCCGGTGGTCCAACTCGCCATGCGCCCGTGCCGAAGCACGGCGATGGCGGCGAGCGGCGCGCCGCCCCGCCGCGCCTCCCAGATCAGCGCGGCTTCGGGCGTGGCGCGGGCATAGGCGACAATGAAGCCCGGCGGCAGGTTGCGGTAGCGGCGGGCGCGGGCCTGCGCCAGCTCAGCCTCCAGCAGCCAGTGCCCGCCGTGCAGCGGCAGGCGGCGCAGGCTCAGCCCTGCACCCTCGGCACGGGTGAGCCGGTTGCGCCATTTCTGCCGCAGCGCCCTGCGCATCTGTTCCGGCGGGCCAAGCGGCAACAGGGCAAGCGTCGCCGGGGTCAGCAGCGGCCAGAAGCCCGCGCCGCGCAGCGCCCCGGCCGAGACACCCTCGGCATTGAGCAGCAGCGGCCCGGGGGTGGGCAGCTCCCGCAGCCAGGCCTCGGCCGCCGCGGGCGCCGCGGTCACCGGCCCGCGCGAGAGCAGGCTGACCTCGCCCAGCAGCGGCAGCCGGCGCGCCTGCACCTGCCAGCGCAGCGCCGCGCCCCCGTCAAAGATCTCTTCCCCAGACCGGCAGGGCACTCCCAGCGCGGCGCAGGCGCGGGCGTATTCCGGCGATTGCGGCAGGGGCAGGAGCGGCGGAGGCAGCAGTGGAGAAGTCATGGCAGCCATTAACGCGCCCGAAAGTGTGCGCGTGGTTAATTGACTCATGACCGCCCCGCGCCGCCGTTTGCCCCTCCTTGCCCCGCGCCCCAGGCCGACCCGCGCTGCGGCGCTGCTGGTCGCGCTGCTCCTCTCGGTGCCCTTCGCCGCCATCGCCCTGGCCGAAGCCGTTCTCGGCGCGCGCCCCTAGCCTCTGGCTTCAGGGCGAAAAGTCTCCGGAGAAGCTTGCGGGCCGTGGGCGGAGCTTGCGCTTCTGCGCTGCCCGGGCCGCAGCCCTCGCGGCGAAGGTCCGAGGGGCCTTTCCCCCGCCGATCATCCGTGCAATAGGGACGTGCCAACCGATACCCTCCCAAGGAGCCGCCCCCATGGAGATTCGCGAGGCCTTCACCTTCGACGATGTTCTGCTGCTTCCCGCAGCTTCCAGCGTTCTGCCGTCCACGGCCGACACGCGCACCCGGGTCACCAAGAGCATTGCGCTCAACATTCCGCTGCTGTCTTCGGCCATGGACACGGTCACCGAGGCGCGCATGGCGATCACCATGGCGCAGGCCGGCGGCATCGGGGTGATCCACAAGAACCTCGACATCGAACGTCAGGCCCAGGAAGTGCGCCGGGTGAAACGCTTCGAGAGCGGCATCGTCTACAACCCGGTCACCCTCACCCCCGACCAGACGCTGGCCGACGCGCAAGCGCTGACCGAGCGTTACGGTTTCACCGGCTTCCCGGTGGTCGACGAGCAGCACCGCGTTGTCGGCATCGTCACCAACCGCGACATGCGTTTCGCGCAGAAGCCGGACACGCCCGTGCGGGTGATGATGACCTCCGAGAACCTTGCCATCCTGCGCGAGCCCGCCGACCGCGAGGAGGCGATCAGCCTGATGAGGGCGCGGCGGATCGAGAAGCTGCTGGTCACCGATGCGCAGGGCAAGCTCACCGGCCTGCTGACGCTCAAGGACACCGAGAAGGCCGTGCTCAACCCCACCGCCTGCAAGGACGAGCTGGGCCGACTGCGCGTTGCCGCCGCGACCGGGGTGGGCGAGTCGGGCTTCGAGCGCACCGAGGCGCTGATCGACGCGGGGGTCGACATCGTGGTGATCGACACCGCCCATGGCCACAGCGCCGGGGTGATCGACGCGGTGGCGCGGGCCAAGGCGCTGTCGAACGAGGTGCAGGTCATCGCCGGCAACGTTGCCACCGGCGATGCCACCCGCGCGCTGATCGATGCGGGCGCCGATGCGGTCAAGGTCGGCATCGGCCCGGGCTCGATCTGCACCACGCGGATGGTCGCCGGCGTCGGCGTGCCGCAGCTTACCGCGATCATGGACTGCGCCAAGGCGGCCGGTGACGTGCCGGTGATCGCCGACGGCGGCATCAAGTTCTCGGGCGATTTCGCTAAGGCCATCGCCGCGGGTGCCTCCTGCGCCATGGTCGGCTCGATGATCGCCGGCACGGATGAAAGCCCGGGCGAGGTGATCCTCTACCAGGGTCGCTCGTTCAAGGCTTATCGCGGCATGGGCAGCCTTGGCGCCATGGCGCGCGGATCGGCGGATCGCTACTTCCAGAAGGATGCGGCGAGCGACAAGCTCGTGCCCGAGGGCATCGAAGGGCAGGTGCCCTACAAGGGGTCGGCCGGCGCGGTGATCCACCAGCTGGTCGGCGGCCTGCGCGCCGCCATGGGCTACACCGGCAACGCCACCGTCGAAGAGATGCGCAAGAACTGCAATTTCGTGCGCATCACCAACGCCGGCCTGTCAGAGAGCCACGTGCACGACGTGCAGATCACCCGCGAGAGCCCGAACTACCGCATTGGCTGAGCGCGCGATCTGCGAGAAAATGGGGGGTCGGTCCGCGAGGATCGGCCCTTTTGGTTTCGGGGCGGACGCCGGGAAAGCGCTGGACGCGGCGCGGCGCGCGCGGGTAGAGGGGCGGGCGACAGCGGCAGGAGCACGAGACCAGATGCAGCACGATATTCCGATGATCCGCGCTTGGGGGATGCAGTCATGACCCCCGGCGCAAGGCTGCAAGCCGCCGCCGAGGTGCTCGATCGCATCGCCGCCGGAACCCCCGCCGAGCAGGCGCTGCTCGGCTGGTCGCGCGGCGCGCGCTACGCCGGGTCCAAGGACCGCGCCGCGGTGCGTGACCATGTCTTCGACGTGCTGCGCCGCTGGCGCTCCACCGCCGCGCAGGGCGGCGGCGAGAGCGGGCGGGCGCGGCTCATCGGCCTGCTGCGTCAGCAGCAGGTCGCTCCCGACAGCCTTTTCACCGGGGACGGCCACGCTCCCGCGGCTCTGACCGCCGAGGAGCAGGCTGGGGGACGCCTGGCCGAGGGGGCGGAGGCCCGCGATCTTCCCGACTGGATCGACGCGCTGCTGACCGACAGCCTTGGCGAAGAGGCCGCCGCCGCCGCCGAGGCGCTGCGCGAGCGCGCCCCGGTGTTCCTGCGGGTGAACGGCCTGCGCGGCGATCTTGCCGCGGCTCAGGGGGCGCTGGCGGGCGAGGGGATCGAGACCCGAACGCATCCGCTGGCCTCCGGAGCGCTCGAGGTCACTGAGGGCGCGCGCCGCATTGCGCAGAGCCAGGCTTTCGCCGAGGGGCTGGTCGAGCTGCAAGACGTTGCCAGCCAGGCGGTGGTCGAGGCGCTGCCGCTGGCGCCGGGGCTGCGGGTCCTGGACTATTGCGCCGGCGGCGGCGGCAAGGCGCTGGCCATGGCCGCGCGCACCGGCGGCGAGGTCGCGGCGCATGATGCAGACCCGCGCCGCATGTCCGACCTTCCCGCGCGCGCCAAGCGCGCCGGGGCGCGCATCCAGGCCGTCGCCAGCCCCAAGGGATCCTACGACCTGGTGCTCTGCGACGTGCCCTGTTCCGGCAGCGGCGCCTGGCGGCGCGCGCCCGAGGGCAAGTGGCGGCTGACACCGGAGCGGCTGGAGGAGTTGACCAAGGTGCAGGCCGGGATCCTCGACATCGCCGCGCGGCTCGTGACACCCGGCGGGCTGCTCGCCTATGCCACCTGCTCGATGCTCGCGGTGGAAAACGCGGCGCAGATCGAGGCCTTCCTCGCCCGGCATCCGGGCTGGACCGTCGAGCAGCAGCGCCAGTTCCTGCCCGGCGACGGCGGCGACGGCTTCTTCTCGGCGCAGCTGCGCCGGCCCGCCTGATCGGCGCGGCTGCCGCGGATGACCCATGGGAATGTGAAAAGTTAACCTTTGGTTAATCATACACATGCCACATGGTGAATGGGGATATGGAAGGAAAAGGATGACCCCGTGACGCGATCCGCGTTTTACGAGGAGGGGCGCGGGCGCAGTTGGCTTTCTCAGGCTCTGCCGGGGATCGCGCTCACCGCTGCCGGCCTGGTGTGCCTGGCGTTCAGCGCGCTGCTCGAGGGCAGGGAGGCGCAGCTCGCGGCGCAGGCCGCGGCGGGGGCCTTTCTGGCGATCAGCGGTCTGCTGGCGGTCTGGCATGTGATGGGGCGGCGGCGCCTGCGGGGGGAGCTGTCGGGGCTGCGCAAGCTGGTCGAGGCCGATCCCGCACCGGCGCTGCTCGAGGATCGACACGGGCGGACGGTGTTTTCCAATCGCGCCGCGCAGCAGCGGTTCGTTCTCGCTGCCGGGCAGAATCTCGGCGATCTGCTGACCCAGTTGGGGGTGGATGCCGAGGCCCTGAAACTGCGGCTGCGGCGCCGCGCCGAGGGGCGCGGGGGCGCGAGCGAGGACATCCTGTCTCCCGCCGGGCCGCACCGGCTTGCGCTGGCGGAGGTCGGGGGGCTGAGCTACTGGCGGCTCGAACGGCTGCCGGATCCCGACTTTTCGGGCCTCACCGCGGTGGCGGAGGCGGAGGATCGCGCGCCCGAAGCGCGGGACGCGGCGCAGGTGCCGGTGCTGACCGTCGGGCGCAGCGGCGCGGTGCTTTATATGAACGCCGCCGCGCGGAGGTTGATCGGGCGGCGGATCAAGCAGCTCGAGGAGGTGCTGGAGCTGCCGCTGCGCGTCGGCAAGGTGCAGCAGATCGGCTCTCCGGAGGGCGAGCGCAGCGTGCTGATCCGCTGCTCGGATGCCGGTTTCGGGCGGCAGGAAGTGGTGCTGCATCCGGTGGATGCGGCAGGGTCGCCGGAGGTGCGGGACGGGGTCGACAACCTGCCGGTGCCGCTTTTGCGGCTCGCGCCCGACGGACGGATCCTGCGTGCCAACGCCGAAGCCTGCCGCATGCTCGAGGTGGCCAGCGCCGACGGCACCTCGATCGAGGCACACATGGAGGGGCTCGGCCGGTCGATCACCGACTGGCTCACCGAGGCGGCGGCAGGCCGCGGGCTGCATCGGTCGGAATTCCTGCGCCTCGTACGCCCCGAGCGCGAGGTCTTCGTGCAGGTCACGCTGAACCGGGTGCTCAAGGCGGGGCGGGCCGAGCTGATCGCGGTGCTCAACGACGCGACCGAGCTGAAATCGCTCGAGGCGCAATTCGTCCAGAGCCAGAAGATGCAGGCCATCGGCCAGCTCGCGGGCGGGGTAGCGCATGATTTCAACAACCTGCTCACCGCGATCTCGGGCCATTGCGACCTGCTGCTGCTGCGCCACGACCAGGGCGATGCGGATTATGCGGATCTGCTGCAGATCAACCAGAACGCCAACCGCGCCGCCTCGCTCGTGGGTCAGCTTCTCGCCTTCTCGCGCAAGCAGACGCTGAGCGTCGAGAAGCTCGACCTGCGCGACACGCTGTCGGATCTGACCCACCTGCTGAACCGGCTGGTAGGGGAGCGGGTGAACCTCAGGCTGAACCACGATCCGGTGCTGCCCCCGATCCGCGGCGACCGCCGGCAACTCGAGCAGGTGATGATGAACCTCGTGGTGAACGCCCGCGACGCCATGCCCGAGGGCGGCGAGATCGAGATCGCCACCAGCCGCTGCGTGATGCACGAGGCGCTGATCCGCGACCGTGCCCGGGTCGAGCCCGGGCTCTACGCCAGCGTCAAGGTCATCGACCGGGGCTTCGGGATCCCGCAGGACAAGCTGCAGAAGGTCTTCGAGCCCTTCTTCACCACCAAGCGCACGGGTGAGGGCACCGGGCTCGGCCTTTCGACCGTCTATGGCATCGTCAAGCAGACGGGGGGGTTCATCTTCGTCGACAGCGTGGTCGGCAAGGGGAGCTGCTTCACCCTGCTTTTCCCCGCCTTCGAAGAGACCAGCATGGCCGAGCCCCCCGCGCCCGAGCCGGAGCGCGGCAGCGCGCCGCTGCTGGGCAGCGTTGTCCTGCTGGTCGAGGACGAGGCCCCGGTGCGCGCCTTTGCGGCCCGGGCGCTGCGCCTGCGCGGCTTCACGGTGATCGAGGCCGAGACCGCCGAGCAGGCGCTCGAGGTGCTGCAGGACCCGGCGCTGACGGTGGATGTCTTCGTCACCGACGTGGTGATGCCCGGGATGGATGGGCCGAGCTGGGTGCGCCAGGCGCTCGAGATGCGGCCCGGAACGCGGGTGGTCTTCGTGTCGGGCTACGCCGAGGAGTCGCTCGACAAGAGTCGCGTGGCCGTGCCCAACTCGGTGTTCCTGCCCAAGCCCTTCTCGCTGACCGAGCTGACCGAGACAGTGCAGCAGCAGCTCGCCTGAGATCTCAGCGCGCCCGCTCCCAGAGCGCGAAATCCGCGGCGCATTTGCGCCGCAGCGTCGCCTCGGCCCCGGGCGAGAGCGCCAGGTCGGCGCGCGGCGAGACATTCTCGCGCGGCAGCTCGAGCCTGAGCCCCAGCCGCTCTTCCAGGAAGCCGGTGATCTGCGCCTGGTGCTCGTATCTGAACAGATGCGTGACCCCGGTGCCGTTCGGCCGAGGCTCGACGAATTTCGCCTGGCTGCCGACATTGGCAAAGGGCGGGCGGGCGCCGCTGGCATAGGCCTCGACGAAGTCCTCGAAGCTGAGCCCGCGGGTCGAGGTGGGCTTGCCGTCCAGGAAGTCGCGCTGGCGGTATCGGTACCACGAGCCGAGCCAGGAGACAGGCTCGCGCACCACGGCCATCAGCTCCATGTGCTCCACGCCCATCTTCTCGAACATCGGCCGGAAGAAGCGGTTGTAGCGATAGACCGGCGCGTGCTTCAGCTCGGGTGGGTCGAGCACGCTCATCGAGGCATGCGGGCCCAAGGCAGCTTCATAAGCAGAGGTTCCCGTCTTGGGGACCGCCAGCAGCACCAGCCGCGCCTTCCAGAAAACCAGCATACCCCTGCCTCTCACCGTGGTCTTTTGGTCGATAAACCACTCTTTAACGCTGTTTCGCAACAGTGAGAACAGATGGTGCTTGAAATGTTCCTGTTTTGGTCTCATAACCCCGGGTGAGAACAAGAGGCGAACGAAAGCAGCGATTGCCGCCCCGGACGCGGTATGAAATAAGGATCGGAAATCATGGCAACGGCAGATCTTCTGACTATGGACAGCAAGCGAAACGCGGACCGGCAAAAGGCACTCGACTCGGCGCTGGCCCAGATCGAGCGGCAGTTCGGCAAAGGCTCGATCATGAAATTGGGCGGCGACAACGCCCTGCGCGACATCGAGGCGACCTCGACCGGCTCGCTCGGGCTCGACATCGCCCTCGGCATCGGCGGCCTGCCCAAGGGCCGGATCGTCGAGATCTACGGCCCGGAAAGCTCGGGCAAGACCACGCTGACGCTGCATGTCGTCGCCGAGGAACAGAAGAAGGGTGGCGTCTGCGCTTTCGTCGATGCCGAACACGCGCTGGACCCGCAATACGCCAAGAAGCTGGGCGTCGACCTCGACGAGCTGCTGATCTCGCAGCCCGACACCGGGGAACAGGCGCTGGAAATCACCGACACGCTGGTGCGCTCCGGCGCGGTCAGCCTGGTGGTGGTCGACTCCGTCGCCGCGCTGACCCCCAAGAGCGAGCTCGAGGGCGACATGGGCGACAGCTCGGTCGGCGTGCACGCGCGCCTGATGAGCCAGGCGATGCGCAAGCTCACCGCCTCGATCAGCCGCTCGAACTGCATGGTGATCTTCATCAACCAGATCCGCATGAAGATCGGCGTGATGTTCGGCTCGCCCGAAACCACCACCGGCGGCAACGCGCTGAAATTCTACAGCTCCGTGCGTCTCGACATCCGCCGCATCGGCGCGATCAAGGACCGCGACGAGGTGGTCGGCAACCAGACCCGCGTCAAGGTGGTGAAGAACAAGGTCGCCCCGCCGTTCAAGCAGGTCGAGTTCGACATCATGTACGGCGAGGGCATTTCCAAGACCGGCGAACTGCTGGATCTCGGGGTGAAGGCCGGCGTGGTCGACAAGTCCGGCGCCTGGTATTCCTACGGCGACGAGCGCATCGGCCAGGGCCGTGAGAACGCCAAGAACTTCCTCAAGGAAAACAGCCAGATCGCCAACGAGATCGAAGATAAGATCCGCGCGGCGCATGGGCTCGATTTCCACATGTCAGAGGAAGACGGGGACGTGACCGAGGATTGACCGCTCGGGGCAGGGGCGCTGCCCCTCGTGGCCAGTGGCGAAGTCACCCCGGGCTACATTGACCTAGAAGAAAGGCGCACCTTGCAGGGTGCGCCTTTCTTGTTTTCGGACAATGAGTTGCGGCTGGATGTGGAACCGTTGCGAGATCCTGTTCGGCGCGCGGCGGACAGCAAAAAGGCCGCGACGTCTGCGCGGCCCTTTGCATGTCGCGGCAGCGGCGGCTTACATCGAGAAGCTGGTGCCGCAGCCGCAGGAACTGGTGGCATTGGGATTTTCGATGGTGAAACGCGCGCCGATCAGCTCTTCGGAGAAGTCGATCACCGCATCGGCGAGGAAGGGCAGCGAGACGCTGTCGACCACCACGCGCTCTCCCTTGCGCTCGAGCACGAGATCGTCCTCGGCGGCGTCGTCGAGCTTGATGTCATACTGAAAACCCGAGCAGCCGCCGCCCTCGACGGCCACGCGCAGCGCCTTGCCCTGGGCGCCAGCGCCGATCTCGGCGAGTCGCTCGTAGGCGCGGTCAGTCACTTTCGGGGGCAGGTTCATGGGTCGCCTCAAAGGTTTATCTCCCGGTTGGTCCATAATATAGGGATCCCCGAGAGCAGCGGCAACCATCCGGCATGCATCGGAAGGGCCGCGCATTGAGGCACGTGAAAGGCAGACAACAGATGGCGATCTATTCCTGCGATCCCGAGGGGGCACGGCCCCGCCGCGTGGCGGAAGAGGAGAGTGCATTCCGCTCCTGTTTCCAGCGCGACCGTGACCGGATCATCCACAGCTCAGCCTTCCGGCGCCTCAAGCACAAGACCCAGGTCTTCGTCGAGCACGAGGGAGATTTCTACCGCACGCGGCTGACCCACAGCATCGAGGTCGCGCAGGTGGCGCGCACCATGGCCAATGCGCTGGGGCTGAACACCGACCTGACCGAGGCGGTGGCGCTCGCGCATGATCTTGGCCACACGCCCTTTGGCCACACCGGCGAAGATGCGATGCACGAATTGATGGCGCCTTATGGCGGCTTCGATCACAACGCCCAGACCCTGCGCATCGTCACCCGGCTCGAATGCCATTACGCCGAGTTCGACGGGCTCAATCTCACCTGGGACACGCTCGAGGGGATCGCCAAGCACAATGGGCCGCTGCTGCCGCTGAAAGCGGGCGAGACGCTGCCGCTGGCGCTGGCCGAATACAACGCCGAGCATGATCTCGAGCTTGAGACCCATGCCAGTGGCGAGGCGCAGGTCGCGGCGATCGCCGACGACGTGGCCTACAACAACCATGACCTGCAGGACGGGCTGCGCGCCGGGCTCTTCACCGAGGAAGAGATCGCCGACCTGCCGCTGATCAAGCCCGCCTATGCCGAGGTCGACCGGCTCTACCCGCACCTCGACGCCTATCGCCGTCGCCACGAGGCGCTGCGCCGGGTCTTCGGCTATATGGTCAGCGACGTGATCGACACGAGCCGGGCGCGCCTCGCGGCGGCAGAGCCGCAAAGCTGCGACGACATCCGCCGGCTCGGGCATCCGGTCGTTGCCTTCTCGGACGAGATGTACCGCGAGCTCAAGCAGGTGCGGCATTTCCTCTTCACCCGCATGTACCGCGCCCCCTCGGTGGTGGTGATCCGCGAGAAGGTGACCCAAGCGGTGATGGAACTTTTCCCGATCTACATGGACAACCCGCTGCTGCTGCCGGCTCGCTGGCGCGCGACCGATCCCAAGAGCGAGACCGAGCTGGCGCGCATGGTGGCCGATTACGTCGCCGGGATGACCGACCGCTTCGCCCTGCAGCAGCACGCCAAGCTGACCGGCACCGACATCCTGCACGACGCGCGCTGAAGCGCCAATCGCACGCCAAGCCCTTTATCGCACTGGACAGATCGAGGCCGCAGGCCAGATCATGAGCGCGGCACAGGCCGCGGTTGCGTGAAAGGGCCCTGACATGACCGGACCGGAAACTGGCGGCATCGATCCGCTGCTGGGATTTGCCCTTGTGGGCGCGCTCGGCGTCGGCTCGCAATGGCTGGCCTGGCGGATGAAGCTCCCGGCGATCGTGGTCATGCTGGTCGCGGGGCTTGCCATCGGGCCGGGCCTTGGCGTGCTCGATCCGCATCAGGATTTCGGCGCGCTGATGGAGCCGATGCTGGCCATCGCGGTGGCGATCATCCTTTTCGAGGGCGGGCTGACGCTGAATTTCCAGGGGCTGCGCGACGCGCGGCTCGGGGTCCGGCGGCTGATCTTTGTGGGCGCGCCGCTCGGCTGGCTCGCCTCGGCGGCGGCGCTGCACTGGGTGGCGGGGCTGAGCTGGGAGAGCGCGGCGGTCTTCGGCGGCATCATGATCGTCACCGGCCCCACGGTGATCGCGCCGCTCTTGCGACAGGCGCGGCTCAAGCACCGCCCGGCGGCCCTGCTGCAGTGGGAGGCCATCGTCAACGACCCGGTCGGCGCTCTGGCGGCGGTGCTCGCCTTCGAGGTGGTCTCGGTGCTGGTGGACGGCGCCTCGATGCGCGAGGCACTGGTCGAGATGATTGTCGGCATCCTCGCGGCCTCGGCGCTCGGCGTGCTTGGGGGCTGGGGGCTGGCGCAGTCCTTCAAGCGCGGCAAGGTGCCGGAATACATGAAGGTTCCGGTGCTTTTCGTCTCCATGCTGGTGGTCTTCGCCCTGGCCGACTCGGTGCTGCATGAAAGCGGGCTGCTGGCGGTGACGCTGATGGGCGTGTGGATCGCCAACGCAGGCCTGCCGAGCTACGAGGAGATGCGCCGCTTCAAGGAACACGCGACGATCCTGCTGGTCTCGGGGGTGTTCATCCTGCTGGCAGCCAACATGAGCCGCGGCATGCTGGTCTCGCTCGACTGGCAGGCGCTGGCCTTCGTGCTTTCGGTGATCCTGCTGGCGCGGCCAATCCCGGTGCTGATCTCGCTTGTCGGCACAAACGTGCCGTGGCGGGAGCGCCTGATGGTGGCCTTCACCGGGCCGCGGGGCGTGGTTCTGGTGGCGGTGGCGGGGCTTTTTGCCCAGCGGCTGGTGGCGCTCGGCGTCGAGGATGCGGCGCGGATCCCGGCGCTGGCCTTCGCGCTGGTGGCGGCGACGGTGGTGCTGCATGGCTTTACGCTGGCGCCCATGGCGCGGGCGCTGGGACAGACCGCGACCGAAACGCCCGGTGTGCTGATCACCGGCGGCTCGGACTGGTCGGTGGCATTGGGGCTGGCGCTGAAGAAGCTCGAGCTGCCGGTGCTGATCGCCGATCCCAACCATGCCCACCTGCGCGAGGCGCGCGACGCGGGGCTCGACACGTTCTTCGGCGATATCCTGTCGGAGGCGGCGGAGCACCGGCTCGATCTGGTCAGCTACGAGAGCCTCATCGCCGCCACGGACAACGACGCCTACAACACGCTGGTGGCCACCGACCTTGCGCCGGACTTCGGCCGCGAGCATGTCTTCCAGCTCAAGCGGGCGCGCGACACGTCGACACGCCACGCGCTGCCGGCGACCCTTGGTGGCCGGCCTTTCGGGCCGGACGAGAGCTACGATGAAGCCAATGCGCGCATGGCGCAGGGCTGGGAGTTCCGCATCTCGCGGCTGACCGAGGAATTCACCATGGAGCACTGGCGTGAGAAAAACCCCGAGGCGATGGTCGTCGGGGATCTCGGGCCGAACGGCACCTTCCGGCTGCTCGGGCCGGATGAGGCCCCGAAGGAGGCCGATGGGGTTCGGCTGGTGGTGCTTGCCCCGAGGCGCGAAGAGCGCTCGGAAGGTCGGCGGGATGACAGGGGCAATGACACGCTGAAGGGCGCCAGGGCGGAGTAGCGCGCTTTCCGTCCGGTTCCCCGCATCTCGGCATTTGACCCCGCGGGACAAGATGGTAGAGGAGCATCCGACCGTATGGAGACAGACTGATGAACCTCTTCACCGACATTCGCGCGCTTGTCCTTCAGGCGATCGAAGCGCTGCAGGCCGAAGGCGCGCTGCCCGAGGGCCTCGCCACCGCCGCCGTGACGGTGGAGCCGCCGCGAGACGCCTCGCATGGGGACATGGCAACCAATGCCGCGATGGTGCTGGCAAAGCCCGCCAAGCAAAAGCCGCGCGACATCGCCGAGGCGCTTGCCGCCAAGCTGTCCGAGGACCCGCGCGTCGCCCTCGCGGAGGTCGCCGGCCCCGGCTTTCTGAACCTGCGCCTCGACCCCTCGGTCTGGCAGGCGCTGCCCGCGGCCGTGCTGACCTCGGGCACCGACTATGGCCGCTCGGACATGGGGCAGGGGCTCAAGGTCAACGTCGAATACGTCTCGGCCAACCCCACGGGCCCGATGCACGTCGGCCATACCCGGGGCGCGGTCTTCGGCGATGCGCTGGCCTCGCTGCTGGCCTATGCTGGCTATGACGTCACGCGCGAGTATTACATCAACGACGGTGGCGCGCAGGTCGACGTCCTGGCGCGGTCGGTCTACCTGCGCTACCTCGAAGCGCATGGCCGCAGCGTCGAGTTCGAGGCGGGCACCTATCCCGGCGAGTACCTGATCGAGGTCGGCGCGAAGCTGAAGGCGCAGGTTGGTGACAAATATGTCGACCAGTCCGAGTCCGAATGGCTCGAGACGGTGCGCGAGTTTGCCACCGAGGAGATGATGGGCATGATCCGCGAGGATCTGGCGCTGCTCGGCGTGAAGATGGATCACTTCTTCTCGGAAAAATCGCTCTACGGCACCGGCAAGATCGAGGCCGCCATCGAGTCGCTGACCGAGAAGGGGCTGATCTACCGCGGCGTGCTCGAGCCGCCGAAGGGCAAGAAGCCCGAGGATTGGGAGCCGCGCGAACAGACGCTGTTCAAGTCGACCGACCACGGCGACGACGTCGACCGCCCGATCATGAAGTCGGATGGCAGCTGGACGTATTTCGCCCCGGACATCGCCTATCACTATGACAAGGTGACCCGCGGCTTCGACATGCTGATCGACGTCTTCGGCGCCGACCACGGCGGCTACGTCAAGCGCATGAAGGCGGCGGTCTCGGCGCTTTCGGATGGCAAGGTGCCGCTCGACGTCAAGCTGATCCAGCTGGTCAAGCTGTTCAAGAACGGTGAGGAATTCAAGATGTCCAAGCGGGCAGGGACCTTCGTGACCCTGCGCGACGTGGTCGAGGAGGTTGGCCCCGACGTCACCCGCTTCGTCATGCTGACCCGCAAGAACGACGCCACGCTCGATTTCGATTTCGCCAAGGCCGTGGAGCAGAGCCGCGAGAACCCGGTGTTCTACGTGCAATACGCCCATGCCCGCGTCTGCTCGGTGCTGCGCAAGGCCATCGAGGCCGGAATTGACGTGTCGGACGAGGCCCTTGCCGGGGCCGACCTGTCGGGCATGACCCACGAGGCCGAGCTTGCACTGGCCAAGAAGGTGGCCGAATGGCCGCGCATCGTCGAGATCGCGGCCAAGGGCCACGAGCCGCATAAGGTCGCCATCTGGCTCAACGAGCTGGCCTCGGACCTGCACGGCCTCTGGAACCGCGGCCACGACGAGCCGGGCCTGCGCTTCGTGCAGGACGATCCTGCTGTCAGCCAAGGCAAAATCGCGCTGGCCCGGGCCGTCGCGGTTGTCATTTCGGCCGGTCTTGGTATCTTGGGCGTGACCCCGGCAGAAGAGATGCGCTGACCCAAAGGCGCCTCGGGGCAAATGAGCAGAGCAAGATGGCCGGCGGGGAGACCCCGTGCCGGCCCGACAGGCAGACCGAGGCAAACATGGCGGATTACCCCTACGACGGGCCGGAAACCCCGGCCCCGACCGGGCGGAGAGCAGCATCCCTGGCAAACTGGGCCGGCGCAGCGGTGTCGCTTGCGCTGGTCGTTGGCGTCGGGATGTGGGGCTACGAGCTTCTCATGCGCGACGTGAACGGCATCCCCGTGGTGCAGGCGATGGACGGTCCGATGCGGATCGCCCCCGAGGATCCGGGCGGCTCCACGGCCGATCATATCGGGCTGGCGGTCAATGCCGTTGCGGGCACCGGCCTTGCCGAGCCCGGCGCCGACCGGCTGCTGCTGGCGCCGCAGGGCATCGGCCTGTCGGACGATGACATGCCGCAGAAGGAGCTCGCTGCGCTGCGCGAGAAATCCGCGCAGATCGCCACCGCCTCGCTCTCGCAGGACGAGGCAGGCGCCGAGGGCGCGGCCGAGGGTGAAGACCTCGATCCGATCCAGGCGCTTGCCGACCAGATCGCCGCGAACGCCCGCCCGCTCAGCGAGCTCTCTTCCGATGAGGGCGAAGGCGAGTTGGTGGCCAGCGTCACCGGCGCCGCCCCCGCGGGCGCGCTGATCCGCTCGCTGCGCCCGTCGACCCGCCCCGGAGACCTGCTCAACCAGCCTGTCGCGCTGGCGCCCGCCCCCGAAGAGCCCGCCGGTCCCGCGGAGATCAACCCAGAGACGCTGCCCGCAGGCACCCGCCTCGCGCAGCTCGGGGCCTATGCCAGCGAAGACGTCGCCCGCCAGGAGTGGGAACGCTTCAGCGCCCGCTTCGGCGAATTCATGGATGGCAAGGACCGGGTGATCGAACGCGCCAGTTCCGGCGGGCGCACCTTCTACCGTCTGCGCGCCGCGGGCTTTGCCGATCTCGCCGACGCCCGCCGCTTCTGCGCTGCCTTCGTCGCCGAGAACGCCGACTGCATCCCGGTGACCACGCGATGACCCGTTTCGGAGCCACCATCCTCGCCCCGCTCGGTCTGACGCTGAGCGCCGAGGAGAAACGCTTCTTCGCCGAGGCCAACCCCTTTGGCTTCATCCTCTTCGCGCGCAACGTCGAGAGCGCCGAGCACCTCCGGGCGCTGACATCCGACCTGCGCGCCGCCGTCGGCTGGCACGCCCCTGTCTTCACCGACCAGGAGGGAGGCCGGGTGCAGCGCCTGCGCGCGCCGCTGGCCACCGAGTTCCTGCCGCCGCTCGACGAGGTGGCGCAGGCCGGCGAGACCGCGGCCCGCGCCATGGAACTGCGCTTTCGCATCATCGCCGCCGAGCTGCGGGCGGTGGGCATCGACGGCAACTGCGCGCCGATGCTCGACGTGGCGCGCCCGGGCACCCATGCCTTCTTGCGTAATCGCTGCTACGCCGAAGACGTCGAGACCGTCGTCGCCATGGGGCAGGCCGTGGTGAAGGGGCTGACCGACGGCGGCGTGCTTCCGGTGATGAAGCACCTGCCGGGCCATGGGCTTGCGCAGCTCGACAGCCACAAGGATCTGCCGCGCGTCTCCGCGCCGCGCGAAGAGCTCGAGGACATCGACTTCGCCGCCTTCCGGCCCTTCGCCGATCTGCCGCTCGCGATGACCGCGCATCTGGTCTACGAGGGGCTCAACACCCGCCCCGCCACGGTCGATCCCGAGATGATCGCCCTGATCCGGCAGAACATCGGGTTCCAGGGTCTGTTGATGAGCGACGATTTGTCGATGGAGGCGCTCTCGGGCAGCATCGGGGAGCGCAGCGCGGCCACCGTGGCCGCGGGCTGCGACGTGGTGCTGCACTGCAACGGCAAGATGGACGACATGCGGCCGGTGGTCGAGGCCGCGGGCCAGATGACCGAAGCCGCGCAGTCCCGGGCCGAGGCGGCGCTTGCCGCCCGTACCATCCCTGCCGAGATTGACATCGCGGCGCTCAAGGCGGAGCATGAGGCCTTGCTGGCCGGGCCCCGCTGATCACCAATGCAGGACGATGCGCAACTGGAGTTCGAGACGCTCAGCGTCGCCGACCGCCTTACGGCCGAGGCGCTGATCGTCGACGTCGAGGGCTACGAAGGGCCGCTCGACCTGTTGCTGTCGCTCTCGCGCACGCAAAAGGTGGACCTGCGCAAGGTGTCCATCCTCGAGCTGGCGCGGCAATACCTCGGCTTTGTCGAAAAGGCGAAAGAGCTGCGCATCGAGCTGGCCGCCGACTACCTCGTCATGGCCGCCTGGCTTGCCTTCCTGAAATCGCGGCTGCTGTTGCCGCCCGATCCCACCGAAGAGGGGCCGTCGGGCGAAGAGCTGGCGGCACATCTGGCGTTCCAGTTGCACCGCTTGCAGGCGATGCGCGACGTGGCGGCGCGGTTGATGGCCCGCGACCGGCTGGGCCGGGACTTTTTCGCCCGAGGCATTCCCGAGGACATGCAGCGCCTGCGGAAGGTGAAATACACCGCGTCGCTGCTCGACCTCATGCAGGGCTATGCCCGCACCCGCACCCGCGACGATTTCCGCCCCTTCGTCATGGACCGGCACGACGTCTTCACCATGGAGCAGGCGCTTGACCGTATGCGCGGCATGATCGGCTATGCCGGTGACTGGACCGACATTTCCCGTTGGCTGCCGGACGGCTGGTCCGGCGATCCCCAGCGCTGGCGTTCCGCCACGGCTGCGACATTTGCCGCTTCGCTCGAGCTGGTGAAGGAGGGCAAGGCCGAGATCCGCCAGACCGACACCTTCGCGCCCATCGAGATGCGCAAGAGAGAGAATCCGCGTGAGTGACGATATCGAGTTGACGCGCGCCGAGCGGCGCGCGGCGCAGGACAGCAGCGAAAGCCTCTTCGAAGCGCCGCCCATGGGCGATCAGGAACGCATGGTCGAAGCCATCCTTTTCGCCTCCGCCGAGCCGGTCACCGTGCGCGAACTGCAAGAGCGCATGCCGCATGGCTGCGATCCCGCCGAGGCGCTGGCCTACCTGCGCAAGCGCTACGAAGGGCGGGGCGTGCAGGTTGTGCGCGTCGGTGACGCCTGGGCGATCCGGACCGCGCCCGACCTCGGCTTTTTGATGCAAAAGGAGACGGTGGAGACCCGCAAGCTGTCGCGCGCGGCGATCGAGACGCTGGCGATCATCGCCTATCACCAGCCGGTGACCCGCGCCGAGATCGAAGAAATCCGCGGCGTGAGCGTCTCGCGCGGCACCGTCGACCAGTTGCTCGAGATGGGATGGATCCGCTTTGGCCGCCGCAAGATGACCCCGGGGCGGCCGGTGACCTTCGTGGTGACCGAAGAGTTCCTCGACCACTTCGGCCTCGAGAGCGCCCGCGATCTGCCGGGGCTCAAGGAGCTTCGCGCCGCGGGCCTTCTCGACAACCGCCCGCCGCCGGGACTCGTGCCGCTCACCGATCCTGAGCCCGAGGACGAGGAGGAGGCCCCCGGCCAATCCGAACTCTTCGAGGATTGATCGCTACGAACCAACGTAAAAAAGGCCCCGCGAACGGGGCCTTTTCTACATCATAACAGTTAATTAGCGCACGATCTTCACGATACGGCGGGTCTCGGGATCGATCACCACCGGCTGCTGGTTGACGTTCAGATAGGCGTAGTCGCTTTCCGGGACCTGGTAGACCTCGATCTCCTGCGGGATACCGGCACCCACGGCGATCTCACCGTCGAGATAGACCGGCTCCACCGGGTTCGACTGAATATAGGTGACCGTCTTTTCCTCGACATTGTTGGCGGCACCGGCAACGGCGCCGATCACGGCACCCGCGGCCACGGCGGCGGGGCCACCGACAATCAGCGAGCCCACGGCAGCGCCCCAGGCCCCGCCCACACCGGCTCCGGCGGCGGCATTGCTGGTGTCGTCATAGGTCACGGTTTCCACTTCGACGCGATCACGGTTCTCATAGATCACGACCGGTTCGTCTTCGACCGGCGTGGTCAGATAGGCCGAATAGGCCCAGCCCGAGGTGCCCTGGTAGCTCACTTCGCACCATTCGGCGTCGGCGAGGCAGCCCATCACGTCGACTTCTTCGGTCGAGGGGATCACGCTCTCGACGGAGTATTGCGGGCCAGGACCCGAGCGCAGGTTCAGCTCGGTGGTGGCGGAGGCGGTCATCGCGGCCGAAACCGGGGCAGCTGCGAGGCCGACAAGCGGAAGCGAGAGAAGGAGCGTCTTCTTGGTGTTCATGATCAAGTCCTTTCAAGTCTTTGGCGGCCCGCGCTGCGATCCGCCTCATGGTCCCACAACACCACATCCCGGCGGATGTTCCGGGAGAAGATAAGAAAGCGACCGGAAGTTACTGATTTCAAGGAGTTTGCGCGAAGTTCCGCGCGCGGCCGGCACTGCCGGGAACCAATGCCAGGGGGCGGGGGTTCTCTTGCCTTCGCGCGCGCAGCTGCGCCCCGAGGCAAGGACAGCGGGGCCGCGCGACAAGAAGATATCTATGCGAGTTGTTGCCAAATTTTTCGTAACTCGCCGTGAGAGCGACCCGGATCGCCGCGCAATTTAGGGCGAGGTTAATCGGCCCATGCGACTCTCAATCTCCCCGCCGCAGGATGATGGAGGTGCAAATTGTGGATCACGGTGCAAGTTTTCGCGCCCTCAGGGCGAGCGACGGCTTATTCCTGAGCCCCGCCCATCCCAGCCTGCGCCCGCTCGCCTGGACGCGAAAGGTCTGTCTGGTGCTGGCCGGAGCGCTGCTGATTGTCGCCGCGGAGGGCCATCTTTACGGGATCTCGCGGCTCTACGCGCCAAGCGGCGACAGCGCGCTTTCCGTGCCCACCCTGCTGGCGGGCACCGGGGCGCTGGCCGCAACCTTGATGCAAAAGCCGTTGCGGCGCTCGGACCCGCGCGAAACGCTGATCTGGATGCTGGTGATCGCGCTGTGCCTGCTGACCGGCCTCGGCTATCGGAATGGGATCGATTTCGGCGCGGGCCGCATGGGGGGCAATACGGCGGTCTCCTTCGTGTTGCTGGCCGGGGGACAGCTCTGCTTCCGGCGCCTGCCGGTCTCCTCTGTTGGCCTGTCATTCATGGCGCCGGGCCTGCCCTTCGTGGCGGCGATCGGATATCTCAACAATGCGCCAATGCTCTTCGGAGAGATGTCACTCTCGACTTCGGTGATGCTGCTGGCGCTCGGCGTTGCCAACGCCGCGCGCCACGCCAGGCGCCCGATCTTGCGCCCGCTAGTCAGCAGCTCGCGGGCCGGGCGCGCGGTGCGGACGATCCTTCTTTCCTGGCTGATCCTGGTGGCGGCACAGGCGGTCGCCGCCCGCTTCGTGCCCCAGCACTGGGGCGCCACCTGGGGCGTTGCGGTGATGGTGGTCGATGCGCTGGCCTTGCTTGCGGTGATCCTCTTTCTGGGCATGAAATACGACGGCAGTGCAACGCGGCTGCGGCTGACGGAATGGCGGCTTTATAACGCGGCGCTGCGCGACCCCTCGACCGGGATGCGAAGCCGCGCTTCGGCCGAGCTCTTCAGCGCCACCTTCGGGCCGATCACCAGCCACGGGCTTGTGCTGATCGAGATAGAGGGGATCGTCGATCTGGCGCATCGCTCGGGGCCAGAGGCGGCGGAACGGCTGCTGCGGCTGGTCGCGTCCGAGTTGCAGCGCGCGTTGCGCCCAGAGGAACTCCTGTGCCGCGAAGAAGAGCTCAGCCTCCTGCTCATGGTCCGGAACTGCACGCTCGAGCAACTGGGCGAACGCGCGGCAGAGCTCTGTGCGCTTGTCGCAGAACTCCGCGACCCCGAGCGCGAGATGAGTCGCATCCAGCTTTCGGCCGCGGTGGTCATGGCGCGCCGCGGCGACGGCGATCCGGCGCCGTCGATCCGTCGCGCTCGCAAAGCGCTGCGCAGCGCCGAGCCGGGGGACACGCGCAGGGTAGTGCTCTGCGAGGCAGCCTGAAGCGGCGCGCTCAGCTTCGGAAATGCTTGGAGAGCTTGAGCCCCTGGCCCTGATAGTTCGACGCAATCCCGGCGCCATAGAGTTGCCCCGGCGTCTCATCCATGCGCTCGTAGACGAGCCGCCCGACGATCTGCCCGTGCTCCAGCACGAAGGGCGCCTCGTGGCAGCGAACTTCGAGCACCCCGCGCGAGCCGGTGCCCCCGGCGGCGGAATGGCCGAAGCCCGGGTCGAAGAAGCCCGCGTAATGCACGCGGAACTCGCCCACCATGGCAAGATAGGGCGCCATTTCGGCAGCGAAGCGCGGTGGAATGTGCACCGCCTCGCGGCTGACGAGGATATAGAAGGCATCGGGATCAAGGATCAGCTGCCCGCGCGAGGCCTGCAGGGGATCCCAGAACTCGGCCGGGTCATAGTGGCCGATGCGGTCGAGATCGATCACCCCGGTGTGCGGCTTGGCCCGCCAGCCCACCAGATCGGTTCCCTCGGGGCGCAGGTCCACCGAGAAGCCGAGCCCTTCACCGATCACCGCCGGGCCACCGGTCACCAGCGTCTCGGCGGCGTGCAGCTCGGTCAGCTCGGCGTCGCTGAGGATCGACTGGCCGCGGCGGAAGCGAATCTGGTTGAGGCGCATCCCGGTGCGGGCCAGCACTGAGAAGGAGCGGGGGCATATCTCGGCATAGAGGGGTCCGCTATATCCGCCGACGATGCGGTCGAACTCGGTGCCGCCATCGGTGATGGTGCGGGTCAGCAGGTCAAGCCGGCCGGTGGAGCTCTTGGCATTGGCGACCGCGGTCAGCCCGGCGGGCAGGTCGAGGCTCTCGAGCAGCGGCACCACGTAGACGCAGCCCTTCTCCAGCACGGCGCCTTCGGTCAGATCGACCCGGTGCATCTCGAATTCGTCGATCCGCGAGGCCAGCGTGCGACCCTCGCCTGCAAGGAAAGAGGCGCGAACCCGGATCGCCTCGGTGCCGAGCCGCAGGTCAAGGCTGGCAGGCTGGATCTGCCCGTCGACGAGGGGGGCCTCAAGGCGGATCGCCCCGCTCTCGACAAGCGCCGAAATCTGCTGGCTGGCGAGCACCCCTGTCATTGTCACATTCCCTCGTATTGCGTTGATCGTGCTTAGCAAGCGGCGGGGGCGAAGGGAACGAGGAATGCGGCGCTCCGGCCCTGTGGTTGCTCGCCTGTGCGCGGTTGGTGACGCAGCGCAAGGACCTGCACGAGATGCCGCGCGCGGTTCAGGGTCGTTTCGAAATGGTGGGAATTTGTGTTTTGTCGCCAGCGGTTTGGCGGGGCCGTTCCCTCACCCCCGGGCGGAGGTGGACAAGTCAGAAACGGCGATGGGGAGTATTTGGTCGGGCTAGCAGGACTCGAACCTGCGACCTTCCGTCCCCCAGACGGACGCGCTACCAGGCTGCGCTATAGCCCGACTTGTGAGGCCGTTTCATATCGGTTTTCACCGCACGCGCAACCCCCAAGATGAAAGTTTTTTCCCCGGTCTCCCTAGGTCACCCTGGCGCCCCGGCGCGCGGCCACCAGAGCCTGCAGCGCGGCAACATGCGGCGCCAGTTCGGCAGCCTTGGCGGCGTCGATCCGGGTCAGCCCGGAGAGCTGCGAGAGCGCGCCCGGCGCAGGCCGTGGAAGGGCCGACAGATCGGGCACATCGGGGAGCGCAGGGGGCGGGGTTTCCGCGGCGCGGGCCTCGAGGGATTCGGTGATGAACCCGGGCAGATCCGCGGTCCCGGGCGCGGGTTCTTCGGCCGGAGCGGCCTCCGGGTCTTCCGCCCAGGGCGCGCCCTCGTCGTCAGCATGGGGCTCGGGGTCGTCGGTCTCGGGGAAGAGCGGTGTGGCTGCGGCGTAGCTCGGCATCTCCTCCGGAGGCTCGAAGGGCGCAGGCTCCGGAGCGTCTTCCGAGGCCTCTGCGAGGTCGGATGACTCTGCGGGCGCAGCCTGGGCGAAGGGCAGCACCGTGGCGCTTTCCTGCGGCTCGAAGGCGGGCACGGGCTCGGCCGAGGGGGGCTCAGCCTCGGAGACGTCGTCGAGCAGCTCGGCCGGCGGGGCAATGCCGGCGACATGTTTCACCCCCTGTTCGCGCAGCACCTTCTGCACGCCCTTGATGGTCAGCCCATCGTCGTGCAGCAGCTGGCGGATCCCGGCAAGAAGGGCGACGTCATTGGGCCGATAGTAGCGTCGCCCCCCCGCGCGCTTGACCGGTTTCACCTGGGTGAATTTGGTTTCCCAGAAACGTAGGACGTGCGCCGGCGTGTCCAGAAGCTCCGCCACCTCGGAAATGGTGCGGAATGCGTCGCGCGACTTGCTCATGCGGTGGTACCCCCTGCTGCGCGGGGCCGCCGGGCGGGCGCGCAGGCTTCAGATATGTCTTGGACCCGTCAGGGGCGCAGTGCCGGGAAGCTCCGGGACCGCGAGGGCGCCGTGGCGGATCAGGATTTGTTGCCGTCGGCAACCCGTTCCTTCATCAGGTGCGACGGGCGGAAGGTCAGGACGCGGCGGGGCTGGATCGGGACCTCTTCGCCGGTCTTGGGATTGCGGCCGATGCGCGCCGCCTTGTCGCGTACGGAGAAGGTGCCGAAGGACGAGATCTTCACCTGCTCGCCACGGACCAGCGCGTCGGACATGTGCTGCAGCACCGACTCGACGAGTTCGGCGCTTTCATTGCGCGACAGCCCGACCTCGCGAAACACCGCTTCGCTGAGATCCATGCGCGTCAAAGTCTTGTCACTCATTTGGCAGCCTCCCAAGGTTGCGCCACAGCATAGGGGGGAGGCGGATTCCGAGTCAAGCAGCCCTTGCGGGCGTGGAGCCTGCAAGGGCCGGATTTTGCCGGATTTTTGCGCTCACCAGCGCAGGACGACAGCGCCCCAGGCCAAACCGCCGCCGATGGCCTCGGTGACCACCACGTCGCCTTGCTTGATCTTGCCTTCGGCCTTGCCGACCGACAGGGCCAGCGGAATCGAGGCGGCAGAGGTGTTGCCATGGTCCTGGACCGTCACCACGACGCGCTCCATCGGCAGGCCGAGCTTCTTGGCGGTGCCGTTGATGATGCGGATGTTGGCCTGATGCGGCACGACCCAATCGACCTCTTCCGAGGTGATCCCGGCCTTTTCCATCGCAGTTGTCGCGGTCTGGGCGAGCTTTTCCACTGCGTGGCGGAAGACTTCCTTGCCCTCCATGCGCAGATGGCCGGTGGACTGGGTCGACACCCCGCCGTCAACGTAGAGCAGGTCGCGGAACTGGCCGTCGGAATGCAGATCGACCGACAGGATGCCGCGGTCGGCGGAGGTGCCCGCGCCCTCGGCGGCCTCGAGGATCAGCGCCCCGGCGCCGTCACCGAAGAGCACGCAGGTCCCCCGGTCGGTCCAATCCATGATTCGCGAGAAGGTCTCGGCGCCGATCACCATCACGCGCTTGGCCTGGCCCGAGACGATCATCGCATTGGCGGTCGACAGGGCGTAGACGAAACCGGCGCAGACCGCCTGTACGTCGAAGGCGAAGCCGCCGGTCATGCCGATGCGGTCCTGCACCATGGTGGCAGCAGAGGGGAAGGTCAGGTCGGGCGTCGAGGTGGCGACGATCAGCGCGTCGATCTGGGAAGCTTCGAGCCCTGCATCCTTCAGCGCGGCCTCGGCGGCGTTGGCGGCGAGCATCGAGGTGGTCTCGCCCTCGGCGGCGAAATGGCGGCGTTCGATGCCAGAGCGCGAGCGGATCCATTCGTCGGAGGTGTCGAGGGTCTTCTCGAATTCCGCGTTGGGGACCACACGCTGAGGCAGGTAATGCCCGATGCCCGCGACCTTCGCCCTGATGCTCATTTGCCTGTTCCGTTTTTCTTTGTATCTGTGCCGTCCGGCGCCTCTGGGGCTGGGTCGGCGGCGGGGTCGGCGGCCGCAGCGGCGCTCGCCACGCGGGCGGCCAGCCTGTCGCCGAAGCCGGACTGCGCGAGGTCATAGGCCAGTTCCACCGCCGCGGCCACCCCGGTGGCATCGGCAGCGCCGTGGGATTTCACCACAGTGCCGTTGAGGCCGAGGAAGACGCCGCCGTTCTTGCGGCGCGGATCTACGCGCGCCTGCAACCGCTTGAGCGAACTCAGAGCGAGCAGCGCGGCGAGGCGCGACAGCGGCGAGTAGGTGAAAGCCTCGCGGAGAAGTGAATTGATCAGCGAGGCAGTGCCTTCGCCGGTCTTCAGCGCGATGTTCCCGGTGAAGCCGTCGGTGACGATCACGTCGCAGCGCTTGCCGGGGATGTCTCCGCCCTCGACGAAGCCGACGTAATCGAAGCCGCCGGTCTCGGCATTGGCGGCGATGAGGTCATTCGCGGCCTTCAGCTCCGCGCGGCCCTTGTGCTCTTCGGTGCCCACGTTCAGCAGGCCGATGCGCGGGCGCTCGAGGTTGAGACCGTTGCGGGCGTAGGATGCGCCCATCATCGCGTATTTCAGCAGGTCGTCGGCATCGGCGCGGATGTCGGCGCCGACGTCGAGCATGACGTTGTAGCCCTGCGGGTTGCGCGAGGGCCAGAGCACGGCGATGGCGGGGCGGTTCACCCCGGGCAGCTTGCGCAGCCGCACCATCGACAGCAGCATCAGCGCGCCGGTGTTGCCGCAGGAAACGGCAACCGTGGCCTCGCCATTGCGAACGGCGTCGAGCGTGGACCACATCGAGGTGTCCTGCCCGTTGCGCATCACGTGGCTCGGCTTGTCTTCCATCGCCACGACGCCGGAGGCATCGCGAATCTCGACCTGGGCAGACAAACCTTTTTGCTTGTCTACCAGGGGGCGCAACTCGGCCTCGGGTCCGTGCAGCAGGAAATGGACATCGCGGTGCTTCCGCGCAAAGGCGGAAAGACCGGCAACAATCGTTGCCGGCCCGCGATCGCCACCCATGGCGTCGATTGAGAGGACCAGAGGCCCGTGCGCCTGACGGTTATCCGTTGCGGATGTCATGCGACGATCGGGCCTATCCGCAACTTATGCTGCGTCTTCGTCCAGGTCGATCTCGTCAGCCATGGCGACGACCTCACGGTCGGCGTAGTGGCCGCATGACGGGCAGACGTGGTGCGGGCGCTTGAGTTCGCCGCAGTTGCTGCACTCGTTGGGGTTGGCCGCGACCAGCGCGTCATGGGCGCGACGGTTGTTGCGGCGCGATTTCGATACTTTGTTCTGTTGGACGGCCATGTCTCAACCTCGATTGTTCGCGTGTGGGGGCTATACGGGTGCCCGATAACGTTCGGGCGTGCCCGGCCTCATAGTCTTAACCCATGGAGGCGTGCAACCCGGAATTCCGATGAAGGCGCGAAAATAGGTATTTCTTGCCAAACCGCAAGAGAGATTTCGCGCCCCACCGGCTCAGTCTTCTTCTTTTTCGTCCTTCGAGAGCCGATCGCGCAGCCCCGCGAGCCCGGCAAACGGGTTCGGGCGAGATTCGGAGGGGTCCTCCTCGGGCGCATCCGGCGCCGCTTCGGCCATCTCGAGCGCCGCCTGGCTGCGCGGGTAGGGCGGCAGCGCCAAGGACAGGGCCTCGGAAAGAATCCGGCGCAGGTCGATCACGTCGGGCAGGGGCTCTTCCTCGTCTTCGGGCACCTCGACCTCGGAGCCGGGATCGGGGTCGGCGATTTGCTGCGCCGGCCGGAACAGCAAGGAGATCTCCTCGTCGATCCGGGTGGTCACCGGATCGAGGGTGACGACGCAGGGCTGTACCACCGTCGCGCCGAGATCGGCGGTCAGCCGGTAGGCGCCGCCGGCCTCGGGGGTCAGCTTGCCCGCCAGCCGGGCCTTGCGCAGGCCTAGCAGGCCAAGGTCCTTGGCCAAGGCCGAACGTTCCTCGGCCTCGGGCCTGATATCGAAGTCTGTGGCCACGTCGCGGCGCAGTGTCGAGACGCGCAGCCGCGCGGGGTTTCCGCCTCTGTCCATGGGCTCGCCTTTCCTTTGCTTGAAGCGCTTGGCTGGGTTGTGTAATGCGGGATAGAAGGCCCTCCGGGGCATGGCAAGGGGCAGGACTGCGTCCATGGTATCACGGGTGAGAATAGCGCTTTTGGCTGCAAGCGCCGCACTGGGACTGTCCGCCTGCTCGGCTCAGTACCAGACGCATGGCTACGTGCCACGCGAAGACGACCTTCAGCAGATCGTGCCCGGGATCGATACGCGCGCGACGGTGGAGGACGTGATCGGCGTGCCCGCCGCCTCGGGCGTGCGCGACGCGGGCGGCTATTACTACATTGAATCGCAAGTGCGAAGCTTCGCCTGGCAGGAGCCCGAGGTCATCGATCGCGAGGTGCTGGCGATCACCTTCGACGGGCAGGGCGTGGTCAACAACATCTCGCGCTACGGCCTCGAGGACGGCAACGTCGTGCCGATCACCCGCCGGATCACCCGCACCAACGACGGCGAGATGGGCTTCATCCGCAAGCTCTTTGGCAATATCGGCGGCCTGACCCTCGGCGATCTCGACCAGCAATGAGGCGCTGACCATGTCCTCCCGCGTGCAGGATGAGGCTTCGGGGGAGGACGGTCTGATCCTGTCCCGGGGCCGGTTCCGGGCACGCTCCGCCACGGATGCCGAAGCCGTGAAGGCGGCGCAGGCGTTGCGCGGGCTGGCGTTTTTCGGCCCCGGCAAGGGCCCCGATGCCGACGCGCTGGACAGCCGTTGCCGCCATGTTCTGGTCGAGGATGAGACCGGCCTGCTGCTCGCCTGCTTCCGCTACCTCTGGCTCGAGACCAGCGCCGAGATCGGCCGCAGCTATTCGGCGCAATACTACGATCTTTCCCGGCTCGAGGGCTACGGCGGGCCACTGATCGAGCTCGGGCGCTTCTGCACCCGGCCGGGGCTGGTCGATCCTGATGTGTTGCGGCTGGCCTGGGGCGCGATCGCCGCCCTCGTCGATCGGGGCGGCGCGCGGCTGCTCTTCGGCTGCGCCAGCTTCACCGGAACCGACGCGGCCCGCTACGACCCGGCCTTCGGCGTCCTGCGTGCCCGCCACGCCGCCCCGGCGCGCTGGCAGATCGGCGTCAAGGCGGCCGAGGTGGTACGCTTCTCCCCGGCCACCACCGAGGCGCGTGGGGCCCTCAAGCTGATCCCGCCGCTCCTGCGAACCTACCTCGGGATGGGCGGCTGGGTGAGCGATCATGCCGTGGTGGACCGGCAGATGAACACGCTGCATGTCTTCACCGGTGTCGAAACCGCGGCGATCCCGCCGGCTCGCACCCGGGCATTGCGGGCGATCGCGGGGTAGCGGCGGTATGACGGGGCTCTGCCCCGAGCCGCTGCGCGCCTTTCCCCCGGGATATCTGGACCTAGAAGATAGACCCAAGACTCTAGACGCAACACCAGGAGAGGCGGCGGTGGCGACCTTCATCGGCTCGGAAATCTATCGCGGCTCGCGCTACGGGCGCCTGCACCCGCTGTCGATCGAACGGGTGCCGGCGGTGATCGACCTCTGTCGGGCGCTTGGCTGGCTCCCCGGGTCGCAGTTGCGGGTCTCGCCGCGGGCCAAGCCCGCGGCCCTCACCGGCTTCCATGCGCCGCGCTACGTGGCGGCGCTTCAGGCGGCTGAGGCCGCGGGGACGGTGAGCGAGGAGGTGCGCCAGCGGCACGGGCTCGGCACCCTGTCGAACCCGGTCTTTCCCGAGATGTACCGGCGTCCCGCCACGGCGGTGGGCGGCGGGCTGCTGGCCGCAGAGATCGTCGGAGCGCAGGGCGGCGCGGTGTTCAATCCCGGCGGCGGGACGCATCACGCGCTGGCGGATCGGGCCAGCGGTTTCTGCTTTCTCAACGAGCCGGTGCTGACCATCCGCCACCTGCTGAGCCTCGGGATGCGCCGGGTGGCCTATGTCGACATCGACGCCCATCACGGCGACGGGGTGGAGATCGCCTTCGACGGCTCGGAGCAGGTGCGGGTGATTTCGGTGCACGAGGCTCGGCGCTGGCCGTTCACCGGCGCGCTGGCCGACCGGGCCGGGGGGGCGGCCTTCAACATGCCGGTGCCGCGGGAGTTCAACGACACGGAATTCGCGCTGGTGCTCGAGGAGATGATTCTGCCCGCCGTGGCGGCCTTTCGCCCCGATGCGATCTTCCTGCAGTGCGGGGCGGATGCGGTGCTCGAGGATCCGCTGGCGCGGCTGGCGCTGTCGAACCGTTCGCATGCGCGGGCCGCGGCGGCGCTGCGCGGGCTGGCCCCTGCGCTGATCGTCTCGGGCGGTGGCGGCTACAACCCCTGGAGCGCACCGCGCTGCTGGTCGCTGGTCTGGGCGACGCTCTCGGGCCGCTCGGTGCCCGAGCGGCTTCCCGAAGCGGCGCAGGCGGTGCTGCGTCGGCAGGTCTGGGCGCGCAAGGGGCGGCCCTCGGAGTCGCTGCTCACCACGCTGCGGGATGCGCCGCGCGAAGGGCCGGTGCGGGGCGACGTGCGCCAGGGCGTGCGGCTGCTGCGCGAGCGGCTGCGGGCGGAGCATTGACGGCCCACGGGACAACGGGTCTGTGGGACCTGCGCAAAGCCCGGAATTCTCGGAGGAGTTGGAGCGGGTAGCGGGAATCGAACCCGCGCGTTCAGCTTGGGAAGCTGACAGGCTACCATTACATCATACCCGCGCTCTGAAGGCTGATCTACGCGGGCGGCGCGGGCACGTCAAGCGGGCGCGGCGCAGATTTCTCGCGGTCCGGCGGCGCGGGGCTGGCAACAGCAAGCTGGCGGCCGCGCGCTGCTGCGGCGGGCCGACGTGCCGCGCTCTCGGTCGTCGTCTAGCGCCGCCTGCGGCGGGGGCCCTCGGTGTTGAACGATGGCTCGGGCAGGGGCGTGGCGCGGCGGGTCTCGGCGAAGGGAGCGCTGGCATGGGGGATCGCGCTCGCGGCAACGAAATGCTCCTGGAAGCGCGGCTCGATGGCGGTTTCGACCTTGGTGATCTGCCGCACAAGCACTTCGATACGGCGCCGGGCCGCGAGGCTGCAGAGCGCGATGCGCGCGCCCGTGCCGGCGGCATTGCCTGCCGAGGTGACGCGCGCCAGCGGCACGTCGGGGATCATTCCCAGCACCAGCGCGTGCCGCGGCGAGATATGCGCGCCGAAGGCCCCTGCCAGCACGACCCTGTCGACCTTGTCCACGCCCATTTCGTCCATCAGCAGCCGCGCACCCGCGTAAAGCGCGGCTTTCGCCAGCTGGATGGCGCGGATATCAGCTTGGGTGACGGTGATCACGGGTCCTCCCTCGGCGCTGCCATCGTGGATGATATAGGCATGCGTGCGGCCTTCGGGGAGCATGCGCGGGGTGCCGGTCTGCTGCGCCGAGCCGATGAGCCCCCCCGCGTCCACCAACCCGGCCATGCGCATTTCCGCCACCGCCTCGATGATGCCCGAGCCGCAAAGCCCGGTGACGCCGCTGCGCGCGGTGGCCTCGGCAAAGCCCGGCGCGTCGGACCACAGCTCGCAGCCGATGACCCGGAAGCGCGGCTCCTTGGTGTCGGGGTCGATGCGGATCGCCTCGATGGCGCCCGGGGCGGCGCGCTGGCCGGAGCTGATTTGCGCGCCTTCGAACGCGGGTCCGGTGGGCGAGGAGCAGGCAAGCACCCGGCGCCTGTTGCCGAGCAGGATCTCGGCGTTGGTGCCGACGTCGACGGTGAGAACCAGATCTTCGGACCGGTCGGGCGCCTCCGAGAGCGCGACGGCGGCGGCATCGGCGCCTACATGGCCGGCGATGAGCGGAAGCAGATAGGCTTGCGCGCCGGGCGGCAGAGCGGTGAGGCCGAGGTCGCGCGCCGGCAGGTTCTGCGCCGAGGAAGTGGCCAGCGCAAAAGGGGCCTGTCCCAGCTCCACCGGGTCGAGGCCGAGCAGCAGGTGGTGCATCACCGGGTTCCCGACGAGGGTCAGGTCAAGGATCCGGCCCGTTTCGATGTCTGCTTTGGCGGCGATGTCCTGCACCAGGGAATTCAGCCCGGCGCGCACGGCGGCGGTCATCTCGGCCGCGCCGCCGGGGTTCATCATTGCGTAGGAGACGCGCGACATGAGATCCTCGCCAAAGCGGATCTGCGGGTTCATCGCGCCGGCGGAGGCGAGGACATCGCCGCTGCGCAGCGAGACCAGATGCGCGGCGATGGTGGTCGAGCCAAGGTCGATGGCCAGCCCGAGCAGATCGCCCTCCAGCAGCCCCGGCCAGAGCGCGGTGATGCGCGGCGCGGTCTCGGCGGAACTCCGGTGCAGCGCGGCGGTGACGGTCCAGCTGTCCTCGCGCAGGGTGGTCTGCAGGCTGGCGAGCAGCGCAGGCTCTATCGTGGCACCCTCGATGCCCCATTGCGCGCGCAGCGCCTCGGTGAGCCGTTCGAGATCGCCCGACGGCGCATGCATGTCCGGTGGCGCGACCTCGACGAGACAGAGGCGCAGCGCCGGGTCCATTTCGACCGGGCGGGCCTCGGCGTCCTTGCGGATGACCTGCCGGTGCAGCTGGCTCTCGGCGGGCACGTCGATCACCACGTCCGAGAGGATCCGCGCCTGGCAGCCGAGCCGCCGTCCGGGGGCAAGGCCGCGTTTCTCGGCGTAGCGGGCCTCGGTCGCGTTCCAGTCGGAGAGCGCGGCCTCGGTGGAGGTGATGCCATGCTTGGCGAACTGTCCGAAAGCGGGGGCGATCTGGCAGCGCGAGCAGATCCCACGCCCGCCGCAGACCGAGTCGAGATCAACGCCGAGCCGCCGAGCCGCCGCGAGCACTGGCGTTCCGACGGGCACGCGGCCGCGCTTGCCGGAGGGGGTGAAGACGACAAGGGGGGCGTGGCGCTCGGTCATGGGCTCAGGATGCGCGCGCGGGACGGCGGCGACATGTCCGAAAGCGGCAGGCTGTGCGGTGGCGGCGTCGTGCCGGGGCCAAGACGGCCCGAAGTCGCCGCGCGAGCGCGTGCGCGTCCGGCGCGCGTGGCTCGGCGCGCCGGACGCAGAAAGGGCGGCACCCTCCGGCACCGCCCCTCCCGAAGTCAGCTCTGAAGGCCTTAGCCCAATTTCACCAGCGCGTGGCGCTTCTTGCCCGCAGAAAGCTTCACCGGCGCAGAGAGCGCGGCGGCGTCGAGCATCAGACCGGCGTCGGTCAGCGGCTGGTCGTCGAGCCGCGCGCCGTTCTCCGTGATCAGCCGCTTGGCTTCCTTGCCCGACTTGGCGAGACCCGCGCGGACGATCACCTGCACGATGGAGATGCCCTCTCCGATCTCGTCTGCGGTCAGCTCCAGCGTCGGCAGGTCGTCGCCCACGCCGCCCTTCTCGAAGACCTCGCGCGCAGTCGCCTCGGCCGCCGCAGCCGCCTCGGCGCCGTGGCAGAGCGTGGTGACCTCGTTGGCAAGGATGATCTTCGCCTCGTTGATCTCCGAGCCCTGCAGCGATCCGAGCCGCTCGCATTCCTCGACCGGCAGTTCGGTGTAGAGCTTCAGGAACCGCCCGGTGTCGGCGTCGGTGGTGTTGCGCCAGAACTGCCAGAACTCGTAGGGGCTCAGCATGTCGGCGTTGAGCCACATGGCGCCGCCCTGGCTCTTGCCCATCTTGCGGCCGTCCGAGGTGGTCAGCAGCGGCGAGGTGAGCCCGTAGATCTCGTGGTCGAGCACGCGGCGGGTCAGGTCGATGCCATTGACGATGTTGCCCCACTGGTCCGAGCCGCCCATCTGCAGCACGCAGCCGTAGCGGCGGTTCAGCTCGAGGAAGTCATAGGCCTGAAGGATCATGTAGTTGAACTCGAGGAACGACAGCGATTGCTCGCGGTCGAGGCGCGATTTTACCGATTCAAACGAGAGCATCCGGTTCACCGAGAAGTGCCGCCCGATGTCGCGCAGGAACTCGAGGTAGTTGAGCCCGTCGAGCCACTCGGCGTTGTTGAGCATCAGCGCATCGGTCTCTTCGCCGCCATAGCTGAGGTACTTGGCAAAGACCTGCTTCATGCCCGCGATGTTGGCGTCGATCTGCTCCGGCCCCAAGAGCGGGCGCTCGTCCGAGCGGAACGAGGGGTCGCCCACTTTGGTGGTGCCGCCGCCCATCAGGGTGATCGGCTTGTGGCCGGTCTTCTGCAGCCAGCGCAGCATCATGATGTTGAGAAGGTGACCCACGTGCAGCGACTTCGCCGTCGCGTCATAGCCGATATAGGCGGTGACCACGCCCTTGCACAGCGCCTCGTCGAGGCCCTGATAATCGGTACAATCGGCAAGGTAGCCGCGCTCGATCATGACGCGCATGAAGTCCGATTTGGGATGGTAGGTCATCGTGGATCCCTCTTATAGTCCGAAAGTTCCTATAAGCGCGGGGAAGGCGAAGGTGAAGGGCAAGTTGGGTGCACGCTCCGTTTGGGCGCTGGGGTGTATGTCGGGAACCTCTCTCGACGGGGTGGACGCGGCGCTGATCCGCACCGACGGGGCAGAGATCCACGAGTTCGGGCGCTCTGGCTACCGGCCCTATACCGAGGCCGAGCGCCGGGTGCTCAAGGCCGCGCTGGGGCGCTGGCCCGATGACGGCAAAACGCCGGGCCTGGAGGAGGCGCTCGAGGTCGTGCAGCGCGCCCATGCCGAGCTGCTGGCCGAGTTCCCCGAGGCCGAACTTGTGGGCTTTCACGGCCAGACGCTGGCGCATGAGCCACACGGTCGCGGCACGCATCAGCTTGGCGACGGCGGGGCGCTGGCCGAGGCGCTCGGGCGCGACGTGGTCTGGGATTTCCGCTCCGCCGACGTGGCTCTCGGGGGCGAGGGCGCACCCTTGGCGCCCTTCTATCATTTCGCCTGCGCGCGGAAGATGGGGGCCGAGGCGCCCGTGGCCTTCCTCAACCTCGGCGGGGTCGGCAACCTCACCTGGGTGGACCCGCGCAAACCTGCGCCCGAGGCGCCTGGCGCGCTGCTGGCCTTCGACACCGGGCCTGCCAATGCGCCGATCAACGATCTGGTGGGTGAGCGGCTCGGTCTCGACTGCGACCGCGACGGCGCGCTGGCGGCGCGGGGCGAGGTGGTCGACGGGGCTTTGGAGCTTTTCCTCGAAGAGGGCTTCTTCCGCCGCATGCCGCCGAAATCCCTCGATCGGGATGATTTCTCGCTGATGCTGGACCTCGTGCGCGAGCTTTCCGACCCCGATGCCGCCGCCACGATGACCGCCATGGCGGCGGCTGCGGTGATGCAGGGCATGGAGCATTGCCCGATCCCGCCCGAGCGGCTGCTGGTCACCGGCGGCGGGCGGCACAACCCGGTGATGATGGCGATGTTGCAGGCCGGGCTCGACTGCCCGGTGGTGCCGGTCGAGGAGGCCGGGCTCGACGGCGACATGCTCGAGGCGCAGGCGTTCGGATTTCTTGCCGTGCGCGTGGCGCAGGGCTGGCCGACCTCGGGGCCTTCGACAACGGGTGTGGCCGCGCCGGTCGGCGGTGGCCAGGTGTCGCGGGTCGGCTCGCTGGTGCGCTGAGGACGCGCTGCGCCGCTTTCCACGCGGCGCGGCTGGTCCGGCTCAGCCCTCGCGCGCCTCACCTTCGGCGCGCAGCGCGTCGAGACGGCGGCGGAAGCGCGGCGCGTTCAGCCGGGCGGTGACATTGGCGCAGAGCCATTCGGCCAGCAAGGGCCGGTTTTCGACGTCGAGCCGCGACAGCAGCCGCCGCAGATAGGGGGTATGGTTGCGCCTCGCGCGCAGCAGCCGGGCCATCTCGGCACGGTCCAGCCGGTCGTCGGCGGCAGCTGCGAGGATCGGGTGCACGAGGTCGAGCTCCAGCAGGTCGCCTTGCAGCGCGTCGCCCATATAGGGCAGGCGGAACCGGCTCACGTTGCGCCGCTCGAACAGCGCGGCATGCATGGCGTCCATCCGCTCCTGCGGGTCGTAGAGCACATAGGCCGCCTGCGCGGCGTCGATCATGTCGGGCGCGTAGCCGAAGCGCGAGGCGAAATCGACGCGGCGCATCTCGGGAAAACGGTCGTCCCATTCCGCGATCCGTGGATCGAGCGTTGCCTGCGGCTGAAGCAACACCACCCGCGCACCGGGTGCGGCGACAGAATAGGCGGCGGCGGCATAGCCGCAGGGGCCGGCGCCGTAGAAGATCACCTTCTCGAAGGCGTCGAAGAAGCCATCGTCCAGAAGCTGGTCGAAGAAGCGGATCACCTCGGCGTCGCGGAACCAGGTGTCGGCGGTGCAGATCAGCGACAGGCTCGACCAGCCCTCGATCGCCTGCATCTCCCAGCCGAGCGGGGTGGCGGTCTGGCTATAGGACGAAATCCCGGGCATCGACTCAAAGCTCACCAGCAGGGTGTCGCCATCCTCGACGAAGACCGCGTGGTGCCGCTTGCCCAGCGGTTCGGCGAACCCGTGCTGCTCGCCGATCTCGGAGATGGCCGCGATCCAGTTGCAGCCGCTGTGCATGCTGAGGTCAACATCGGTGAGATCGAGATCGTCGTCGGAGACTATCTCGTGCCTGAGCTGATCCGTGTTGTCCTTCATGATACCTGCCATTGTCCTGTCGCGTCCGGTCGGGCCCGTGCTGGGGCGGCTGTTTTTCCCCACGGTAGCACCGCTCTCGGATGTTGCCAGACTGGGAGCGGAATGGGGCGGAAATATGTGGCTTTAGGGGTAATACGGCGGTGGTGAGGCGGCAAGAAAAATCACGGTGAGGGAGATGGTTGCACGGAATCCCGGGCTTTGCCTGCCTGCCGGGCGCGGGTCGCGGCGGCGATCAGAGGGCGCGCCAGTTCGGGCGGCAGAGGGCGCGAGGGCGGGGCAACCATCAGCCGCCCCGTGAGCGCGCGATAGGGCTCCTCTCCCATGAGCGCGGCAAGGCGCACCTTACGCCCGCGCACCGCGGCGGCGGGCAGCCCGGCGCGCACCGGATCCGCCACGAGGTGGCTGTCGAGCGCATGCAGCGCGTCATGGCTGAGTGTGGCAAAGCGCCGGGCACCCGCTGCGGGGAACCTGCGCATCTCCCTTGACCGGCGGCCTGCTGCCGGGCAGCAATCAAGGCAGGAGGAGACCCACATGCAAGACCCCAGTTCGATCGACGCGGTGCAGGAGCTTCTGTCGCGCACCGGCTATGTCTGTCCGCGCCCGCTCGCCACGGTGCTGTTTCTGGCGCTTCGGCTCGGGCGGCCGCTCTTCCTCGAGGGAGAGGCGGGCGTCGGCAAGACTGAGATCGCCAAGGCGCTGAGTCTCGCCACCGGGCGCCGTCTCATTCGCCTGCAATGCTACGAGGGGCTGGACGCGGGCTCGGCGGTCTACGAGTGGAACTTCGCCGCCCAGATGATCGCCATCCGCGCCGCCGAGGCGGCCGGTGAGGCCGATCGCGGCCAGTTGCAACACGACCTTTTCGGCCCCGACTACCTGATCGAGCGTCCGCTGCTGCAGGCCATGCGGCCAGACGAAAACGGCGCACCGATCCTGCTGATCGACGAACTCGACCGCACCGACGAGCCCTTCGAGGCCTTCCTGCTCGAAGCGCTGAGCGACTTTCAGGTGACCATCCCCGAACTCGGCACGATCACCGCGCCCGAGCCGCCAACGGTCATCCTCACCTCGAACCGCACGCGCGAGGTGCATGACGCGCTGAAGCGCCGCTGCCTCTACCACTGGGTCGACTATCCCGACTTCCCCCGCGAGCTCGAAATCCTGCACGCCCGCGCGCCAGAGGTGGCCGAGGCGCTGTCGCGTCAGATCGTCGCCTTCGTGCAGCGGCTGCGCACCGAGGATCTTTTCAAAAAGCCCGGCGTCGCCGAGACCATCGACTGGGCCAAGTGCCTGCTGGCGCTCGACGTGATCGACCTTTCGCCCGAGGTGATCTCGGACACGCTCGGCGCCATCCTGAAATACCAGGACGACATCGCCAGGATTCAGGGCAGCGAGGCCAAGCGCCTGCTCGACGAGGCGAAAGCCTCTCTCGAGCCCGCCTGATGCGTTTTCCGAGGCCAAATAACCCCGGGGTCGCGGGGCAGAGCCGCCGGTGGTCTGATGCCTGCCGGAGGCGGCCCCTAAAGCCACGCCTGCCAGACGCGCGGCATCCGTGATGGCCGAGCAGATCCCCCTCACGCTCCCCGAGCATCCGCGGCTCGCACAGAACATCCTGCATTTCGCCCGCGCCCTGCGCCGCGCCGGCTTGCCGGTGGGACCGGGGCGGGTGGTCGACGCGGTGCGCGCGGTAGAGGCCGCGGGCTTTACCGACCGGATGGATTTCTACTGGACGTTGCACGCCTGCTTCGTCTCGCGCCCCGAGCAGCGGCTGGTCTTCGCGCAGGTCTTCAGGCTCTACTGGCGCGACCCGCGCTACCTCGAGCACATGATGTCGATGATGCTGCCTGCGATCCGCGGCGTTCAGGAGGAAAAGCTGGCGCAGTCCGCCGAGAAGCGCGCCGCGCAGGCGTTGCTTGGCGACCAGATGCCCGAGATCCCCGTCTCCGAGCAGGAGGAGGAGGCGACGAAGATCGAGGTCGACGCCTCTTTCACCGTCTCGCGCGAGGAACGGCTCAAGTCCCTCGACTTCGAGCAGATGTCGCTCGAAGAGATCGCCGAGGCGAAACGCATGCTGGCCCGGCTCGAGCTGCCGGTGAAACCCTTGCCGTCGCGACGCGGAAAGGCTTCGGTGCTGGGCCGCAGGCTCGACCGGCGGCGCACGCTGCGCGCGGCGATGAAGCAGGGCGGCGAGATCCGGTCCCTCGCGCATCTCGAGCCGCGCGAGAAATGGCCCAATCTGGTCGTGCTCTGCGACATCTCCGGCTCAATGAGCCAGTATTCGCGGATGGTGCTGCATTTTCTGCACGCGGTGGCCAACCGCCGCGGCGCGGGCTGGGCCAAGGTACATGCTTTCACCTTCGGCACGCGGCTCACCAACATCACCCGCCATCTTGCCACCCGTGACGTCGATGCCGCGCTCAGGGCCGCCGGGGCCGAGGCGCAGGACTGGGAGGGCGGAACCCGCATCGGCCAGTGCCTGCACGCCTTCAATCGCGACTGGAGCCGGCGCGTCATGGGGCAGGGCGCGGTGGTGCTGCTGATCACCGACGGGCTCGACCGTGACGACGCGGGACTGCTCGCGCGCGAGGTCCAGCGCCTGCAGCTGTCGGCGCGGCGGCTCATCTGGCTGAACCCGCTGCTGCGCTGGGACGGTTTCGCGCCAAGGGCCGCCGGGATCCGCGCCATGCTGCCGCATGTGGACAGCTTCCGCGCCGGGCACAGCATTGCCTCGCTGGAGGATTTGGCAGCGGTGATCTCCAGCGCGCGCGACAGCGGCGAGAAGGCGCGTCTCATGGCGCTGTTGCAGGGGGTCTAGCTCGGCGCGAGCATTTTTCCGCTTGTTTATTATGCAGATGGAATGAACTTTTTCCCGGCCGTTTCGTTGCCTTCCCACGCCGCGCTTTGCGGAACAGGAGAAGGACGTAACGAATGACCAAAGGTCTTCTGAAATCGACGACCATCCTCGCGCTCGCCGCGAGCCTCGCCATGCCCGTGGCGGCCCAGAGCCAGAAGGCCGAGGCCGATTGTGCGCAGACGCCCGACGCCAAGGCTTGCCAAGACGCAGAGCCCAAAGCCAAGGGCGGGGAGGCTGGCAATAAGGAGGCCGGCAATAAGGAGGGTGAGGTCGCCGCCGAGACCGGAGCTTCGGCCGAGACACCCTCTGCCGAGGCAGATACGAAGGCTGGCGTCGAGGCCGAAGCCGAGGCGGATGGCACGCTCGAGACTCCCGAAGCGAGCGCCGAGACCAGCGCCCCCACCGAGGAAGCCCCCGCCGCCGCAGCGCAGGCAGAGCCCGAGCAAGCCCAAACCGAGACTGAGCAGCAGACTGAGCAGCAGGCCGAGGCCCCCGCGCGCAAGGGCGAAGCCGAGACCCTGAGCGCCGAAGAGGCGCCGGCCCCGGAGGCCGCGCAGGCAAAGACCAGCGACTCCGCCGCAGCACCCGCAGCAGAAGCCGAGCCGCAAGCCGCCGAGACCGAGGGTTCGGACGAGCTGAAGCAGGCGCTCGAGGCGGAGCAGGCAGCCCAAGGCGATGCGACTTCGGAGCCGAAAGCCGAGGCAACCGCCGAGTCCCCGTCGGAACCTGCCACGGCAGAAAGCTCGGACGAGCTGAAAAAAGCCCTCGAGGCTGAACAATCGGCAGACGCCGAGGCGACCACTGCACCGACCGAGGCCCCCGAGGCTGACGCTGCGACGGACACCACCGCCGGAGCCGAGGCGACGCCGGATGAGACCGAAGGCGCCGACGAGTTGAAGCAGGCGCTCGAGGCAGAGCAGGCAGCCCAAGGCGACGCGACTGTGACGCCGGACGCACCCGCCGAGGAGGCCGCCACCGGCGGTGCCGCCGCGGAGCCCTCCGCAGCCGAGGCGGAGGCCGAGCAACAGGCTGCCGCGCCGGACGCCGAGACCCAGCCGCAGAGCACCGAAGCCGAGCCCGAGGCGGCAAGCGACGAGCAGCAGGCCGAGGCCGTCGCCCGCGAGGAAGAGCAGGCTCAGACCGCCGCGGCCGCCGCGTCTTCCGAGGAAACCCCGGACGATGCCGAACTGGTCGAGGAAACCCTGACCGAGGCCGACGTGCGCGCCTCCGACGAGGATTTCGCCACCGACCTGCGCACGCAGGCAGAGCCCGAGCAGCAGGCCGAGGAAAGCGCAAAGGCCAAGAAGAAAGACGACGACGAGGACGGCCTCAGCAACTTTGAGAAGGCGGCGCTCGTCGGTCTGGGCACCTTCGCGCTGAGCCAGATCCTCGATGATGGCGCGCAGGTCGTGCAGAACACCGGCGACCGCGTCGTGGTCGAGCAGGACGGCCAGTACCGCGTGCTGCGCAACGACGACGTGCTGTTGCGCCAGCCCGGCTCGGACGTGAAGACCTACCGCTACAACGATGGCTCGACCCGCACCGTTGTCGCCTATGGCGACGGCACTTCGGTCGAGACGATCAAGACCGCCGATGGCCGCGTGCTGCGCCGTGCGCGCATCCTGCCCGACGGTCAGCAGGTCGTGCTCTTTGACGACACCCAAAGCGCGCAGCAGGTGGTTGTCAGCGAGCTGCCGCAGGCCCGGACCCAGCGTCTGAACTTCCGTGACCTGCAGGGCGAGGATCTTGCCGCCGCGCTGGCCTCGCGCGAGGCCGACGGCGTGAACCGGGCCTTCTCGCTCAACCAGATCCGCAACATTGACCGTGTGCGTCACCTCGTGCCCGAGATCTCGGTGGACACGGTAACCTTCCAGACCAACTCCGCGGCGATCCGCCCGGGCGAGGCAGAAGAGCTGGCCGCGCTTGGCAATGCGATGAAGCGGATGATCGAGCAGAACCCTTCGGAGGTCTTTCTGATCGAGGGCCATACCGATGCCACCGGCCCGGCGAGCTACAACCTTGCCCTTTCGGACCGCCGCGCGGAATCCGTGGCCCTGGCGCTGACCGAGTATTTCAAGGTTCCGGCTGCCAACATGGTGCTTCAGGGGTACGGCGAGAGCGATCTCGCGGTGCAGACGTCGGGTGACGAGCGCGAGAACCGCCGCGCCGCCGTGCGCCGCATCACCCCGCTGCTGCAGGGCAACTGATCCGCGGGGGCAAGGCCCGAAAGCAAAAACGAAAACGCCCGCCCGGTTTATCCGCGGCGGGCGTCTTCACGACCGGCTCTTCTGTTTGAAAATACGCAGGGGTGAGCTGCAGAGCGGCGAGGGGGCAGCGCCCCCTGCGCGCGCCGGATCAGATCAGCCGCCGGTGTGGCTCATGTGGCGCGACACGCGCCCGTCCACCGATTGGCGAGAATAGTCAAAATCATGCCCCTTGGGCTTGCGCAGGATCGCCGCGCGGATCGCCTCTTCGAGCGGAGCGTCGGTGTCGGGGTGGTTGCGCAGCGGCGCGCGCAGATCGGCGTTGTCTTCCTGACCGAGGCACATGAAGAGCTCGCCGGTGCAGGTCAGCCGAACCCTGTTGCAGCTTTCGCAGAAGTTGTGGGTCAGCGGGGTGATGAAGCCGATCTTCTGGCCGGTCTCTTCAAGCCGCACGTAGCGGGCCGGGCCGCCGGTGCTCTCGGGCAGGTCGGTGAGCGTGTACTGCTCTGAAAGCTTGGCGCGCACGTCCGAGAGTTTCCAGTACTGACCGAGCCGGTCCTCGTTGCCGATATCGCCCATCGGCATGACCTCGATCCAGGTCAGATCGATGCCGCGCGCGGCGCACCATTCGGTCATCGAGAAGAGTTCGTCCTCGTTGAAGCCCTTCAGCGCGACGGCGTTGAGCTTGACGCGCATGCCGACCTTCTGCGCCGCGTCGATGCCGCGCAACACCTGTGGCAGGCGGCCCCAGCGTGTGATGTCGGCGAATTTGCCTTCGTCCAGCGTGTCGAGCGAGACGTTGACCCGCCGCACGCCCGCGTCCCAGAGCGGCTGCGCGAAACGTTCGAGCTGCGAGCCGTTGGTTGTCAGCGTCAGCTCCTTCAACGCGCCAGACTCGAGATGCCGGGTCATGGCGTTGAAGAAAGTCATGATCTCGCGTCGCACCAGGGGCTCGCCGCCGGTGATGCGCAGCTTCTCGACCCCGAGGCCGACGAAGGCCGAGCAGAGGCGGTCCAGCTCCTCGAGCGTCAGAAGCTCCTTCTTGGGCAGGAAGCTCATGTTCTCGGACATGCAATAAACGCAGCGGAAGTCGCAGCGGTCGGTGACCGAGACCCGCAGGTAGGAGATCGGCCGCAGGAATGGATCGACGAGGGGTGTGATGGGCGAAGTCATGGCACGAATGTATGCGCGAAACCCTGCCGGGACAAGCATCTGCGCGATTGCCAGAGGCAGGGGGGCGGCCTAGCTTCGTACACATGAGAGTGATCCTTACCCTTCCCGCCCTTGTTCTTCCGGCGTTGCTGGCGGCCTGCGCGCAGCAAGCGTCGCAAAGCTCCGCGCCAACACCGGCGCCGACAAGCCCCACGGCCACCTCGGCAACTCTGCGTCCGCCCAGCAATGCGCGGACCGAGGAGCAGTTCGACACCACCAGCGCCGAGGAGCGCAGCGCCGCCGCGGCGGCGCCTGCGGCCGCCGAGCGCAATCTCGGGAGCACCGTCGCCTCGCTCGGGGATCCCACCGATCCGGGGTTCTGGCTCGAGACGCCGCTGGTTTCGAGCGTCACCAAGGGCAGGGTGGTCTACCCGGCAAACGGCAAGTCGGCGCAGGTCGAGCTGCGGCCGATCGAGGGGCCTGCCTCGGGGGGCAGCCGGATCTCGCTGCCGGCGATGCGGCTCATCGGCGCGCCGCTCACCGATCTTCCGACGCTGACGGTCTACGCGGGCGGGGCCACGGGCTGAAGCCTGCTGCCGCGGTCTTGGGATCGCGCCCGCCCGGTGCCTCTGGCAATTCCGGGCGCGGCTGGGCCTGTGCGCTGCCTCGACGCTTGAAGGCACCCCGGCGCTGGTTTATGTCCCCCCAGAACCAAGACGTCCCATTCGCAGGAACATCCGCATGCGCGCCGAGACCCAGAACACCGTCGAGAAAATCCGCAAGTCCCTCGGCCTGTTGGAGCAGCGGCTCGACTGGGAAACCGCGGAGTTCCGGCTCGAGGAATTCAACGCCCGTGTCGAAGACCCGAACCTCTGGGATGATCCAGCCGCCGCGCAGAAGCTGATGCGCGAGCGCCAGCAGCTGGTGGATGCCATCGACACCTACAAGTCGATCAAGCAGGAGCTGGCCGACCAGATCGAACTCATCGAGCTCGGCGAGATGGAAGAGGACGACGAGGTGGTGAACGAGGCCGAGGCGGCGCTGAAGGCGCTGGCCGAGACCGCGGGCACCAAGGAACTCGAAGCGCTGCTCGACGGCGAGGCGGATGCCAATGACACCTTCCTCGAGATCAACGCCGGGGCCGGCGGCACCGAGGCCTGCGACTGGGCCGCGATGCTGCAGCGCATGTACGTCCGCTGGGCGGAAAAGCGCGGCTACGAGGTCGAGTTGCAGTCGGAAGAAGCTGGCGCCGAAGCGGGCATCAAGTCCTGCGCCTACAAGATCTCCGGCCAAAACGCCTATGGCTGGCTGAAGTCCGAGAGCGGCGTGCACAGGTTGGTGCGCATCTCGCCCTTCGGCAAGGGCACGCGCGAGACCTCCTTTGCCTCGGTCTGGGTCTACCCGGTGGTCGACGACAACATCGAGATCGAGGTGAACCCGGCCGACATCCGCGTCGACACCTACCGTTCCTCCGGCGCCGGCGGCCAGCACGTCAACACCACCGACTCGGCTGTCCGGATCACCCACCATCCCACGGGCATCGTGGTGACCTCGTCGGAGAAGTCGCAGCACCAGAACCGCGACATCGCGATGAAGGCCCTGAAGTCGCGGCTCTACCAGATGGAGCTCGACAAGCGGAACGCGGCGATCAACGAGGCGCATGAGAACAAGGGCTCGGCGGGCTGGGGCAATCAGATCCGCTCCTACGTCCTGCAGCCCTACCAGATGGTCAAGGACCTGCGCACCAATCACGAGACCTCGGACACGCAAGGCGTGCTCGACGGCGATCTCGATCCTTTCATGGGCGCGACGCTGGCGCAGCAAGTCTCGGGCAAGTCCCGCGCCGACGCGCGCGAGGACTGAGCGGGCCGCAGCGCGGACGCGTTTCGGCGGGACGCTCCGGGGCGCCGCCGTTCGGCGACTTGCCACATGGCGTACATCTCGGCTTAAATCCTTGGCAGCAGGGGGTTTGAGGGAGAGGCGCCATGGACACCGTCATGAGCGACGACGCGGCTCGGCCGGGGGTGCCGGAGTTCTCGGACGTGAGCTTTGGCACGCTGAGAACGGCCTTGCGACTCGGACTGGGCGATCTGATCTTCGCGCCCGGTTTCGCGCTGGTCTTCGGCGGGGTCTACGTGGCGGCGGGCCTGTTCCTGACATGGCTGACCCTGGCCACCGGCACGAGCTATTGGCTTGTGCTGGCGGCGATCGGCTTCCCGCTGTTCAGCCCCTTCGCGGCGGTGGGCTTTTACGAGGTCTCGCGGCGGCTGGAACGCGGCCAGCCGCTCGAGTGGATGCAGGTCTTCAGCGTCATCCTGCGCCAGTCGAAGCGCCAGTTGCCCTCGCTCTGCGCGGTGATCGTGATCGTCTTCCTGTTCTGGTTCTTCCTCGGGCACATGATCTTTGCGCTCTTCCTCGGGCTTTCGCCGATGACCAACGTCAGCTCGAGCCTCGATGTCTTCCTGACGCCGAACGGGCTGGCCATGCTGGCAGTTGGGACACTGGTGGGGGCGGGCTTTGCCCTGCTGGTCTACATGATCACCGTGCTGGCGTTGCCGCTGCTGCTCGACCGGGACGTGGATTTCGTCACGGCGATGATCACCTCGTTTGATTACGTGCAGCGCCATCCGCTGCCGATGCTGGCCTGGGGGGCGTTCTTGGCGCTGGTGACCTTCGCTGCGATGCTGCCGTTTTTCCTCGGGCTTTTCGTCGCGCTGCCGGTGCTGGGCCATGCGACCTGGCATCTCTACGACCAGCTCAGGCTGCCGGAGGAAGATTGACGCGGGACCGGCACCGCTGGGAAGGTGCCGGCGCTGTTGGTCAGCGGAAATCCTCGTCGACGCGAAGCTGTTGACGGTGGAAGGGAACCAGTTCCTTTGCGGTGCGGTAGCCGGTCCCTCGTGCAGCCGCGAGCACCTTGTGCCTGTCGTTGCCCAGATACTCGTAGACCAGTCGCGCGGCGCGGCGGCCGGAGGGGTTTTCGGGTGTGGTGCGCACGGCGTAGCCGACCCAGAAATGGTTGGTGAGCCCGCCCGTCTTCGACAGGTAGTTGAACGAGGTGGTGATGGCGCCCCGGCGGCTGACAAGCGCTGCAATGCCTTCGGCCTGGCGCAGCACCAGCCCGCGGTATTCGCGCGACGCGGCGTCGGTCGGCAGGTCGTACATGGCCAGCGCTTCCTTTGGCTCGAAGCCGCGCAGGAAGGTCATGCCGTCTTTCCGGAAGATGCGGACCAGACCCACGACGAACCGGGATTCCTCGGAGAAAGCAGCGCGCGAGAAACGATACAAGCCCGAAGGGAATTCTTCCTCGCTCAGCCCGAGCAGCCCGGCGCCGACAAAATCGGCCAGGTAGGGGTGCTGCAGGAGGCTGGCGGGCTCATTGCTGATCTCCTCCACCGGTTCCAGCAGGATGCGCGCGTCCACGCCGAAGAAACTGCAAATCCGGTGCAGCACATCGGGCCGCGGAAAGGATTCTCCGGCCAGATACCTGTTGAACTGCGTGCGGTTGATTCCGAGGTCCCGGCAAAGAGCCGAGATGGAGGCGGCGCTGCTTCCGAGCTTCCGGAGATTGGCTCCGAAGACGCTGCGCAGCTCTGCCGGACTTGGGGTCGGTGCCTGATCCCTGGGCGCGGTGGACATTCCGTTTTCTTTCGTGCTTGCGACAGTTCTTTTCAAGGTGACGCCTTCCACGCGTAGTCCCTCCCTGTGAACTTCTTTTTGTTGCTATATAGCGTCACTGCTGATGCCATATGGAGACAATCGTGATTGATGCAGACACAAAAATCAAGCATACGTCACGTTTCGCCGCATGTGAGCGATCCGGCATCTGCGTCAGTCTTGTCAGGGGCGAGATGTGGGGAAATGTATGTCACAGAAGATGATAGGAGTTGTGCTCTGGTCTGATCGAACGGATCACAAAGCAGTAATCTGGTGCGAAGATCACGGCGAACTCGCGTTCTGGCATGAGCCCGAGCATGGCCCGGAGGGCGGAACTCCGCTCAACGTGGGCGACCTGGTCGCGTTCGACATGCATGACGGCGAGAACCTGCGTCATGCAAGCAACCCCCATAGGCTTGAAGAAAAAAAGTTTTTCGGATTGGTGGAGACGCTGTTCAGCGCCGATCAGCGCCCTGTGGGAGGGCTTTCAGGCGCGGGCTCGAGGGGGCGCGTCATTGCCTTTCGCGATGCGCAGCGGCCCGAAAGAGATGTCGCCTGAGCAAGATCCACCGGCGGAGCGCACAGCCAAACGGGCCCGAAGTATCGGGCCCGTCAGCGTTTCTGGGGTGAGGTGTGGGGCCGTGCGGCTCAGGCCTTGCCGCGGGCGAGGGCGGCGACGCCGGTCCGCGCCACTTGGACCAGCCCGAGGGGACGCATCAACTCGGCGAAGGCGTCGATCTTGTCGGGCGTGCCGGTCAGCTGGAAGACGAAGCTCTCGAGCGTGCTGTCGACCACCTGCGCGCGGAAGATGTCGGCCAGCCGCAGGGCCTCGACCCGCTTGTCGCCGGTGCTGGCGACCTTCAGCAGCGCCAGCTCGCGCTCGACCGAACTGCCCTCGGCGGTAAGGTCGTGCACGTCGCGCACCGACACGATCCGGCCGAGCTGCGCCTTGATCTGCTCGATCACCTGCGGCGTGCCGGTGGTCACGATGGTGATCCGCGACAGGTGCCCCTCGTGGTCCACCTCGGCCACCGTCAAACTGTCGATGTTGTAGCCCCGGCCAGAGAAGAGGCCGATGACGCGGGCCAGAACCCCGGGCTCGTTCTCGACGAGAACGGTGATGGTATGGGTTTCCTGAACGTCCGAGAAGGTGGGCCGTAGGTTGTAGGCCGAATGCTTGGACGAGCCCTTCTTGATCTGTAGCGCGGACATGGATTGCAGCTCCTGAGTTGTCTTGTGCGGAATGGTGGTCGTCGCGGTGGCGGACAGGGCGGGGCCTCGTCCGCGCGAGCCGTCAGACCAGCACCGCGCCCTTGCCGGCGATGGCGTTGGTGGCCTGCGCGTCGCCGAGCAGCATCTTGTTGTGCGGCTCGCCCGACGGGATCATCGGGAAGCAGTTCTCGTGCTTCTCGACGAGGCAGTCGAAGATCACCGGCCCGTCATGATCGAGCATCTCCATGATCGCGTCATCGAGATCGGCGGGATCCTTGCAGATGATGCCCTTGGCGCCGAAGGCCTCGGCGAGCTTGACGAAATCGGGCAGCGCCTCGGACCAGCTCTGCGAATAGCGCTCGCCGTGCAGCAGCTGCTGCCACTGGCGCACCATGCCCAGACGCTCGTTGTTGAGGATGAACTGCTTCACCGGCAGGTTGAATTGCACCGCGGTGCCCATCTCCTGCATGTTCATCAGCCACGAGGCTTCGCCCGCGACGTTGATCACCAGCGCCTCGGGGTGGGCGACCTGCACCCCGACCGAGGCCGGGAAGCCGTAGCCCATGGTGCCGAGCCCGCCGGAGGTCATCCAGCGGTTCGGATCCTCGAAGCCGAGGTATTGCGCCGCCCACATCTGGTGCTGGCCGACCTCGGTGGTGATGTAGCGGTCACGGCCCTTGGTCAGCGCCTCGAGGCGCTCGAGCGCGTACTGCGGCTTGATGACCGTCTCGGACTGCTTGTAGGTCAGGCATTTGACCTTCTTCCACTCCTCGATCTGCTGCCACCACTTGGCAATTGCCTCGCGGTTGATCTTGCGGCCGCGCGCCTTCCAGATCTTCAGCACGTCTTCGAGCACGTGGCCAACGTCCCCGACGATTGGCATGTCCGCCTTGATCACCTTGTTGATCGACGACGGATCAATATCGATATGCGCCTTCTTCGAGCGCGGCGAGAAGGCGTCGAGCCGGCCGGTGATGCGGTCGTCGAAGCGCGCGCCGATGTTGATCATCAGATCGCAGCCGTGCATCGCGAGGTTGGCCTCGTAGAGACCATGCATGCCGAGCATCCCCAGCCAGGACTTGCCCGAGGCGGGGTAGGCGCCGAGACCCATCAGCGTCGAGGTGATCGGAAAGCCCGTGGCCTCGACGATCTCGCGCAGCAACTGGCTGGCGCCCGGGCCCGAGTTGATCACGCCGCCGCCGGTGTAAAACACCGGGCGCTCGGCCTTCTCGATGGCCTCGACGAGCTGGGTGATCGTCTCGATGTCGCCCTTCACCTGCGGCTGGTAGTGGCCGACGGGCGCCTGCGGCTTGGCGGTGTACTCACCCGTGGCGAATTGCACGTCCTTGGGGATGTCGACCAGAACCGGTCCCGGGCGGCCCGAGGTCGCCACGTGGAACGCCTGGTGCATGATGCTCGAGAGCTTGTCGGTCTCCTTCACCAGCCAGTTGTGCTTGGTGCAGGGGCGGGTGATACCGACGGTATCCGCCTCCTGGAAGGCGTCCGAGCCGATCATGAAGGTCGGCACCTGGCCCGAGAGAACCACGATCGGGATCGAGTCCAGCAGCGCGTCGGTCAGGCCGGTCACGGCATTGGTCGCGCCCGGGCCCGAGGTCACCAGCGCAACACCGGGGCGGCCGGTCGAGCGGGCATAGCCCTCGGCGGCATGGATCGCCGCCTGCTCGTGCCGGACGAGAATGTGCCGGATATCGTTCTGCTGGAAGATTTCGTCGTAAATCGGTAGCACCGCGCCCCCGGGGTAGCCGAATACCGTGTCCACACCCTGATCCTTCAGGGCTTGAACCACCATCTTCGCTCCGGTCATCTGACGTGTCATCGCGGTCTCCGTTACAGACGTCATTTCGATTTTACTTCTCATTTGCGCACAAAAAAGCCCCCGAGGATTTCGGGGGCGCATGGGGGTCCATTATGGTTCCGGTTACCGGCCCATGCGCCATGTCTCTACGATAATTACAAGTAGGCCCATCTGGCGGACTCCCTTCGTGCGTGGGGCGGACCATAGGCGGCAGGGGCCGGAGGGTCAACACCTATCGGCTCAGAAAAAGTGCTCTGGATGCGAGATATTTGTACTTTTATTGCGTTTGATGGGGTGTATCACGCAGTTTCGCGAAAAATGGCCGAAGCTGCGCCATGTTTCGCGCAATGTTTCGGGCTTCACACGGGCTTGCGTGAAGTCGTGAATTGCCGTGGGTTGAAAGCGCTGCAATACTGAACCGAAGGGTTCACTTGTGTGCAGGAGGCTGTCATGGCGCAGTATCATAGGTTCTATCGTCACGCTCGGGATTTCAGCGCGCTGAAGGCTGTGGCGCTGGTGGGACTGCTGGTCCTGACCCAAGCGTTGGCCACCGTCGAGCGGCATCGCGACGCCGAGGAGGCGGCCTTCGACGGCGTGCAGATCCCGCAGGTCATGCCGGCGGAGTTCCATGCTGCCGAAGACCTGGTGATCCGCGTCGGCAAGATGATCTGAGCGCCTGTCGGGGTCGGCACGCGGGGGCTTTGCCCCTGTCCGCCGGCGCCGACTCCCCGGAATACTTGTGCCTGGAACGAATTGCCTGCTGACACTCGCGGCGTCCGCCACGGAAGACGTCAGCTGTTGACGCCGGTGCCCTGCAGAACGCCGTGCTCCAGCGCGTAGCGGGTGAGCCCGGCGGTGGAGCTGATCCCGAGCTTGCGCTTGATGTTCTTGCGATGGGTCTCGACGGTGCGCACCGAGATATCGAGCACCTGAGCCACTTCCTTGTTCGACTTGCCCTGCGCCAGCTGCAGCAAGATGGTCTGCTCGCGGTTGGTGAGCTGCTCGCGACCGCCGGTCATCACCGGGGCCAGCGCCCCCTCGGCGCCGGTGCAGAGGTAGCGCTTGCCCTGCATGACGGTGTCGATGGCGGTCTTGATCTCCTCGGTGGGCACATCCTTGAGAAGATAGCCCGAAGCGCCATGGCCGAGCGCGGTGGTGATATACTGCGGCGTATCGTGCATCGAGAGCACCAGCACGCGGGTCTCGGGGCGGCGCTCGAGGATCATCTCGGTGGCCGAGAGACCGCCGAGCCCGGGCATGTTGAGATCCATCAAGATGACGTCGGGCGTGAGCTCGTCGAGCCGGTCAATCATCTGCTGGCCGTCCGAGACCGTCGCCAGCACGGTGATGTCATCGTAGCTTTCCAAGAGTGCCTCGATGCCCTCGGCGACCAGCGGGTGATCATCGACGATGACGACTTTGGTGGGTTCGGTCATGCGCTTGCCTTGGGTCTGGATGTGGAGGCGCCGTCTTCGGGAGGAAGCAGGTGCGACAGGGGGATCTGTGCCTCGATAACCGTGCCGGATCTGGAGGACAAGATTCGCAGGTGTCCGCCGAGTTGGTCCATGCGCTCCTGCATGTTCCTCAGGCCGATGCCACGCTGGCCGCGGACCTTGTCGGGGTCGATGCCATGGCCATTGTCCTCGATCCGCAGCGTTGCGCCGCGGCGGTGGCCGCGCAGGTCGAGCGTGACCTCGGTGGCACCGGAGTGGCGCTCGATATTGGTCAGCGCCTCCTGGGCGATGCGGTAGAGCGCGATGCGCCCCTCCTGGTCGACGCGGTTGCGGAAGACCACGGTCTCGAGCGTGGTTTTGATGCCGGTGCGCGCCTCGAAGTCGTCGATCAGCGCTTTCAGCGCCGGGCCGAGGCCGAGATCGTCGAGCACCCCGGGGCGCAGGTCGCGGCTGATCCGGCGCACCTCCTGGATGGCGCCGGTGAGCGCCTCGTGTCCGCGCTCGAGCGTGTCCATGGCGCGCGGATCCTCTTGTGCGAGGCGGCGCTTGGTGATGTCGAGCGCGTATTTCACCCCGACGAGGATCTGGCTGATGCCGTCGTGCAGCTCGCGCGCGACGCGGCGGCGCTCGTCCTCCTGGGCGTCGAACACCCGCTGTGTCAGCTCCTTGAGCTTGGCATCCGCCAGCCGCCGCTCGCGCAGGTTCATCGCGAGCCCCGAGAAGAAGACCACCAGCAGGGCGCCAAGGGTGATGCCGCCGATATAAAGGAAGGTGCGGCGGATGCGGGCCTGCACCTCAGCCCGGCTGGCACTGACCGTGGCCAGCACGTCGTCGATCCAAACGCCGGTGCCCACCGCCCATTGCCAGTCCTGGAAGCCGAGCACGAAGGCGATCATCTCGGCCTCCTCCCCGGTTGAGGGCTTGGGCCAGAGAAATGACAGGTAGCCCGAGCCCTGCCGGGCGATCTTGATCATCGGATCGACGATGGGCGTGCCGGCGCTGTCGGTGAGGCCGGACCAATTGCGGCCTATCATGTCGGTGCGGCGCGGCGAGACGAGGTTGGTGCCGTCGTAATCGTAGACGAAGAAAGAGCCGTCCTCGCCGTATATCATCGCCGCTAGGATCTGCGCGACCTGGGTCTTGGCTTCGTCGTCGTCCGGGGCGGCGGCACCGTAGATAAAGTAGAAGCCGTTGCGCGCCTGGGTGACGTAATTGCGCAGCTCCTGCTTCTTGGCCTCGAGCAACTCGTTCTCGAGCTGCCGGATTTCGCGCTCGGCGAGCGTGCGCGATTGAAAGGCGACGAGGAGGGCAATGGCGGCGCAGGCGAGGATGAGCGGCACCGAGGCCAGAAGAAAGAGCTTCTGTCCGTAGCTGAGCCTGAAGGACTGCCGGAGATTCTGAATGATCGCGCGCATTTCCTCTGGATTACGTCATGATTCGGCGTCTTGGGAAGGCGCGAGCGCGCATTCGCCTAGGAGTGCCGCAACGGAAGGCAAGGGGAGGCTACGTTTTTGTAACGTCATGGGCAAGTTTATGACCAATTCTACGCAGTGCTGGGTATTTCGCTTGCGCAATAAAATGTCCTAGGGTGCCCGAACCGTAACGATCCGCGCCGGGACGGAGGAGACCGCCAGGCGCAGAATAATCTATGGGAGGATTTACATGGATCGTCGTTCTTTTCTGAGGGCTTCCACCGCAGGTGGCGCAGCCGCCGCTGCAACCGCGCTCGCCGCTCCGGCGATCGCGCAGGGCCGCCGCACCCTCACTCTCGTGACCACCTGGGGCCGTGGCCTCGCCGGTGTGCATGACAGCGCGCAATATTGCGCCGACCAGATCACCGCGGCCACCGATGGCGAGCTGACCGTCGAGCTGAAGGCGGCGGGTGAACTCGTCGGTGCCTTCGAGGTCTTCGACGCCGTGTCCGCTGGCCAGGCCGACATGTACCATGGCGTGGATTACTACTTCCTCGGCCAGCACCCGGCGCTGTCGTTCTTCAGCCAGGTGCCCTTCGGCATGAACTTCATGGAATATTCCAACTGGATCTACCATGACGGCGGCAACGAGCTGGCGGACGAGCTCTACTCGATCTTCGGCCTCAAGGCCTTTGCAGCCGGCAACACCGGCCCGCAGTCGGGTGGCTGGTTCAAGAAAGAGATCAACTCGCCCGAAGACTTCCAGGGTCTGAAGTTCCGCATGCCCGGCCAGGGTGGCCAGGTGCTCGGCAAGCTCGGCGCCTCGGTGCAGAACCTGCCCGGCGCGGAAGTGTACCAGGCGCTGTCCTCGGGTGCGATCGACGGCACCGAGTGGATCGGTCCCTGGGCGGACGAGAAGGCCGGTTTCCAGGAAATCACCAAGACCTACTACACCGCGGGCTTCCACGAGCCGGGTCCGAACCTGAACCTGACGATGAACCTCGAGGTCTTCGAAAGCCTGACCCCGACGCAGCAGAAGATCGTCGAGCAGGTGGCGCGCGCGTCCAACCTCTGGACCATGTCGCTGTTCATGGCGAACAACTCGGCGGCCCTGCAGCGTCTGCAGTCCGGCGGCGTGAAGCTCGTCGAATTCCCCGACAGCGTCTGGGACGCCTTTGGCGCCGCAGCCAAGGAAGTGGTCGAGGAGCCAATGGGCGACGAGATCTACAAGAAGTGCTACGACAGCTACTACGAGTCGATGAAGTCCTCGGCCCAGTGGATCAGCCGCTCGGAAGGCGCCTTCTCGGCCCAGCGTAACCGCGTCATGGGTCTCTGATCCGCCCAATCGCATGTCTGTCGCCCCCGCGGTTCGCGGGGGCGCTCCTGCTTTGAAGACACAGCCCTGTCCCGGCCGGCAGGAGACGCCGGCCGGGCAGGGCACCCAACAAGACCAACAAGAGACATAAGGGGGCACAGGTCATGGAAGAGACAGCCTCGGGCGGGGCATTCGGTGCGATACTGGATGGCCTGACCTGGTTCTTCGGCAATATCGCCATGTCCTTCTGGAACCTCGGCTACGCTGTGACGCATCCGTCGAGCTGGCTGAACTGGACGGACAACGAGGCGGTGATGCGCTTCGTCTATTACGGCGCGTCGGTGGAACTGTTGTTCGTGGTGCTGACCGCCTTCTTGGTGCTCACAGCGATCGGCATGTGGCGGCACAGCTTCATGTGGGGCATGGTGCGCGGGCTCGAGGGCTTCCACAACACCGTGGGGCGCATCGCAGCCTGGGCCGGCCTCATCATGGTGCTGCAACAGGTGATCATCATCCTCGTGCAGCGGGTCTTCGCCCGTCCAGACCTGTCGTTCGGCTTCGGCGTGCCGGTGAGCTTCGACGTCAGCTGGTGGTCCGAAGAGCTCAAGCTCTACAACGCCATCGTCGTGGCGCTCTGCCTGGCCTACACCTTCGTGCAGGGCGGGCATGTGCGCGTCGATCTGGTCTATGCGCCGGTCAGCTACCGCGCGAAGAAGATCATCGACATGTTCGGCAGCCTGTTCTTCATGATGCCGATGGCGGTGCTGGTCTGGCTCTATTCTTGGTACTTCCTGTGGCGCCACCTGATCGTGCCCAAGCCCTCGGCCTCGGAAGGCCTAGAGCGGCTGGTCATGAAGGCGCGCGCGCTGCGCTGGAACGTCGAGACCATCGGCTTCAGCCCCAACGGCTTTTCCGCCTACTTCCTGTTCAAGATCCTGATCGTGCTGATGTGCGGCTTCATCTTCCTGCAGGGGGTCGTCTTCTTCTGGCGCTCCTACCTCGAATGGAAGGAAGGCCCGGAGAGCGAAGGCAAATATCACGATCACGACCGGGTCGAGGCAGGCGAAGAAGCCTACGACCACGCGGAATTCTGAGAGGGACATAGGTAAATGCTATTCGGACTCGATGGCGTCGAGATCGGCCTGATCATCGTCTTTCTCACGCTTTTCTCGGCGATCCTTTCCGGCTTCCCGGTGGCCTTTGCCATCGGCGGGGCGGGGGTGATCTCCTTCTTCATCATCGCGGCGCTCGACAGCGCCGGCCTGCTCGTGCACCAGGCCATCGACACCGGCTCCGAGGCTTATCGGACGCTGGTTGCAAGCGGCGTGCGCGAGGATGCCATATCCATCTTCCGCTACCCGGACCTGCCACGCTACGCGATGCCAGTCTTCGACCGTGGCTGGGAAGTGGCGCTCGACCGCAACGTTTCGTTCATCGTCAACCGCATCAACGAGCGGGTCATCGCGGGCCAGTCCATCGAGACGCTGCTCGCGGTGCTGATGTTCGTGATGATGGGCATCGTGCTGGAACGCTCGAAGATCGCCAACGACCTGCTGACCACCATGGCGCGCGTCTTCGGACCGCTGCCGGGCGGCCTTGCGGTGTCGATCGTGGTCGTCGGCGCGTTCCTCGCGGCCTCCACCGGCATCGTCGGCGCAACCGTGGTGACCATGGGCCTGCTGGCGCTGCCGACCATGCTGCGCAACAACTACTCGCCCGAGCTGGCGACGGGTGTCATCGCCGCCTCGGGCACGCTCGGCCAGATCATCCCGCCGTCGATTGTCATCGTTCTGCTGGGCACGCTCGCCGGGGACCTCTACGCCACGGCACAGGAAGACCGCGCGCAGCTTGCGGGCTGCACCGACGCGCTGACCCTGCTGGGCGAGCCGGCGGTGGTTTCCGTGGGCACGCTTTTCCAGGCGGCGCTGCTGCCGGGCATTCTGCTGGCGGTGCTCTACGCGCTTTATGCCTTTGGCTTTGCCATGTTCCGCCCGCAGTCCGCGCCTCCGGTGCAGATCGAAGGCGGCGGCGGCGAGCCGGTGACCCGCGGTGAGGCCTTCACCTGGTACCTCGGCGTTCCGGCGCTGCTGATCGTCGGCACCATCGTGCTCGGTCAGATGGGCGTGGTGGGCTCGCAGTCGACGCGGATCGACAGCTACTCCGACAGCGGCCAGATGGCCTCGCTGCGCACCAACGTCGGCCCCGAGTGCCAGGCGGCGATGATCGACCTGCACGGCCAGGAGGCCTGGGACACGGCGGTTGCCGAGCAGCAGGCCATCGACGAGGCCGGCGGCGTGGAGCAATCGCACCGTCTCAGCCCCGAGGAGATCGACGCGGCGCGCGCTGCCAAGATCGCCAATGCCGCCCCCATCGGCACCGGCCTCGCGGTGATCGCGGTGATCCTCGGCATCGTGCTGGCCTGGGCGCGGGCGGTCTCGCCGTCTTCTGATCCCAGGCCGCTGCTCATCGGTGCGGGCGGGATCGTGCTCGGCCTGCTGGTGGATGTGCTCTTCATCCATCCCAACACCTCGCCGCTGGCGACGGTGCTGATGATGCTGATCCCTTGGGCGATCTCCTTCTGGGCCGCAGGCAAGGCGGCGGCAATGCTGGCGAAGAACGATCTCATCCGCGTGGTCTTCCCGCCGCTGGTGCTGATCGTCGCGGTGCTGGGCTCGATCCTCGGCGGCATCACCAACCCGACGCCCGCCGCGGCGCTCGGTGCGGCCGGTGCGATCATGCTCGCGGCCTACCGCAAGCTGAACGAGGACGGCCGCTCGCCCAAGATCATCCTGATGTCGACCTTCGCGGTTGCGATCATGCTCCTCATCGGGATGAACTTCGACCTGCGGGTCGGCACCGAGGGCGCCAATTACGAAACCTGGATCGCCTTCTTGGTGGCGCAGGCGGCGTATCTCTATGCGCTTTTCGGGCTGCTGTTCGCCTGCTGGGTGCTCTTCAAGGCAGGGGTGCTGACCCCGGCGGTGCGCGAGACGGCGAAGGTGACCTCAATGGTCTTCACCATCCTCGTGGCCTCGCAGCTGCTGAACCTGGTGGTGATCTCCTTCGGCGGCGAGCACTACATCCAGAGCTTCCTGAAAAGCTTCGATGACGAGCACAAGGTCTTCCTGATCGTCATGTTGGTGCTGTTCATCCTCGGCTTCGTGCTCGACTTCCTCGAGATCATCTACATCGTGGTGCCGATCGTCGGCCCGGTGATCTACGGCGGCAGCTTCGATCCGAAGTGGGTGACCATCATGATCGCGGTCAACCTGCAGACCTCGTTCCTCACGCCGCCTTTTGGCTTCGCGCTGTTCTACCTGCGCGGCGTGGCCCCGGCCTCGGTGACCACTGGGCACATCTACCGTGGGGTCATCCCCTTCGTGCTGATCCAGGTGGCGGGGCTTGCGCTGCTGTGGTTCGCACCGGGCATCGTGACAATCGTGCCGGACCTGATCCCGAACTGATCGGGCAGGCATGAGACAAGGAAGGGGCGGGCCGTTGGGTCCGCCCCTTTGCGTTGCAGAGGCACACCCCCCGGTCGGCGATGTGCCACTTCTTGAGCCGGTTTCATGATAACGATGATTATTATGAGATGGCCCTCAGAGGCCCGGATCGCTAGAGACGGCGCAACCAATGCTTGCCCCACGCCCGGAGTCCGTCATGTCTGCTTCCCTTCCGACCCGCTCTGCGGTCTTCGACCGTCTCGAGGCCGCCGCGCGCGAGCGCATCCTGATCCTCGACGGGGCCATGGGCACGCAGATCCAGAAGCTCGGCCTCTCGGAGGGGGATTTCCAGGGCTGCGGCGGCGGGGCCTGCACCTGCCACCTGCCGCATTCGAGCGACAAGCCGCAGCAGGGCAACAACGACCTGCTGAACCTGACGCGCCCCGACGCGATCGAGGAGATCCACTTTCAATACGCCATGGCGGGCGCCGATATCGCCGAGACCAACACCTTCTCGTCGACCACCATCGCGCAGGCCGATTACGACATGCAGGCGGCGGTCTATGACCTGAACTTCGAGGGCGCGCGGCTGGCGCGCAAGGCCATGGACCGGGCCGAGGCCGAGGACGGCCGCGCGCGCTTCGTCGCCGGCGCGCTCGGACCGACCAACCGTACCGCCTCGATCAGCCCCGACGTGAACAACCCCGGCTACCGCGCGGTGACCTTCGATCAGCTGCGCGAGGCCTATGCCCAGCAGGCGCGGGCGCTCATCGACGGCGGCGTCGACATCCTGCTGATCGAGACGATCTTCGACACGCTGAACGCCAAGGCCGCGATCTTCGCCTGCGAGGAGGTCTTCGCGGAGCGCGGCGAGCGGCTGCCGGTGATGATCTCGGGCACGATCACCGACCTTTCGGGCCGGACACTGTCGGGCCAGACGCCGACCGCCTTCTGGCACTCGGTGCGCCATGCCGAGCCGCTGACCATCGGTCTGAACTGCGCGCTCGGGGCCAATGCCATGCGCCCGCACCTTGCAGAGCTCTCGTCGGTCGCCGACACGCTGATCTGCGCCTATCCCAACGCCGGCCTGCCCAACGAGATGGGCGAATATGACGAGACGCCCGAGCAGATGGCCGAGCAGGTCGCCGGCTTTGCCCGCGACGGGCTGGTGAACATCGTCGGCGGCTGCTGCGGCTCGACCTTCGAGCACATTCGCGCCATCGCGAAGGCCGTGGCGGACTACAAGCCGCGCGCGATCCCCGAGCATATCCCGCAGATGCGCCTTTCGGGGCTGGAGCCCTTCACGCTCACCGACACGATCCCCTTCGTCAACGTCGGCGAGCGGACCAATGTCACCGGCTCGGCCAAGTTCCGCAAGCTCATCACCAATGGCGATTACGCCACCGCGCTCGAGGTTGCGCTGAACCAAGTCGAGAACGGCGCGCAGGTGATCGACATCAACATGGACGAGGGGCTCATCGACTCCAAACAGGCGATGATCGAGTTCCTCAACCTCATCGCCGCCGAGCCCGACATCGCCCGCGTGCCGATCATGATCGACAGCTCCAAATGGGAGGTGATCGAGGCGGGCCTGCAGTGCGTGCAGGGCAAGTCCATCGTCAACTCGATCTCGCTGAAGGAAGGCGAGGAGAGCTTCCTGCATCAGGCGCGTCTCTGCCGCGCCTATGGGGCGGCCGTGGTGGTCATGGCCTTTGACGAGACCGGCCAAGCCGACACCGAGGACCGCAAGGTCGAGATCTGCCAGCGCGCCTACAAGATCCTCACCGAAGAAGTGGGCTTCCCGCCCGAGGACATCATCTTCGATCCCAACGTCTTTGCCGTCGCCACCGGCATCGAGGAGCATGACAACTACGGCGTCGATTTCATCGAGGCCACCCGCCGCATCACCGAGACCTGCCCACACGTCCATATCTCTGGCGGCGTATCGAACCTGTCGTTCTCGTTCCGGGGCAACGAGCCGGTGCGCGAGGCGATGCATGCGGTGTTCCTCTATCATGCCATCCAGAACGGTATGGACATGGGCATCGTCAACGCCGGCCAGCTGGCGGTCTACGACCAGATCGACGCCAGGCTGCGCGAGGCCTGCGAGGATGTGGTGCTGAACCGCACGCCCGCCAACGGCGGCACGGCGACCGAGAACATGCTGGAGCTGGCCGAGGAATACCGCGGGCAGGGCGGCGCCAAGGGCCGTGAAAAGGACATGAGCTGGCGCGAGCTGCCGGTCGAAAAACGCCTCGAGCACGCGCTGGTCAACGGCATCACCGAGTTCATCGACGCCGACACCGAGGAAGCCCGGCAGGCCGCCGAGCGCCCGCTGCACGTCATCGAGGGGCCGCTCATGGCCGGGATGAACGTGGTCGGCGATCTCTTTGGCGCGGGCAAGATGTTCCTGCCGCAGGTGGTGAAATCGGCCCGCGTGATGAAGCAGGCTGTGGCCGTGCTGCTGCCCTACATGGAAGAGGAAAAGCGCCTGAGCGGCGGCGATGGCCGCGAGAGCGCCGGCAAGGTGTTGATGGCCACGGTGAAGGGCGACGTGCACGACATCGGCAAGAACATCGTCGGCGTCGTGCTGGCCTGCAACAACTACGAGATCATCGACCTTGGCGTCATGGTCCCGGCCGAGAAGATCCTCGCCACGGCACGCGAGCGGAACGTCGACGTGATCGGTCTTTCGGGACTCATCACCCCGTCGCTCGACGAGATGGTGCATGTGGCCTCGGAAATGGAGCGGCAGGGCTTCGACATCCCGCTGCTGATCGGCGGCGCGACCACCAGCCGGGTGCATACGGCGGTGAAGATCCACCCGCGCTACGGTGCCGGTCAGGCGGTGCACGTCAACGACGCCTCGCGCGCGGTGGGCGTGGTCTCGTCGCTGCTCTCGCCGGTGCAAAAGCCCGCCTATGTCGCCAACGTGCAGAGCGAATACGCCGATGTCGCCGAGAAGCACGCGCGCGCCGAGCTGGCCAAGAAGCGCCTGCCGCTGGAGGCCGCCCGCGCCAATGCGCTGAAGCTCGAGTTCACGCCGCAGCACGCGCCGAGCTTCCTCGGCACCAAGGCGTTCGACGACTGGGACCTTGCCGAGCTGGCGCGCTACATCGACTGGACGCCGTTCTTCCAGACCTGGGAGATGAAGGGCGTCTACCCGAAGATCCTCGACGACGAGAAGCAGGGCGAGGCGGCGCGGGCGCTGTTTGCCGACGCGCAGGCGATGCTGAAGAAGATCATCGAAGAGAAATGGTTCAACCCGCGCGCCGTGGTCGGCTTCTGGCCCGCAAACGCCGTGGGCGATGACATCCGCCTCTACAAGGACGAGAGCCGCGCCGAAGAGCTTGCGACCTTCTTCACCCTGCGCCAGCAGACCGCCAAGCGCGGTGACCGGCCCAACGTGGCGATGTCGGATTTCGTGGCGCCCGAGGGCACGCCGGACTATCTCGGCGGCTTCGTGGTGACGGCGGGCATCGAGGAAGAGCGCATCGCCAAGGAGTTCGAGGCCGAGAACGACGACTATTCGTCGATCCTCGTGAAGGCACTGGCCGACCGGTTCGCCGAGGCGTTTGCCGAGCGCATGCACGAGATGGTGCGCCGCGAGCTCTGGGGCTACGCGCCAGACGAGGCCTGCACCCCCGAGGAGCTGATCGCCGAGAAATACGCCGGTATCCGCCCCGCGCCGGGCTATCCCGCGCAGCCCGACCACACCGAGAAGACCACGCTGTTCGATCTGCTGGACGCGACCAATGCCACCGGCGTCGAACTGACCGAGAGCTACGCCATGTGGCCGGGCTCGTCGGTGTCGGGGCTCTATATCGGACACCCGGAGAGCTACTACTTCGGCGTCGCCAAGGTCGAGCGCGATCAGGTCGAGGATTACGCGGCGCGCAAGGGCATGCCGGTGGCGGAGGCCGAGCGCTGGCTTGCGCCGATCCTCAACTACGTGCCGGGCGGTGTGGCTGTCGTGGCCGCCGAGTAAAGGCCGGGCGTGCGCCGGGCGGGCAGGCGCTCACCCGGCGGCCTCGCCTTGAGGCGGCACGGTTCATCCCCCCGACAGTGACGCGAAAGGCCGCCGCGATCTCTCGCGGCGGCCTTGCAATTTGCGTCCGAAGCAGCCCGTCAGGCCTCGACTTCGACCTTGCCGATGGGGTGCGAACAGCAGGCCAGCACGTAGCCGTCGGCGATGTCGTCCTCGGTGATGCCGCCGTTGTGCACCATGTGCACCTGGCCCGAGGTCTTCTTGATCTTGCAGGTCCCGCAGACGCCGAAGGTGCACCCCGAGGGAATGTTGAGCCCGGCCGCACGCGCGGTGGCGAGGATGGTGTCGGTTTCCTTGCAGGTCTGGACGACACCGGAGGTCGCGAAGCTGACCTCGGCCTTCGCGTCCTCGGGCACGACGTCGCCCTCGGTCGCATCGCGGTCTTCCTCCTCCAGCGAGGGCTGGAAGCTCTCCTGGTGGTAGTGGTCCATGTCGAACCCGAGGCCGGCCAGCGCGTCGCGCACCGCCTGCATGAAGGGCTCGGGACCGCAGCAGAAGACCTCGCGCTCGAGGTAGTCGGGCGCGGTCAGGCCCAGCATGAGCTGGTTGAACATCCCCTTGTAGCCGGTCCAGGGCTGGAAGCGGTCGCCTTCCTCCACCACCCAGCGCAGCTCGATGCCGTCAATGCGGCTGGCGATATGCTCGAGCCGCTCGCGGAACACGATGTCAGAGGGGCGCTTGGCGCAGTTCACGAAGACCACGTCGGGAATACGCCCGAGGTCGTACATATAGGTGACCATCGACATCATCGGAGTGATGCCCGAGCCCGCCGAGATGAACAGGAACTTCGCCGCCGGGTGATGGTGCGAGGTGAAATGCCCCGCCGGTCCGAGCGCCTTGATCCGCATCCCGGGGCGCAGGTTGTCGAGCATCCAGCGCGTGCCGATGGAATTGGGCTGCGCCTTTACCGTCACGGTGATCGACAGCGGCCGCGACGGCGAGGAGGAGATCGTGTAGGTCCGGTAGAGCGGCCCGCCCGGCACCGGCAGTTCGAGCGTGACGAACTGGCCGGGCAGGTAGGAAAACAGCGCACCCGAAGGGGCCACGAAGCAGAAGGTGCAGACGTTCGGCGCCTCGGGGATGACCGAGACGCATTCGAGCATCTCGGCATCGTTCCAGTAGCGCACGGCGGCAGAAAGCAGGGAGCTGTCCGCCGCCATTATTCTGCGGCCATTCGTGTGGGGGCGAGACGCTTGCCGAGCGTGGTGCAATACCAGTCGACAAACTGGTTCACCCCGTCCTCGTGGCTGGCCGAATAGGGGCCGGGCTCATAGGCGGGCGAGTTGATGCCCTGCTGGTTGTCCTCGACCACGGTGCGGTCCTCGTCGTTGGTGTGTTCCCAGACGGTGATGAGGTTTTCCAGATCGTAATCCACGCCCTCGACCGCGTCCTTGTGCACGAGCCAGGTGGTCTGCACCTCGGTCTCGGTCGGGCTGATCGGGGTCACGCGGAAAGTGATCGAATGATCCGACAGGAAGTGGTTCCAGGTGGTCGGGTAGTGATACTTGAGCAGCGTACCGGCATCGAGGAAGGGGACCCGGCCAAGGCGCTTCTGCACCGCGATCTTGCCGTTCATCGTGTAGCTCTCGGCGCCATCGAGCAGCGGCATCCGCGCGAGGCGATACTGGCCGTCCTCGGACAACCGGAAGCGCGACGGGGCGCCTGCAGCCTCGAGCCGGTTGAAATGCGCCTCGACCTTGGGCGGGAAGGTGCCGTCGGCGGAGACTCCGGTGATCGTGGGATCCTCGGGATAGGTGCGGCAGAGCGACGGGTGGTTGCCGGCGCAGTGGTAGCACTCGCGGTTGTTCTCCCAGACGAGCTTCCAGTTGCCGTTCTCGATGATGGTGGACTGATGCGCCACCTTGGCCTCGCTGAGGTCGTGCACGGCGAGGTAGGGCTCGGCCATCTTGGCGAAGGTGTCGAAATCGGGCGCCTCGTCGGCAAGGCAGATGTACACGAGGCCGGCGACCTCGCGGCAATGCACCGGTTTCAGACCATGCGCCGAGGCGTCGAAATCGCTGCCCATGTCGCGCGCCCAGAGCAGGCGGCCGTCAAGCTCGTAGGTCCACTGGTGATACGGGCAGACCAGCTTGGCGACCTGACCCGAGGCGGCCTTGCAGATCACCGAGCCGCGATGGCGGCAGGTGTTGTGGAAGGCGCGCACCGAGCCGTCCGGCCCGCGCACGATCACCACGCGATAGGGGCCGACCTTCTGTGTCACGTAGCTGCCGGTCTTCGGCAGCGCCACCACGGGCGTGGCGAAGAGCCATTCGCGGTACCAGATCTGCTCGAGATCCTGCGCGTAGATGCCGGGATCGGTGTAGAAGGCCTGTTCGAGGGCGTGGCCGGGCTTGCGGCGGCTCAGCAGGTCGAGGGTCGTGGCGTCAGCAGTCATGGCCGAACTCCGTAGGCCGGGCGCAGGGCCCGTGCGGGTCTCATGCGGAGAAGCGGCCGGCGTCCGGCCTTTCCTCCACGGTGGTGCGTCCCGCCGAGCCGGCCCGTCTGCGCGCTGAAATCGCGTCGCGAAAGTCGGGCCGGATCGGGCGATCTACGGCAAGGAATATCGTGCCCGCGACGATTCTGAGGGCTGGATGCGACATCGTGGGTTTCGAAACAGACTTGCCGCAGAATTCCGCGCCGGGGTGTTTCTGCGTTGCAGCAGGTGCTGCCTGAAAATACGGCAGAGTTGAATCGTTTTGCTGTGGGGGCAGGGTGTTGCCACGGCGGGTCCGGTGGCTGCTTGCGCAGCAGCCGCGCGGCTCATGCAGTGGCCGGGCGTGAGGAAGTTGCGCCCGGCAACAGTGGGGGCAGCGTCCCGCCGGACTGCGACGCTGCCTGACCGGTTCGGATCAGATGCGCATGCGCGGGACGTCGTTCGGATCGAGGCGCAGCTCGATCAGAAGAGGGCGATCGCGGGTCTCGATGGCGTCGATGGCGGCCTGCAGCTCGTCGTCCGAGCGCACGAGGATGCCCTTGCCGCCGAGCGAGGTTGCCACCTCGGCAAAGCAGGGCCAGTCGAACTGTGTGAGGCCCGGGTCCATCTTGCGGTCGATGAACTGGATGTGTTCGGCGCCATAGGCGCTGTCGTTGCACAGGATCACCACCATGTCCTGCTTGAGCCGCACCGCGGTGTTGAACTCGCCAAGACCGCCCATCATGAACCCCCCGTCGCCGGAGAAGAGCACCACCGGCCGGTCGGGCGCCGCCACAGCGGCGCCGATTGCCTCCTGCAGGCCGAGCCCGATGGAGCCGAAGTTGGCGGTGACCACGAAGCTGCGCGGATCGGGGGCCGAGATGCGGCACCAGACCTCGGTCATGAAGCGACCGCCGTCGGTGACGAGAATGCGGTCCTTGGGCAGGGCCTCTTCCAGCCGCTCGAGCGCCGCCACGTAGTTGACGCTGGCCTCGGGGGTCTTGTTGACGCGCGCGGGCGGATGGCGGCGCAACTCCTCGCCGTTCAGCTCGGCGGTAAAGCGGCTGCCGGGTATCTCGGCCTCGTCGAGCCAATGCACGAAATTGTCGGCGGTGAGCCCCGCGTCGGCGATCAGCGCGGCGTCGGGGTGCAGGGTTCGGCCGATGGCGCTGCGGTCGCTGTCGATCTGCACCAGCCGCTTGCCCGCCAGCAGCTTGCCGCGGTCGGTGGTGAACTCGTGCAGCGACGCGCCGAAGCTGATGATGCAGTCGGACTTGCCGATGACGTCATAGGCAGCAGGGGTGCTCAGCGTGCCGAAGATGTCGATGTCATGCGGGTGGCCGCGGAACAGCCCCTTGGCCTTGAGCGTGGTGGCAAGCGGCGCCTCGAGCCGGTCGGCGAGGCGGATGATCTGTTCGCGGGCGTCATACGCCCCGGCTCCGGCGAGGATCATCGGCCGCCGCGCGCTGGCGATCATGCCGATCGCCTCGTCAAGCGCCTCGCCTTCGGGCACGAAGCTGCGGGTCTCGAAAACGCTGAGCACGTAGGGCTCATAGGGGGCTTCCTGCCACATGAACTCGGCGGGCATGTTGAGCACGATGGGACGACGCTCGACCTTGGCGCGGTAGAAAGCGCGCGCGACATCGCGCACCGCCAGCTCGGGCGAGCGCATCTGCTCGAAGCCGGCGCCGGTCGAGAGCACGACGGCGCGTTGGTCGATGCCCTGCAGGTGGCGCGGGTTGGCGACCGGCGTGTCGCCCGCCAGCAGCACCATCGGGATCTGGCCACGCGCACCCTCGGTCAGCGCGGTCACGCAATTGGTCAGGGCAGGGCCATGAGTGACCGTGGCGACGCCCACCTTGCCGGCGACATGCGCGTAGGCCAGCGCCATCAGCACCGAGCTTCCCTCATGCGCCGCAGGCACGAAACGCCCGCCGCAGCCACGCGCGAAATGATCGGCGATGAAGAGGTTGGCGTCGCCCATCAGGCCGAACATCGTGTCGATCCCATGGTCATGTACCGCTTGCGCGATGGCCTGATGCACATGGGTGGGGCCGGCGTCGAACATCTTCTCACTCCCGTTTGTCATGGGCGCATGATAGCGCGAAGGTGCTGCAAGAGGTGTGCAATTGCATGCAGTGCAAGACGAAGATATGCGTTATGATGCGCATGAAGTGGTGCTACATGCGTGAAACGTGCATCATTAAGTCGAAACCTGCGCGAGGTAACCTACCATGCCGCTCGACCGCTACGACCGCCTGATCCTCGACGCGCTGCAAAAGGACGGGGCGCTCACCAATGCGCAGCTCTCCGAGCGTGTGCATCTCTCGGCCTCGCAATGCTCGCGCCGTCGCGCCGCGCTCGAGTCCGCCGGGGTGATCGAGGGGTACCGTGCCCGGCTCAACGCCGGAAAGCTCGGGCTCGGAATCCGCGTCGTGGTGCGGGTGAACTTGCGCACGCATGCCAAGACCGCCGACATGGACTTCTCGGCCTGGATCGAACGCCAACCCGAGATCCAGGCGGCCTTTTCGGTCTCGGGTGACGCCGACTACGTGCTGCACGTGCGGGCAAGCGATCTCGAGAGCTTCTCGAACTTCCTGCACGAGCGGCTGCTGCTGCGCCCTGACATCGCGCAGGTGCGCTCGGACTTCGTGCTGAAGACGCTGAAGGACAGCGACGCGCTCGACCTGTCAAACCTCGGCTGACCCGGCGGCGGCCTTTGGGGTTCCATTTTTCTGCGCCAGGATGTAGGAGCGCCGCTTGCGACGCCGGAGCGTTCTGGCGGTATGATTGCATGAGCCCAAGGCTGCCGGAGGCCCGACGTGACGACCCCTGAGAAATCGACCCTTCACGCGGCTGCCCGCCTGAGCGTGGCCCCGATGATGGACTGGACTGATCGGCACTGCCGCTACCTGCACCGCATTCTGTCGGGCCAAACGCTGCTCTATACAGAGATGGTCACCTCGCCGGCGCTGGTGCGTGGCGGCGCGCTGCACCTGCTCAAGTTCGACCCTTCGGAGCATCCAGTGGCGCTTCAGCTCGGGGGCTCGGATCCGGTCGAGCTGGCGCAGGCGGCAAAGCTGGGGGCCGAGGCGGGGTATGACGAGATCAACCTCAATTGCGGCTGCCCCTCGGACCGGGTGCAATCGGGCACCTTCGGAGCGGTGCTGATGAAGCACCCCGAACTGGTGGCCGACTGCGTCGCCGCGATGCGCGCCGCCGTCGACGTCGAGGTGACGGTGAAATGCCGCATCGGTGTCGACGAGCAGGAGCCGCGCGAGGTTCTGCCGGACTTTCTTGAGAAGATCGCCGCGGCAGGTTGCGAGAGGGTGACCATCCACGCCCGCAAGGCCTGGCTGCAGGGGCTGAGCCCCAAGGAGAACCGCGATATCCCGCCGCTCGACTACGAGCTCGTGCACGCGATGAAGGCGGCCTTCCCTCAGTTGCACCTGTCGATCAACGGCGGCGTGCAGAGCCTCGAGGAGGCCGAGGCGCATCTGGCGCGTGGGCTCGACGGGGTGATGATCGGCCGCTCGGCCTACCATACCCCCTGGGACGTGCTGGCGGAGGCGGACGCGCGGATCTACGGCAGCGCGCGCGAGACCGTCTCGCCCGACGCGGCTGTCGCCGCGATGGTGCCCTACATCGAGCGTCACATTGCCGACGGCGGGCGGCTGCATCAGGTCACGCGGCACATGCTCGGGCTTTTCGCAGGTCGCCCAGGGGCGCGGAAATGGCGGCAGGTGCTGTCGGAGAAAGCCTCGCGCGAGGGTGCCGGCACAGAGGTGCTGGACGAGGCGCTGGGGCGGATGCGCGAGGCGGCCTGAGCCGCCTCAGCTTTCGCGTTTGAGCCGACCCACCCGGCCGCCGCGGCGCTGGCGGAGCAGCGCCTTTCGCTCGGGCAACTCCTGCATGATGGCGCGGCGTTCTTCCGGGGTGTAGCCCGCCCAGCCGGCGATCTCGTCCAGCGTGCGCAGGCAGCCGGTGCAGAGCCCGCTCTCGCGGTGCACCACGCAGATGTTCACGCAGGGCGTTTCGACAGGCCCGCCCATCAGCCGGTCCGCAGGTGCCGAAGCCGGTCGAGCGCGCCCTGAAGGATGAAGCTCGCGGCCACGTGGTCGATCAGCTCGGCGCGTTTCTTGCGCGACGTGTCGGCCTCGAGCAGCGCGCGCTCGGCAGCGACTGTGGAAAGCCGCTCGTCCCAGAAGCCGATCGGCCCGTCCCAGAGGTTCGACAGGTTGCGCGCGAAGGCGCGGGTGGATTGCGCGCGCGGCCCCTCGGAGCCGTCCATGTTGCGCGGCAGCCCGAGGATGATCCCGCCGATCTCGCGACTCGTGACGATCTTCAGCAGCGCCTCGGCATCGAGGGTGAACTTCTTGCGCTTGATCGTCTCGGTCGGCGTCGCCACCGAGAGCAGCCGGTCCGAGAGCGCCACGCCGATGGTCTTGGTGCCGAGGTCGAGCCCTGCGATGGCCTGCATCGGCGGCAGGGCGGCGGCGAAGTCGGAGATGTCTTCGTGGATCATCGGCGAGGTCCTCTGGGGTGCTGCGCTGTCCCTACCTCAGGCGTGGGTCCGAGGGAAGGGAGCGCCCCGGGACATTACCCCCTGGAAGAAAGGGCGCGCGCGCCGGGCGCGTCACTCGGTGGCAAGACCGGCGCGGGCGGCGCCGGCGCGGACGGTGTCGAGGGCCTCGGGGCGGGTGGCAAAGACCTGCTGGGCCTCGGTCCAGATCGCCGCGGCGCGGTCGGTCTGGCCGAGCACGCCAAGCGCGGTCAGCAGCCGGGCCCATTCCTCGGGGCTTCCGCCCTGGCTGGCGAGGCGCTCGGAGAGCGAGTCGACCATACCCTCGATCATCGCCTGGCGGTCGGCTTCGGACATTTCGGAGGCGGCCTGCACGTCCCCGGCGCTGGGGCCGGGCAGGGCGGGCGGGGTCTCTCCCCGGAGCGCCGCGCTGGCGACATCGGGCAAAGCGTAGTCATTGATCCCGGTGCGGAGCGCCAGCTCGGGGATCTGTGCGGCAATTGCGGGCACCCAGGGTGCGTCGGGCGGGCTGTCCCGCAGCAGCGTGTCCCAGATGCGGAAGGCGCTGTCCGGGCGCCCGGTCTGGGCCATCATCAGACCGCCGTAGTAGCGCGCGACGCCGTTGTGCGGATCGCGCTGCATCACCTCGTCGAGCACGGTCTCGGCCTCGGGCGAAACGTAACCGCCGGCGGCCAGCACGAGCATGTCGGCCAAATCGGCGTAGTCGGAGGCGCTGGCCTCTTCGCCGCGCAGCTCGATCACCCTGCGCTGCGCCGCATGGGCCGCCGGGTAATTGCCAAGCGCCGCCTCGGAGCGGGCGAGCAGCGCCTGACCCTGCAGATCGTCCGGCCGCGCGGCGACGGCCTCGCGCAGGCGGGTGACAAGCTGGGTGTATTCCTCGGGGGCGTCCTCGGGCGGCGGGCTGGCTGCGGAGGCCTCGGCCTCGGCCTGGGAGGGACGGCTGGCGCGCAGCTTCTCGGCGGCCTCGATGCGGGTGCCGAGCGACAGATCGCCGTAGCCCGGCGCGCCGAGCTGCAGGTAGAGCGCGTAGCTGCCGCCGAGCAGCGCGAGCAGCACGAGACCGGCGGCGATGCGGCGCGGGCCGGAGCGGGCGATCCCGGTGCCACGGCCGCCAGGGGCGGGCTGATGCGCGCGGCTGTCGGCGGCCAGGATGCGGCGCGAGACCTCGGTGCGCAGCCGCTCGGCCTCGGCCTCGCCGATGGTGCCGCGGGCGCGGTCGCGGTCGATCTCGGAGAGCTGGTCGCGGTAGACCTTGAGGTCGAACGCCTCGGCCCCGGCGATCTCGGCCTGGCCGCGCAGCAGCGCCAGCAGCAACGGTGCCGAGACAGCCAGAACCGCCAGCGCGGTCACGATCCAGAATGTGGTCATTAAAACTCTCCCGTTCTTGCCATTGTGTAGCCGGGCGGCGCGCGGGAAAAAAGAGGCAAGGGCCGCGGCATTTGGGCCGCTCTCGGGGCTGTGACTCCTGGGCTGGGGGAAACGGATGCGCCGGGGCGCGTCCGTTTCCTGCCGATCGGGCAGGGTGTTGGCGCCCGGGTGGTTGCAGATGGCCTCGGCTCGTGCAGGTATCGGGGAACCCGAAGGGACAACAGGGGCGGATTCGACGATCATGAAACGCTATTCGGTTTTTGCCATTGCCCGCGAGGCCATGCGATACCACACCGGCTGGGGTCGCGCCTGGCGCAAGCCGGACCCCAAGCGGCGCTACCAGGTGGTGATCGTCGGGGCGGGTGGCCACGGGCTCGCCACCGCCTACTACCTCGGCAAGAATTTCGGCATCACCGATGTGGCCATCCTCGAGAAGGGCTGGCTCGGCGGCGGCAACACCGGGCGCAACACCACGATCATCCGCTCGAACTACCTGCAGGATCCCTCGGCAGCGATCTACGAGAAGGCGCGCGCGCTCTACGAGGGGCTGAGCCAGGAGCTCAACTACAACGTCATGTTCAGCCCGCGCGGCGTGATGATGCTGGCGCAGACCGAGCACGAGCTGCGCGGCTATCAGCGCACGGTGCACGCGAACCGGCTGCAGGGGATCGAGACCGAGATGATCGGCCCGCGCGAGGTCAAGCGGCTCTGCCCGATCATGAACGTCGACGGGCCGCGCTACCCGGTGCTGGGCGCGCTGTGGCAGGCGCGCGGCGGCACCGCAAGGCACGACGCCGTGGCCTGGGGCTACGCCCGGGCCTGCTCGGACATGGGCATGGACATCGTGCAGAACTGCGAGGTCACCGCGGTGCGCTCCGAGGGCGGCAAGGTGCAGGGGGTGACCACGACCAAGGGCGAGATAGACTGCGACAAGCTCGGTATCGTGGTGGCGGGGCACTCGGGTGTCATGGCCGAGAAGGCCGGCTTTCGACTGCCCATCGAGTCGGTGGCACTGCAGGCTCTGGTCAGCGAGCCGATCAAGCCCTGCATGGACGTGGTGGTCATGGCCAACACCGTGCATGGCTACATGAGCCAGTCCGACAAGGGCGAGATGGTGATCGGCGGCGGCACAGACGGCTTCGTCAACTACACCCAGCGCGGCTCCTTCCAGCACATCGAGGAGACCGTGCGGGCGCTGACCGAGACCTTCCCGATGATCAGCCGCCTCAAGATGCTGCGGCAATGGGGCGGCATTGTCGATGTGACCGGCGACCGCTCGCCGATCCTGTCGAAGACGCCGCTCGAGAACTGCTATCTCAACTGCGGCTGGGGCACCGGTGGGTTCAAGGCGATCCCCGGCTCGGGCTGGGGCTTCGCCGAGTTGATGGCCAAGGGATATTCACCACTGACCTCCGAGTTCGGCCTCGAGCGCTTCCGCGAGGGGCGGTTCATCGACGAGAGCGTCGCGGCCGGGGTGGCGCATTGAGCGCCCGCGCGAGGGCCGCTGCCGCGCCGGGCTCAGTGCCCGGGCGTGCTGCGCGGCAAGGTGACCGGCAGCGGGCCGGCGAGTTCCATGAGGCCGGCGTGTCCGCCCTGTGCGCCGTGCCCGTCGTTGCAGGGCGGGCGCCAGCTCTGGATGAACTCCTGCGCCACGGCCTGTCGATCCTCGGGCCGCGACAGCGCCACCGCGCCGATGGCATCGAAGCCCAGCTCGTCGGCCCGCGCCCAGGGCCCGCCCGGAAGCTTGTCCCGCGCGAGCCGCGCGCCGAGCGCGCAGGTCTCGCCGACATAGAGGATCTGCGCCTGCACGGCGCGCCCCTCGGGCAGCCGCAACAGCATGTAGACCGCGCCTTCCTCCGCCAGCTCGGTGTCGCGGGTGAACAGCTCCACCGGGTATCGCCGTCCGCGATTGCTGGTCAGGGTCGTTGTCAGAAGTCTGCTCATGGGGCCTCCTCTTGCTCGGGGGTCGTCTTGTTGCCTGCGGGAGCCGCCCGCGACGCGGCGCCGGGGGATCTCCGCCGTTTCGCAAGGATAGGGCCGTTCCGGCTCCAAACAGGGATAGGCGACCACCGGGCGGTGAATTCCACGTGTAAAGCGGCGCCACGCCGGGAATTGAGGCGGGCCGCAGGGGGCTCTGCCTCATCGATAGGCGGAAAACTGAGCATGCCCCGGGGGCGCGGGAACGGGCCACGCGGCATGGACGTTCCACTTCCAGTCACGAAATGCACTGGAGAAGAGCCATGTCCGATTACACCACAGATACGCGCAATACCCGCACACCCCGCCCCGAGCCGCGCCCGGTGCACGACCACACCACAACGACCACGACGACCACGACCAAGAGCGGCGCAGGCGCCGGGATGGCCTTCATCCTCGGCATCGTCGTTGTCGTGCTGGCTGTGCTCGCCTGGGCCATGTTCGGGGGCGATGACGCCGCGACCACGACCGCACCCGCCGATGACGTCAACGTCACGATCGAGGACGGTACCGCGTCTTCCGGCACCGCAGCTCCCGTCGAGACTGCCCCGGCAGAGCAGGCTGCCCCCGTCGAGACCGCTCCGGAAGCCGCGCCCGAGGCTGCTCCCGAGGCTGCTCCGGCCACGGATGGCGCTGCCGAACAGACCGGCGGCAACTGATCCGCGCCGCGCCCCTCGGGGCGTGACGCCGCACACCCTTGGAAGGCCCGGCCCCGTTTTCGCGGCCGGGCCTTTTGCGTGCCCAGCTCTCGCGGCACAAGGTGTCGCGACCACACCCTGTCGAAATCGAAATGGAGAGGCCGCATGCTGATCCTCACCTGTCCCTGTTGCGGCCTCGAGGCTGCGGAGATCGAGCTTGCCCCGGGCGGCGAAGCGCATCTGAAGCGTTTCGGCCCGGGCAGCAGCGATGCGGAACTGGAGGGCTACCTGTTCGCTCGCCACGCGGCGAAGGGGCCGGTGCTGGAACGCTGGCGCCACGCCTATGGCTGCGGCAAGTGGTTCCTCGCGGCGCGCGACAGCGTAACCATGGAGGTCTACGGCACCTATGCTGCGCGGCTCCCCGAGCCGCCCGAGGAGGTGCTCGCCCGGATTCGGGCTCGCCACCCCGGCTGGCAGCTGCCCGCATGAGCCTTCTTCTCTTTCAAAATACGCCCGCGCCCTCCCTCTCAAAGGGATGTGACACCGGGCACACCCGCACGAGGTCCAGCAGATGAGCACCCGTCTGGCCAAGGGCGGCCGTTTTCTCGACCGCTCCCGCAAGATCCGTTTCACCTTCGACGGCGTTGCGATGAGCGGCCATCCCGGCGACACGCTCGCCTCGGCGCTGATCGCCAATGACCACCTTCTGGTGGGGCGCAGCTTCAAGTACCACCGCCCGCGCGGGGTGATCGCCTCGGGCGCGGAGGAGCCGAACGCGCTGGTCGGGCTCGGCGGGGGACCGCGCTTCGAGCCGAACCAGCGCGCGACCACCACCGAGCTCTTCGACGGGCTCACCGCTGAAAGCCAGAACCGCTGGCCGAGCCTCGAGCAGGACGTGGGCGCGGTGAACGCGGCCTTGTCGCGTTTTCTGCCGGCGGGCTTCTACTACAAGACCTTCCTTTGGCCGCGCGCCTTCTGGAAGCACCTCTACGAGCCGTTCATTCGCCGTGCGGCGGGGCTTGGCAAGGCACCGCACCCGGAGAGCCGCGATTCCGACAGCTACGAGCATTTCCATGCCCATGTCGATGTGCTGGTGGTCGGCGGCGGGGTGGCCGGGCTGCTGGCGGCGAAAGTGGCGGCCGAGAGCGGTGCGCAGGTTCTGCTGATCGAGCAGTCCGCGCATTGGGGCGGGCGGGCGCCCGTGGATGGCGGCACGATCGACGGCATGACGCCCGAAGCCTGGATCGCGCAGACATTGGCGGAACTCGACGCGCTGCCGAACCTGCGCCGCGTTGTGCGCTGCATGGGCGCGGCGGTGCAGGACCACGGTTACGTGCTTGGCTACGAGCGGCTGACCGACCACGCGCCGGGCACCATCGGGCCGCGTCACCGGCTCTGGCGGATCCGGGCAAAGCAGATCGTCGCCGCCACCGGTGCCATCGAGCGTCCGCTCAGCTTTGCCGGCAACGACGTGCCGGGGGTGATGCTGGCCTCGGCGATGCGCGATTACGTGGTCAACTACGGCGTGACGCCCGGCCAGCGGGTCGTTCTGCTGACCAACAACGACGATGGCTACCGCACGGCCCTGGTGCTCCACGAGGCGGGTGTCGAGGTGGTTCGCGTGCTCGATGCACGGCCCATGGGCGGCGGCAAGCTGATGGAGCGGGTGCGCGAGATCGGCATCCGCGTCGATCCCGGGCGTGCCATCGCCAAGGTCAGCGGCGGCAAGCGGGTGCGAACGGTGCACAGCTGCCTTGCGGACGGGATGGGCAACGTGCTCGAGGACATCCCCTGCGACGCGGTGGCCATGTCGGGCGGCTGGTCGCCGGTGGTGCATCTTTGGTCCCATTGCGGCGGCAAGCTTCGCTGGGACGAGCCGGGGGCTTTCTTCCGTCCCGATCCCGAGCGCGCGCCCACCGGCGCCGATGGCTCGCCCATGGTCGTCGTGGCGGGCTCGACCAATGGCGAGTTTCCTCTGAGGAACGTGCTTGAAGATGCCGTAAAGGCAGGGAAAAACGTCGCTCTTAAGGTTGGGTGTGAGGTTGGCCAAATAGGGGCACCGGTCGGAGAGTCTGAACCGGAGGCAGCGCTCATGCCGCTCTGGATCGTGCCCGCAAAGGCGACGCCCGACCTGCGGATGAAGGCCTTTCTGGATTACCAGAATGATGTGAAGGTTTCGGACCTCCAGCTTGCCGCCCGCGAGGGCTACGAAAGCGTCGAACACGCCAAGCGCTACACCACTCTGGGTATGGCAACGGATCAGGGTAAGCTCAGCAATATCAATGGTCTTGCGGTGCTTTCTGAGACATTGGGTGAGGCGATTCCACAGGTCGGCACCACCACCTTCAGGCCGCCCTACACGCCGATCTCTTTTGGCGCGATCACCGGCGAGGCGCGGGGCGAGCTGTTCCAGCCCCTGCGCCGCACACCGATGGATGCCTGGCACGACGCCAATGGTGCCCAATGGGAGCCCGTGGGTCACTGGCGCAGACCCTATTGCTATCGCCGTCCCGGCGAGACCACCGAGATGGCGGTGAACCGCGAGATCCTCGCCACCCGCCAGAGCCTTGGCCTGCTCGACGCCTCGACGCTGGGCAAGATCGTGGTGAAAGGGCCGGACGCAGGCAGGTTCCTCGACATGCTCTACACCAACATGATGAGCACCTTGCCGATCGGGAAGTGCCGCTACGGGCTGATGTGCAGTGAAAACGGCTTCCTGATGGACGACGGCGTCGTCGTGCGGCTCGCCGAGGACACATGGCTCTGCCACACCACCACGGGCGGGGCCGACCGGATTCATGCTCACATGGAAGATTGGCTGCAATGTGAATGGTTTGACTGGCGAGTTTACACCGCTAACGTGACCGAGCAATACGCGCAGGTCGCGGTGGTCGGCCCCGAGGCGCGCCGGCTTCTGGAAAAGCTCGGCGGGATGGACGTCTCGAAAGAAGCGCTGCCCTTCATGACCTTCGCCGAAGGCACGCTCGGCGGGTTTCCGGCGCGGGTCTACCGCATCTCCTTCTCGGGAGAGCTGAGCTACGAGGTCGCGGTGCCCGCCCATCTGGGCCGCGCCTTCTGGGGAAGGCTGCTCGAACTGGGCGCGGAATGGGATGTGACTCCCTATGGCACCGAGGCGCTTCACGTGATGCGGGCCGAGAAGGGCTTCATCATGATCGGCGACGAGACCGATGGCACGGTGATCCCGCAGGATCTGAACCTCGGCTGGGCGCTTTCGAAGAAGAAGGACGACTTCCTCGGCAAGCGCGCGCAGGAGCGGGTGCACATGGCCGATCCGAAGCGCTGGAAGCTGGTCGGCCTCGAGACGCCCGACGGCGGCGTGCTGCCAACCGGCGCGCTCGCTCTCGCGCCGGGCAAGAACGCCAACGGTCAGCGCAACACGCAGGGGCGGGTGACCTCCTCCTACTTCTCGCCCACTCTGGGTCGGGGCATCGCCATGGCGCTGGTGCTCGACGGGCCGCAGCGGATGGGCGAGGAGCTCACCTTCACCACCGACGACTACGACGCGGCCGACGAGGCGAAGACGACCTTGAAGGCCACGATCGTCGATCCGGTCTTCTACGATCCCGAGGGGGCAAGAAACGATGCCTGAATCCAGTCTTGAGCCGATGAGCCCGTTGATGGGCGCGGTCTCCCAAGGTGCGCTGACAGTGCGCGAAGAGGGGCCGACGGGGATGATCGCCCTGCGTGGCGACCTTTCCGATCCCGCCTTCACCGCGCCGGTCGAGGCGCTGGCGGGCTGCCGGATTCCGGGCGTCTGGCAATCCAGCGGCAGCGACACCCGCGGGCTGCTGTGGATGTCGCCGGACGAGCTTTTGCTGCTCATGCCCTATGGCGACGCGCGCAGCGCCGCGCCGCAGCTTCAGGCCGAGCTCGACCGGCAGACCGTGTTCGCACTGGTGCAGGACGTGTCGGACATGCGGGTGCGGCTTCGGATCGAGGGTCCGCAGATGCGCGAGGCGCTGGCGCGACTGACGCCCGCCGACGTCTCGCCCTCGGCATTGCCCGTCGGAAGCCTCCGCCGCACCCGCATCGCCCAGGTCGCGGCTGCGATCCACGTGCTCTCGGCCGAGCAGGCTGAGGTCTTCTGCTTCCGGTCCGTGGCAGACTACGCCTTCCGGCTGCTGAGCGGCGCGGCGCGAAATGCGCCTGAATTCGAATATTTCTGAGCCGCCCCGCATTGCACCCGGAGCCCGGCACCCGTAGCGTCGGCCACGGCGACGTTTCAGGAAGGGGCGAACGGATGAGAGTATTTGCGCGGTCCGTTGCCCTCTGCCTGGGCCTTGCGCTTCCGGCGGCGTCGGTGGCGGCGGACTCGGTGCCGGAGCGGCTCTTGCTGGCGGTCGAGGAACCCATAGCGGGCCAACTGGTCTCCAAGCAGTCCGTGGGCTACCTGTGCCAACTCGACGTGCCCTACAGCCAGCGCTGGGTGCCGCCGATCCTGTTCATCGCCCATGATCCCGAAACGGGGCGCGTGGTGATCTCGGATCCCATCGCGCTCTTTCACAACGCCGGGTTGCCGGTGCTTGGCAAGCGCGCCTCCGAGACCGCCGATCGGATCAGCTTTACCTGGAGTTACCCCGTCGGCGTGAACGCGCAGCAGACTCGAAAGATGCTTTATCGCGCCAGCATCGACAAGGCGAGCGGCAGGGCCACGGTCACCGCCATCCCGGCGGGATTTGATTCGGTGTTTCAGGCAGATGGCCGATGCGAGGCGCAGCCGCTCGAAGAGCTGTCCGCACAGCCCTGAGTGCAATGGTACACCATACTTCGCTTGACCTCGCCGATGGCAGGTCTAGGAATAATGGCAATCTCACCGACAGGCGAAAGGAAACGCATATGTCCTTCGAACTTCCCGATCTTCCCTATGCTCACGATGCGCTCGCGTCCAAGGGCATGTCCAAGGAAACGCTGGAGTATCACCACGACCTGCACCACAACGCCTATGTCACCACGCTGAACAAGCTGGTCGAGGGCACCGAATGGGCCGACAAGTCGCTGGAAGAGATCGTCAAAGGCACCTATGAGGCCGGCGCGGTTGCCCAGAGCGGCATCTTCAACAACGCCTCGCAGCACTGGAACCACAGCCAGTTCTGGGAAATGATGGGCCCGGGCGAGAACGCCATGCCGGGCGAGCTCGAGAAGGCGATCACCGAGTCCTTCGGCACCTTCGACAAGTTCAAGGAAGAGTTTTCGGCAGCAGGCGCCGGCCAGTTCGGTTCGGGCTGGGCCTGGCTCGTCAAGGACACCGACGGTGGTCTCAAGATCACCAAGACCGAGAACGGCGTGAACCCGCTCTGCTTCGGCCAGACCGCGCTTCTGGGCTGCGACGTGTGGGAGCACTCCTACTACATCGACTTCCGCAACAAGCGCCCGGCGTACCTGGCGAACTTCCTCGACAACCTGGTGAACTGGGAAAACGTGGCCTCGCGCCTGTGATCTCCTGACACAGCTTGAAATTTCGACGCCCCGTGCCGAAAGGTGTGGGGCGTTTTCCTTTGGCGGGGGCCGGCTGCCGGCGCAACAGGGACGTCTTGCACCGCTTCCTCCGGCGGCGTAGCACGGGGCGCACCGCTTACGCCGCATACGGAGGCCCCATGCCCGGTTTTGTCAGTTTCGTCTCCTCGGGTCCCGGGGATCCCGACCTGCTGACCGTGCGGGCGCTGAAGTGCCTTCAGAAGGCGGATGCGGTGCTCTACGACGACCTTGCCTCGGGACCGATCCTCGATCTTTGCGCCGAGGGCACCGAGATGGTGGCCGTCGGCAAGCGCGCAGGCTGCCCTTCGCCAAAACAGGAATTCGTCAGCGCGCTTCTGGTGCAGCACGCGCTGGCGGGCCAGCACGTGGTGCGGCTGAAATCCGGAGATGCGGGCATTTTCGGGCGGCTCGAGGAAGAGATCGCCGCGGTGACCGAGGCGGGGCTGCCCTTCGAGGTGGTGCCGGGTGTGACCTCGGCTTCGGCCGCGGCTGCGGCGGCCGCGATGCCGCTGACTCGCAGGCTCACAGCGCGCCGGTTGCAGTTTGTCACCGGCCATGACGTGACCGGCGCATTGCCCGAAGAGATGAACATGGCAGCGCTCGCCGATCCCGAGGCGGTGACCTGCCTCTACATGGGGCGGCGTACCTTCTCGAAGCTGGCCGAGCGCCTGATCGCCGCCGGCATGCCGCCGGAGACGCCGGCGCTGATGGCCGAGAACGTCAGCAAGGAGGGTCAGCGGATGGTCTCCTCGACTGTGGCGGATCTGGGCGAGGCGCTGCGCGAGGCGCCGAGCCGGGCGGTTGTGATGATCCTCTACGGTGCGCTCGGCACGCCGGTGCTCGACGCGGCGGAGCGCAGGCCTCCGGTCTGAGACTGCCCTGACGCAACGTTCCGTGCCGCTGCGCTGGACGCGGCGTGGTCGCTGCGGTTCAACTCCGCCCCGAGGATAAATCGGGAGGAGTTTTATGCAGATCGGTGCAACAACCGTGGCCGTGGTATCGGGCGGTGCCTCGGGCCTCGGGGCTGCGACGGCGGCGCGGCTGGCAGGCCTTGGCGCTAAGGTCACGCTGCTCGACAGGGACGCCGAGCGCGGCCCGGTCACGGCGCAGGAGATCGGCGGGCGGTTCATCGAGGCCGATGTGACCAACCCCGAAAGCATAGCCGCCGCGCTGGCCGGGGTGATGGAGGCCGAGGGCGCGCTGCACGTGGCGGTGAGCTGCGCGGGCATCGCGCCGGGCGCCAAGACCGTGTCGCGCGGGGAGCCGCATGACCCGGCGCTCTTCGCCAAGGCCATCGCCATCAACCTCACCGGAACGTTCAACCTCGCGTCGCAGGCGGCGGCGCTGATGGCCAAGAACGCGCCTCTGGATACCGATGGCAATCGCGGCGTGATCGTCAACACGGCCTCGGTCGCGGCCTATGAGGGGCAGGTGGGGCAGGTGGCCTATGCGGCCTCGAAGGGCGGCGTGGTGGGGATGACCCTGCCGATGGCGCGCGATCTGGCCGCGCTGGGAATCCGTGTCTGCGCCATCGCGCCGGGGCTATTCCTGACGCCGATGATGCAGGGGTTGCCGCAGGAGGTGCAGGACAGCCTCGGCCAGCAGGTGCCCTTCCCGGCGCGGCTCGGCAGCCCGTCGGAATACGCGGCGCTGGTGCAGCATATCGTCGAGAACCCGATGCTGAACGGCGAGGTGATCCGTCTCGACGGGGCGATCCGCATGGCCGCGCGCTGACCAAACTTGCGCGGGCGCAGAGCGTCGTCTTTGTGCAGGCGCACAGGGGAGGCGCTCCTTTGTGCGTCTGCGCAGGGTGACCCTGCGGGGAGGCGGCTCCTATATCTGGCACCAACACGACCTAGAGGTGCCGCATGACCCGCATTCCCTTCAGCCTTCTCGATCTCTCGCCGGTGCCCGAGGGCAGCACCCCGGCGCAGGCACTGGCCAATACGATCACCCTTGCGCGCCACGCCGAAGACTGGGGCTATCAGCGCTACTGGCTCGCCGAGCACCACAACATGCGCGGCATCGCCTCGGCGGCGACGGCGGTGGTGATCGGGCAGGTGGCTGCGGCGACCAAGACCATCCGCGTCGGCGCGGGCGGCATCATGCTGCCCAACCACGCGCCGCTGGTGATCGCTGAGCAGTTCGGGACGCTCGAAACGCTCTTCCCGGGGCGGATCGATTTGGGCCTTGGCCGTGCGCCGGGCTCGGATCAGGTGACCGCCATGGCGCTCCGCCGCAACATGAGCACCGCCGCGGACCGCTTCCCCGAGGACGTGATCGAGCTCTTGGGCTATTTCCAGGAAGCCGACGAGACCCAGTCGGTGATCGCCGTGCCGGGCGAGGGCACCCATGTGCCGGTCTGGATGCTGGGCTCCTCGCTCTACGGCGCGCAGCTCGCCGCGCATCTCGGGCTGCCCTATGCCTTCGCCTCGCATTTTGCCCCCGATGCGCTCGAACAGGCCATCGAGGTCTACCGGACGCGTTTCCAGCCCGGCATCACCCGAGAGCCGCGCTTCATGCTGGCCGCCAACGTCTGGGCGGCGCAGACCACCGAAGAGGCGATCCGGCTGAAGAGCTCGCAGCAGCAGGCCTTCATCAACCTGCGCACCGGGCGCCCGGGGCGGCTGCCGCGGCCGGTGGGCGACATCTCGGCGCAGACCGACCCGCGCTTCCTTGCGGCGGCGAACTCGGCGTTGAGCGTCTCGGCCGCGGGTGATCGTGACAAGGTCGGCGAGGAGCTCGAGGCGCTGATCGCGCGCTACCAGCCGGACGAGCTGATCCTCACCGGCATGATCCACGATCCTGCCGCGCGCCTGCGCAGCTTCGAGATCGCCGCCGAGGTGCTCGGACAGGAAAAAGGCGCAGCGACCGAACGCTGCGCCTGATCCCAAGCCTTGTTGTGCGCCGGGCCTAGGGCTTGGCGCGCAGCGACTGAATCTGCGTCTGCAGGCGCGCCAGCACCGCCGACAGGAGCATGCTCTCGCGGGTGCTCTGTTCTTCTCGCGGGTAGACCATCTGGCCGTCCGCCAGCGCCGTCGCGGCGCGGATGAGACGCTGGAAGGGCCGGGTGAGGTAGTGGAAGAGCACCAGCGTTGCGGCAAGCACGCTGATCCCGACCGCGGCGAGGATCATGTTGACGTTCTTCACGAATTGCGGGAAGGCCGCCCCGAAACTGTCTTCGCGGACATCGACGATCAGCGTCCAGCCGAAGCCCGGCATGGAGTTGAGCGTGAAATTGGGCAGCACCGCATAGAGGTGCCCGGCGTCGCTGCGATGCAGCCGCGTGCGGTCGGCATCGGGCCGGCCGGCAAGGATCAACCCCTCGACGCGGGCGGGTAGGTCACTGCCGGCCTCGGGCCGCGTGTCAACCAGCGTCTGCCCCTTGCGGTCGCGGATGAGCGCGCTGAGTTCGAGCTCTTGCGCCGCCTCGGCCATGTAGTCGGCGACCCAGGAAATGCGCACGCTGTAGACCGCCACAGCCTGCGTGTTGCCGAAGCTGTCCTTCACCGGCATCGACAGGTTGATGAGGCTGATCTCCTCGTTGGTGCCCTCGTTCTTGGTATAGGCCGTGCCGACGGTCTCGCCGCTGAAACCGGCGCGGAACCAGTTCCGCTGTGAGACGTCTTCGCCCATGCGTTCGCCGCGCGAGCCCGCGATGATCACCCCGTCGGGGGAGGCAAAGCCCACCCAGGCAATCTGTCCGCCGGCGCGCACCACCGCATTGGCAAAATCCTGCATCTCGGCAGGCTCGGCATAGGCGGTGCGGGAGGCGACGGCGCGCAGCGAGTCCCATTCCCGGCTGATGGCCTTGTTGAAGGTCTGCGCCAGTGCCTGGGCACCGCGCAGGCCCAACTCGCGCTGCAACTGCACTTGGTATTCCTGCGCCTGCCAGCGCACGCCGAAGATCGCCGCGGCGGTCGCCGTGATCAGAACAACGCCGAGGATCCCGAGAAAAGAGGTGTTCATCTTTGGGTGACGGTCGAGACGATCCGGCATGGGGTACCCTTTCTCACTCACGTAAACTGCTCGACGCCATAAGCTGCCGCAGGAGCCGGCCTTGGCGATCTTGGTTAACCAATCACTAGATGAGGGACGGGGAAAAACTGTGATTGAACTGTGGCGCAAATGGGTCAAATTCGCCGCGATGGTCAGGGATTGTTGATTAGAGCAGTACGAGTACCCGCGTTGTCCGCGTAATGGTCGCGGTTGAGCGTGCAGTGCTGAAAAAGATTAACGTCGTGCGGCCGCCGAGGCCGGACGGCTTGCTTGGCTTGCACCGCTTGGGCGGGGGCCTTCACGAGGTCAGGGCGATGCGAGGAAAGGGTCGCCTTAGGCGTCCTGACGAAGGATTTTGGGTGATCTGGTAGGCCCGGCAGGACTTGAATAATAAAATTATGTTACTGATTTTAAAGTAAAAATCAATCCGATCTCTGTTTGAGATCAGTCATGGTCCACTTCGGCTAGTCGTCAGCTAGCCGAGCTTCAACCCGATCCTTCACATTGGCGAGTTCTGTGCGTTCTGATTTCCGCGATCGGCTGTTCTATCTAAATCTTGGGGGTCGTAACTCAGCAATTCCATCGCCTTTAAATCAAAATGACCTCTGCGGACCACATGGTACGTAAGAAGATAGAGATGGCCGATGTCGTTCTTGCATCGAACAATTAGGTCTGAAGGAAGCGGGGCGTCCCGTCCGATGCAGGTGAACTCCAGTTGAATTTCTGCTCCGGACTCAATCAACGAGTACTGGGTGTTGTGCATCGTCTGAGGAACTGGGAGCAATTCAAATTCAACATCCAGAACGCGGGCACCAGCGTTCTTCGTTGTTAGGCTGTACTTATAGGGCCGATTTTCGGGGCCCAGCTTGCCAGCATCAAGTGAGAGCCCAGATTTGCTGGCGATGCGGATATGCAAGTTCGGCTGTAAGCGCTTCATCTCAGTGAGTTGCCGGTGTTCGGCCTGTGTGCGTTCGTGTTCCAGAACTGCACGAGACACATCGACCATCTCCTTCTGCTGGGAGACCGAGTTCGCCATTTCTGCTACTTGAAGCTGAAGCTCGTGGCCTTGTTGAAGGAACCCCAAAATAAGCCAGAAGAACGCGACGGGACTGAAGGCGCCCGCCAAGAAATCGCCGACCTCGTTCAAGCTGATCTTCTTCCATTCAAACCAGCCGAGATGGCTAAGAGCTGCGATTGTGAGTATCAGCAGTGCGAAGTAGCCAACCGTTACCAGCAGACCAACTTTGTATAGGTTACGACTTTTCTTTGCCTCAAGTTTTCCGGGCTGCGTTGTCATTTCGTTGTCCCCTTCACCACTCCATACCGGCCAATTTCGACACCGCCATTTCGCCGAGTCGCATGCGCTCGACGGTCTCTGTGTAGACCTGCGAGGTCGCTGCGTTCGCGTGTCCGTGCACTGCCATGATCTCGTATTGGGTCGCGCCGTGGAGCGCGAGAAGATGCCCTGCAGCCTTCCGAATCCCGTGCGACGATCGATCCTCTGGGAGTCCCGCCTCGATCACCCACTTTTTCATCCGGTTCCTGAGCGCCTCAGGGCTCGCGAATGGCTTGCCGTGCGCTGTCAGGAGGTAGGACGGCCCGACGACCTTCTGCACTCTGATGGCGCGCTCCAGCGGCGCTAGGATGGGCAGGCGTACGAAGCGGGACCCCTTCTTGTTCGGCTGCCAGGCAAGCCACATGGCGCCCCCGTGTCGTTCCTCCTGGTCCCTACCGATCCACACCGCGTCGCTGATCCTGCATGCAGTGAACATGAAAAGCGTCAGTGCGAGGTGCGCAGACGTGCCCGGCACGTGCGTCTCTCGAAACTTTTCGAGATCCTTGATCGTCCATGGCGTGGCGCCGCCCTGGCTCTTGTAGGCCGGCTTCGCGACGGCGCGGGCCGGGTTGACCGAGCAGTAGCCGCGAGCCGGCGACATGCCGAAGTCGTAGGTGGCGGTCAGCAGCTTCCAGACGTTGCGCGCCTTTCCGGGGGTAGCGCCCATACGGTCCTTGAAGGCCTCGAGCTCGGCGGCCGGGATCGTCAGGGGAAGGCTGCGATACTCGCGCCCGCGGGAATTCCTCTGCTCGCTCTCCTGGCCGAGGACGAAGGCGGCAAGGTTCTTGCGCTCCTTTAGGGTGAGCGGAGACGCCTGGCCAGCTTTCACCTGTCGTTCGAGGTGGTCGAGGTAGGCCTTCATCAGCCAGCCCATCGTCCCGCGCTCGGGCGACACGTCTTCGGGGGAGGCGAGCTTCACGCCAGCGCGGGCGGAGCGGTAGTGCGCGTGGAAGTCCGGGTTCTCCGGCCCGAACGGAAGCGTGATCTTCTGATTGGGATCACCCTCGACGCGGACGCGCCATGCCACGATCTTTCCGTTCTTCCGTCGCGGCACCAGTCCTGGGTATTTCAGGCGCATCTCACCAGCCTCCATTCTCAACCTCTCCCTCTGTAGCGAGGCCGTCCGCATACGAGTCAAGGTCCATGCGGTCATAGAGGCGTTTTCCGTCCAGCACCTTACGGGGAATGGGCAGGTCGCGCAGCTTCGAGAGCGACACGCCGATGTAATGCGCGGCCTGCGCGGCCGGCATCAATCGCGGCGCGAAGTCACGAGCGAGTGTCATGCGGCATCTCCTGAGTTTGCGGGTTTCACCGTTGCGTGCGCCTTCAGTGCGGTTACGTGCACCTCGGTCATGTACAAGCGGCTCCCGAGCTGCACGGCGTTGGTCTCGGTCACGGTGAGCTTTTCGCCCTCGTGCTCGATCTCGGTCCCGGGCTTTACGGCGATGATCTCTATGCCTGCAAACATGGTGCCTCCGGTTTCTTGAGGCGCGGGAACATATCCGCGCTCGTTCTGTTCATTGACTTGGACGCGGCCCGCTTCCCCGACTTCAAGGCAGCTGTGGGAGAGGGCTCTTTGGTCGGTCGCTTGCTCTTCTTCAGATGCTTCGTGTGGCCGCGTCCGCCTTGCTATGTTGGCAAGTGGCTTAGCTGGACTGATAGAACTGCTGGATGCGCCGGCGGCGCGCTCTGGCGGCGGGGAGCCTCATCAGCATGTGGCCCGGGCGGATCGCGGCGCAGATGATGACGAAGGCGGTTAGGAGGTCGGTCATGGTGGTGACCTCCGCGCCTGGCACTTCATCGCGAGCTCGCGCATGCTGACCTCGACCGCACCGGCCGCGACCGCCTTGGCGCGCAGTCCCATGCCGATGTCGAAGTGCTCGTCAGCGGTGCCGGCCATCTGCAGCCATTTCCGATTCAGGCCGATCCGGTCAGCCATGTCGAGCAGCTCGTCGGTGCTGTCCGCGATCATGTGGCTCATCTTCATGTGCCGGAAGCGGCCCATCTCGGTGCGGTACATGTCGTCGACGTAGACGGTCATGCTGCCACTCCCACGACATCTAGAGAGCGGATTTTCCGGCGGTTGTTATCCACAGGAATCTTAGCAATCTGGGGATGAGCCCTCTCGACTGAGGCAAGAAAGTGACGCAGCGTGAACGAGGTCCGTGAGTGGACTGACGAGCCCGAAGACCTCTTGGTGCAGATAGCCGGAATTTCCCCGGTTCTGAGAGGAAGGGCAAACTTTTGAAGACAGAACTTTTGTATTACCAGTTGCCCCGGTTTGGAAAATGTCCCCCCAATCCGGGGCATTTGGTGGGCGACGCCACTCATGCGGCAACCTCCCGAGCTTCGACCAGGTGCGCGCAGTTCGCCCGCACCAGCTCCTCGGCCAGTGGCGGGCAGACGCTATTCCCGACGCAGGAAACCTGCACGTCCTTCGGGAAGGCCTCGAACTCCCATTCGCCTCCTTCCTCGCGCCAGACGCCCTCGATCACGTAGTCGGAGGGGAAGCCCTGCGCGTTGAAGAGCTCGCGCGGGGTGAGCATCCGCATGCCCACGTCAACGATGACGAAGGACGTGCCGCCGATCTCGAGGGTGACGAACTCGCGGTCATCCCAGAGCCCGTGCGCGCGCAGCAGCTCGGCCACTTGGCGGGCCCGCGGCGCGTGCGCCTCGTCGAAGGGCGGGGCGGCTACCTCGGCCTGCATCGGGCCCATGCGGTCTTTGGTGGTGACCGTGTGCATCGGCCCATGTGCCGGGGCGCCGTCGCCGGTGCCGTAGTATTTGGCCAGCCATGCGGCGACAGGTGTCTGATGGCTGCCGGAACTCGTGACGGTCGAGATCGGCTCGCTGGCGGGACGGCCCGGGTGCACGCCCCGCAGGTCGTTGTTCTGCTGGGCGAGGTAAGCCGCGACCGGGTATTGCTTCACACCGCCGGCGACGACGGTGTTCAGCGGCGCGGTGATGTCGAGCGCGCGAGGCGCCTGGCCTTTCCGCTCGCCGTTCCCGACATGCACCATGGTCGCGGCGATTACGCTGTTCTGGTCCTTCTTGCTCGCGCAGATCGTGTGATGCGGATCCTCGATCGACCGGCAGCGGCCGCCCTGCTGCGCATAGGTCAGCACCGGCGCCACGACGGCGCTGTGATTGCCCGCGGCGCAGACGGTGGGGTGAGGCTGCGCCACGGGGCCCATGCGGCGCGTGGTGCCCTTCAAGCTGGCCAGCAGTGGTGCGAGGATGCCGAGCGGTGCCGCGCCGCCCGGGCGCTTGAGGTAGCTGTTGGCGGTGACCGTGGGCAGCGGTGCCGCGATGTCGCTTCCCGTCGCGCCGGTCATGAACTTGGCGATGGAAGGGGCGATGAGCGCGTGCCGGTTTTCGCAGGTCACAGTCCGAAGGGGCTCGCCAAGCGTGGCAGCGCGAGTGCCGCGGCCTTCGCCGTGCCCGTAGTAGGTGGCGAGCGCGGGCGCGACCACGGCATGCGAAATGCCGCCCGCGGTCACCACGCCATGCGGCTCGGTCAGCGGGTATTCCCGGCGGCCGCCGCTGTCGCCGTGGGCGATGCTCACCAGCGACGGGGTAACAAGGGCCTTCTCGCCGCGGTTCGCGCCGGTCACGGTGCGCAGGGGATCGTCGAGATCCTCGGTGCGCGCGCCGTGGGTTAGATTGACCAGGAAGGGACGCTCGGCGTCGAGCACATAGCGGCGCAGCCCCTTGGCCACCCGGGCGAGGGTATTGTTCGCCAGCGGCCGCACGGCGCGCAGCCCGTGCTTCTCCTTGATCTCGGCCTTGCTGTCGAAGATGCTCGGGCAGGGCAGCGACCAGTCGATGCATTCCGCCGCGGTGCGCCACGGCTGCAGCTTGCCCGACTTAACCTCGTCCGAGTCCGGCGCGCCATGCGTGGGCGCTGGCCATACGATGCGCTGGCCGTCAAACCGGATGCAGACGAACAGCCGCTTGCGGATCGTCGGGGCGCCGTAGTCGCAGGCGCGCAGCTCGCGGCGCTCGATCTTCCCGCCGAGCTTGCGGATCGCCTTGCACCATGCGGCGAAGGTCTCGCCTTTGCGCGCCGGGCACGGCATCAGGCCGCGGTCGGTCTCGATCAGTGGGCCCCAGCCCGCGAACTCTTCGACGTTCTCCATCAGCACCACGTCGACGCGCCCACCGCTCTTCTGGATGCGCTCGATCCAGCCGGGGATGATCCACGCGAGATCGCGGATGTTGCGCGCCACCGGCTTGCCGCCCTTGGCCTTGCTGAAGTGCTTGCAGTCCGGGCTGAACCACATGAGGCCGATGTGCTTGCCTGCGAGGTGGTCGAGCGGATCGACGCGGTAGACGTTTTCGGACAGGTGCAGTGTCTCGGAGTGGTTCGCCGCGTGCAGCGCCAGCGCCGCCGGGTTGTGGTTGATCGCGATGTCGGGCCCGCGGCCAAGCGCCATCTCTATGCCGGTGCTGGCTCCGCCGCCGCCGGCGAAGCTGTCGACGATCAGCGGCAGGCCGGTGAAGGCGCGGTCGGGAAGCTCGGGGAAGTCGAAGGTGTCGCGCATCAGTATGCCTCCGCCGCCTTAGCAGCCCTGCGCAGGCTGCGGATGCTGTCCTCTGCCACGCTGGCGATTGCGGCATACAAGATGCCGAGACGGGTCTCGCTGAGGTCGCTGGCTTCCTGGCGCGCTCGGTCCCGCACGTCGGTGAGCGTGTCGATCTCTCCCATGGCGGAGCGGCTGTCTTCGGTGTCGATGGCTTGGGTGTCGGAGATGTCGAGCATCACAGCCACCCCGCCAGATAGGCCGCGGCGGCGCGGATCGCGGCGGCGAGCATGTCAAGGCTATTCCAGATCACCCACACGCCGCCGGTGACCAGCGTTGCGGCGATGAGCAGAGCTGCCCACCAGCCCTCCGGTAGGCGCGCGTCGGCGAGATTCTCGGAGCTGAGCCGGTCACGCAGGCCATTACCCTCGTATTCCTGCTCGCGAGCGAGGGTCGGAAGGTCGGCGGACTTGCGATGCGCGCGTTTGCTCATGCGCGAAAGGTCTGCTGGGGTCATCGTCATATCGTCTCTCCACAGTCGTCCATCTCAGCGCCCCGGCGGTCGGGGCGCTGGCAAAGGCGGCTGGATCAGGTTTCGGGGGTGCCTTGGAACATCGGCAGGCCGGTCGCATCGCGCGCGGTGGCGACGGCCTCGTCGAAGGCTGCTTCAAAAGCCTTCTCAGGGTTGTAGATGGTGAGGATGAACTTCACCGAGGCGCCGGCCTTGCGATAGCGGAAGCGAACCGGCAGGCGATAAGGCGCGCCATTCAGGAAAACCGGGATCGCGATGGTGATGAGGTTCGGGACATTGAGCGGCTTGCCGTCCGCGCCCTTGTGCTCGTTGAGGAACTGGATCTCGGATTCGCCGGTGTCACGGTTGGTCTTCACGGTCAGGTCGCTGGTCTCGTGCACCTGGAAGCGGCGGGACATGGCGAGCAGCTGCGAGAGCTGGCCAAAGCGCCCTTCGATCTTCTGGGCGGTCTGGATCAGCCGGTTTTCCCAGGGCTCGTTCTTATCCGAGATGGTGCCACCGAGGACAGCCGGCGTCGGGTCCATGATGTCCTTGGCGTGGGCCTCGATGAATTCGCCCATCTCGTCCTTGTCGAGCGGCTGGCCGGAGATGCGCATCCAGTCCTTCCATTCCTCCGAAAGGGGGAAGCTGTAGATCGCCCGGTGATGGCAGTGCCGCGCCGTCGGGTCGCCGGCAGGTGCTATGGGCTGGGCCGGGCCTTCAAGGTGATAGTCTGCGATGCAGGTGAGCGTCGGCTTCTGCATGTCCGGCTTCGCGAAGAGCACGGAGTTCTCGCCCTGGAAGCGCTTTGTCCAAGCGATCAGGCTGTCGAGATCGTCGAGGCGGGCCGTGCCAGCGCGGCGCAGCGGCTTAAGGTAGCCAGCCGCCTCCCGGAGCTTGTCTGTAAGGTCGCTGACTTTCCGCCCGTCGGGCAGGGTGATCAGGTGCGCCTTGCCGAGGTGGATCTCGGTCGGCGTCTCGATCAGGTCGTGATGCCCGATCTCCTGCAGGATGTCCCGCATGGTCTCGGCAGGGTTCTGCAGCGTGTGGGTGACAGCTTCTGTCATAGTCGTTTCCTTGTGGGTGGTGTGGTCAGATGTCCCGGACTTCGCCGGTCTCGGGGTCGTAGTTGGTGGCCTCGCGAACCGGCTGGTTCATGCGCGCCATCATCGGGCTGTAGAGCGTCAGCTCGCCCGCATCGTTGATGTACGCGGCGGCGCTGCTCGGCGGCTTCTTGGGGTCTTTGAAGGTGACGGTGGCGCCCATGCCGACATCGCCCGCGTTGCCTACGGCGTAGTTCAGCTGGATGGTCATGGTGCCGTTGCAGCCTTTGGAGCCGTGCTGGGCGTTGTGCTCGAGCAGGTCCTGCATGAGCTTCTGGTGGCCGGTCATGACCTCGCCCAAGAATTCGCCGCCATCGAAGAGCATCAGGATTTGCTCAAGCGTCCGCATCTTGAACGGATCGTGCTGCTCGGGCGGGTTGATCTGGGCGGGCGGCTTCTTGTTGGTCATCACGGCGGTTCTCCTAGCGAAATTGATGCCCCCGCCGCCTTGGTGCTGGGGGAGTGCACTCGGGATAGACTTGGCGGCGGGGGATGCGGGCCTCATGCCCTGCATTCGGTGGGTCGGCCCCATGGCGGGCGGCATCCAGTTGGCGTGGTCCTGTGAGGGAATTCGGCGGTCCGTGAGTGGTGGCGTCGTCCGCTTCATCTTCTCTCCGCGCCGGGCCTCTTGCGGGCCCTTGCTGGATGCCGCCGGCCATGGGGCCGACGGCGGCTCAGGCGGTTCCCGTCGGTCGCGGCCCGAAGGCCTGCTGCAGCAGGCGGGTGCGATGGGCGGTGCGCAGGCCTTTGGCGCGGGCGCAGGCGGCGATGATCGCGGGCTGGGCGCGCTCCAGCGCCGTGGCAAGCTCTGCCTCTTGTGCGCGGCGCTGCTGGCGCCCGAGGCCGGGCATCTGGATGATATTGCTGGGATGGCTCATTTGATCCTCCGGTTGGGTCGCCGCTTGGCGCGGCGAAATTCGAGGTCCAGCACGATCGCGCAGAAGCGCGCCGCGTCGGGGCTTGGCATGTCCACGAGGGCTGTGTGGCGACGGCCATCCCGCATCACGATGTACTGGCGGAATGGGCGTGCCTGGATGGGGCGAAAGGCGACCCTCATCTCTCTGCAACCTCTGCATGAAAATGCATGGAATTACCTTGGGTCACCCCTTGCGGGCCTTTTCGCTCTGAGCGGTGGCAGGTAATTGTTCGGCGGGGATTCGGCACAACTCTCAGGAGAGGCGGCTCATGTTGGGCGGTTACTGTCATGGCCTGCTCTCCCCGATGAGAGCAGCTGGAATATTGGGAAGTGCGGGCGGGGGTGTGCCGCTGCCGTCGTCAGAGGGTGCCGCGAAAATGTCGGCCAGATCGCCAGCGCGGGCGGAGGCCGCGGAGCGATTGCCCTCGCGGATCGCGCGCTTGAGCAGTTCAAGGCGGTGCTGAAAATGATCCATCTGTGATGTCTCCCTAATAGCTGCCTCACGATCAGCCTGAGGGGCCTGTTCGGTGCGGCATGGGAGACGTGATACGCCTGACGTATGATCTGGTCAATACGTCTGGCGTATAAACTGGAAAATAAATACAGCTACCTTAGGGTCACTATGGTAGAACACATGCAGAACATGCGACTGGGGATGAGTACATGGGTAATGACTACGGTCAGCAATTACTGGCCGCACTACGCTTCCTGGAGCTGGGCGAATCGACTGATCTTAGCCCTGGTTGTCTTCGAGAAGGGTCAGGAGGGCGGCGCGACGTTCGGGACTTGCTGACCGGAACGCTTCAAGAAAGCGCTGCTCCAGCTCGGGGATGCCGAAAAGTTCGACAGTGCTGACATTGAGGGCTTTTGCGATCTGATCGGCGACCGCAAGAGACGGATTGTTCGTTCCGCTCTCGATGCGCGAGATGGTTGCCTGCTTGACGTTCGCGAGCTCTGCCAGCTTTGCCTGGGACAGTCCGCGAGCAGTCCTTATGCGCTTAAGGTTCTTCATGCTTGCTATGTCACAGAAGGGCTCAGGCATGGGTAGTCCCATGTGCGGATAATTATTCGCCGGACGGATTGACCGACTAATACGCTGGGCGTATATCTGCGTCATGGCAACTCTCGCTCAATTTCTTAAACAAAGTCAGATGACGCAGCGAGCATTCGCTGACGCCGTAGGAGTATCGCAGCCGACGGTCAATCGATGGCTGAACGGTGCAATGCCTTCGTGGGCAAGGGCGGCGACCATAGAGCGTGTAACTGGTGGAAAAGTCCCGGTCGCGTCTTGGGTGTCCGTGCCTTCGAAGGAGGCTTCGTAATGACTTGCCAGTGCAAGAGACATTTGCGCCGGTTCGCGGCTTTTCAAGCTCCTGCCATCGAAAATTGCATCCCGGCGCCCCTCGTGCCGGGCCGCAGCGCGGGCGGGGGTTCTTCCTCCTCCCTGGTCCTGCCCGCGCTGCACCTGAACGCCACCACTCACTGAACATTGCACTCGTTCCATGGTCCCGAACCTGCACCGAGTTGCCAAGTCCTTCCAGCTAAACGAAAACGAGGCCCTTCACATGAGAGCGCAGACGTACGGCACGATCCAGAACGCGGTTTGCGAGGCGGTCGAGGCGACCGGCAAGCGTCACAAGGATGTGGCGGACTTCCTCGGCATTCGTGGCTCGACCCTGTCCTACGGGATGGAGGACAACGAAGATCGCCCGGGCGGTCTGGGTGTGAACTACCTGCATCGGCTGGGCATGGAATGCCCGGCCGCAGCGGTTCCCCTAGCGCAGCACTTTGCAGGGTTGGCCGGCGGTGTCTTCCAGCCCGTCGAGGTCGGAGGCGGCGTAACCTCGCTGTTTACCCACTGCGGCCACGTCGCCAAGGAGAACGGTGAGGCGCTTTCGTCGATCCTTCATGCCGCGGTGAATGCCTCCCCAAAGTCGGATCAAGATGCGGTTCGCGAGATCGACGAGGCGGTCGCCATGCTGTTGGCGGCGAGGGGCATCATCGTCTCGCGGCGGGGTGCGGCGTAATGGGGAGCGTAGCGGGTCTATCAGGCCGTGAAAAATCGATCTTCGAGTTCTGGCGGGATGGCATGACCGATAGCGAGATCGCCGGCAAGCTCGGGTGCACGGTCGAGTTCGTCGGAGCTACCCGTCGCCGCCTCGAGGTGGCCGAGAACAAGTTCTGCGCCAACAAGGCTGACGAGGCCGGGCGTCTTGTTGAGAGGACTTTGACGGCGCTCTGGCGCGAAGGGCTCACGGACCAGCGGATCGCCGACCGCCTCGGATGCGCGCGTTCGACAGTCTTCAGGATACGCACGAAGCTCGGGCTTGCGCGAGTGCCGCGCACGTGCACGAGCAAGGTCGATGACGATGAGTTGCGGCGCTTGCATGCGGCGGGAAAGACGGATGCGCAGATGGCCGAGGTCTTCGGCGTGAAGCTATCGACTATCAGGCCGCGGCGCGCCAAATTGGGTCTGGTCCGGAACCGCGCTGCTGATGGTGCGCGTCGGCCGGGGCCGCAAGCATTCACCGAGGCGGAGATGCGCGTGGCGCACTCCGAGGGGCTGACCGACCAAGAACTCTCCGAGCGCCTCCACGCGACCACCACTGTCGTCGGTCATTGGCGGCGGGAATACGGGTTGCCCGTGAACAGGGCGCTTCCAGAGGTCGAGCTCTCCGAAGCGACCGCGCCGGAGGAAATGCCGACCGATACCGCGCAGCGCGCCATGCTGATCCGGGCGGCGCGCCACGCCTTCGCCCTGACTCCGCAGGACCCGCGACTGCTTCCCATGCTCGAGCCCCTCGTAGCAGAAGAGATGCGGAGGGCAGCGCCATGAACGGGCCCAGCCGTGCCTCCTTCTTGAGTGCAGCAACCTCCCTCGCCCTGCGCAAGGGCGGCATGAAGATCTGCGAAGACAGCATCAAGACGCTGAGCGATGCGCTCGACGACTACCCTTTGGCGATGCCTGGGGACGAGATCGGCCCGGCCCATGGCCGCGCGCGCGAGGTTATCGCTGCGCGCCGGGCCGGTGATGAGGCTGCCTTCGGCGCAGCGAAATATGCGCTCGAGCTTGAGATGTCCGGCTTCTGGATACTGCAGGCTCAGGCTTATTCCACGGGGAGAGGTTAATGGTCATTCAGCGCGCTTTGCGGCCAGTCGATACTGATGGTTTGCCGGAGTATCCGATCTCGGCAGACGACAGGCTCGACTCGCACTTCTTCATCCAGTGGAACCTTAAACGCTGGCGGAAGAGCAATTTCCGGCGGCTCGCAGAACCTGAGGTCGGCTGGTTTGGCTTCCTCCTGATCTGCGAGGCTCACGACGAGTCTCCTGTCGGAACCTTGCCGACTGATGAGCGGCTGCTGGCGGACACGGTAGGTGTCAGCCTCGACCGGTGGCGTCAGCTCTGCGAGCGGGAAATCAATCCTCTCCACAACTGGCACCTCGTGCGCTGCGACAATGGCGAGATCAGGTACGCCCACCCGATCGTGCAGGAAGTGGCGCTTGAGGCCTTGAAGTCTCGAAAGAAGAACCTCGTCGAGGCTGACCAACGCCGTCTCGCCAAGCGCCTGAAAGACCTTCGGGAGATGATCGAGACGCGGATCGGTGCGGGGCAGCTGGTCCGCACACCTGGCTTCATTGAGCGCTTCAACGCATGGCTCGAGGAGCACTACCCCGACGCGCAGCGCCGGGAGCCGCTCGTGCGACAGGCATTGGATGAATTCCAGCTGGAGATGTCGCGATGATGGGGGTGCTGATGTTCCGTGATATTCTGTTACCGTCACAGAATATTCCGGAAAAATCACAGAACGGAACGGAAAGAGCACGGAATTTTCCGTGTTTCTCCACGTCCAGACGTGGGCGTTCCCCTTTTTTGGCCCGTTTCCGTTCCCGCTGAAAGGAAAGGAAACGAGAAAGAAACGAAAAGACTGCACCGCACCACACCAGCGGTGAAGCCTGTGGATAACTCAGAATTTGCTGAGAGAAGGGGCTGGCAATGACCACCGAGCAGACCACCACCACCGAGACGAACCGTGACCGGGTGCGCAGACTGCTGATCGCACCGCTCCAGGCGCGGGGCTTCCGCTTTCCGAAGGGTACCGAGCAGTCTGAGCAGGTGAAGCGGCTCGACGCAATTGCCGACAGCATGGGCTATCTAGGCGATGAGAGCCTACGGGTGCTGGAGCAATGCATGCGGGCGAAGGGTCAGGGCTCGGCCCGGTGCTTCTGGCCTGAGCTCGCGAGCTTCGAGGGATACGCCGAGGCGCGCGAGCCGCGTCCTCTCGGCGAGCTGCCTGCGGTGCTGCGCTGGTTCCGGTCTGTGGCAGGGCGCGAGGCGCTGGCGGGCAACAGGCTGGTGGCCGAGTATCAGTTCTGGACCGAGAAGAAGCGCCCGCCCACCAGCTACCGGGAAAAGGCGGCAGTGGCACGGCGCGCCAGCGAACACGCCTCGAAGGTCGAGCGGGTGCGTGATCGCATCTCGCGCGGCCTCTTGCCGTTCGACGGCGATGGGGAGTGGCTCGCCTGGTATGACGAAACCGAGGCGAAGGTGCGTGGCTATGTCGATGCCGCGCAGGACGGTGACGCATGAGCATCGTGATTTCAGAACAGCAGTGGAGTGCGCAAGCGATGGTCAGCCCCTACCTCAGCCTCCGGATCGGTGACGCGGTCCCGGTCGAGAGCAGCTCGACGGCGATCTTCGAGCCGGGAGAAAGCGCTTGGTATGCCCTGCTCTGCCGGCCGCAACAGGAGGGACAGGCCGAAGGTTGGCTCGCGGCTCGCGGTGTCTACGCCTTCCACCCCGTGACCTCACGACGGACAAAGGTGCTCGGTCGCGTGCGGGAGTACGAACGCCGATACCTGCCGGGTTATGTCTTCGCGCGCTTCGGAGGCGTACCGGTACCGCACCGCGTCCTGGCCTCGCCCTTCCTCACCGGTGCACTCTGCATGTCAGACGGACAGTGGGGCATCCTCGGACCGAAGCGTCTGGCCTCGCTGCACGAAATGCGGGCGCGTGACCTCCGTCAGGAAGATGAGAGGCGGGAACAGAAGCGCAGGGCGGACGCGGCGAGGCGGGTGCGAGCTGGTGATCGGGCAATGTTCAAGGCCGGTCCGTTTGCGGGGCTGCACTGTGAGGTGGTCGAGATCTGCGCGGCCGGCGGCATCAAGGTGCGTTTCGAGCTCTTCGGACGGGAGAACTCTGTGACCACCACCGGAACCACTCTTGTCGCGTTGCCTTCCAAAGAGAGTTGACAGGACAGCGCGGCGATTTCTATGTTGCCGACACAAGCCTCATGCTCCGAGTGCTCTCCCGATGCGGGACAGATACCGGAGAGGGTGGGCGGCGAGGATGGGTTCAAACGCCACATCTGACCAGCCTGCATTGTGTCCTGAGCCCCGCCATCGTGCGGGGCTTTGTCGTTTCTAGGCTATGGGCATGGACCTCTTCCCTCAGGCAGCAGCCGGGCACGGCGATGCGTAAGCTCTGCGCCGCGCCCGGCTGCGAAGAAATCGCACTCACTGGCAAGCCGCGGTGCGCTGATCATCAGGCCGAACAAGACGAGAAGCGGGCCGGACAGAAGGCAGCGGCACAGGCCACGCCCCACGCCGCCGCCGCCCGCGCGCTCTACGCCGATCCGAGATGGAAGGCGGCAGCGCGGCTCTTCCTTCAGCGGCATCCGTGCTGCGTTGACTGCGACGAGCTTGGGGTTGTCGAGCCCGCAACCGACGTTGACCACGTGGTGCCGCACAAGGGCGACCGCTCGCTCTTCTGGGATCGGTCGAACTGGCAGGCCCTCTGCCATCGATGCCACAGCCGGAAGACGGCCCGCGAGGTTTTCCACGGGGACCGGGGGTAGGTCAAAAATCTGGGCTGGGGAGCGGAAACCGACGCCCAGACCTTTCTCTCCGCGCCGGTGAATTTGGAGAAAAAAGCCCACTTGGTAGGGCATTAGGAGGTTAGCCATGAAAGGGCGGAAGCCGAGCATGGAGAACGTGGTGCCGATGCGGGAGGAGATGCCCAAGCCGGTTCCCGCGGCGCACGATCTCATGTCCGACGCCGCCAAGGATGTGTGGGATCGCCTTGCGCCGGAGCTGATCAAGTTCGACCGGCTCAAGCCACACTTCGAGGACATCTTCGCCGCCTACTGCGAGTCGGTGGCCGACGTCATTGAGCTGAGCAGTAACATCGCGTTGGAGGGGCGCACCTACTCGGTGCAGACCCGCAACGGGATGCAGCAGAAGAAAACGGCCAACTGGCAGGCCCGGCAGGATGCGCTGGCGAATATGCGCCAGCTCGGCGCCCTCTTCGGCATGACGCCGGTGGATGAAGCGCGCCTCAGCTCGGGGTCGCAGGGTGACCTCTTCAACGATCTTCTGGAGAAGCTTCGTGGAGGCGATTGACCATCCGGTAAGCCGGTATGCGCTCGACGTGATCGAAGGCAACATTGCCTCGGGGCCGCTGGTCCGGATGGCGTGCGAGCGGCATCTGCTTGACCTCGAGACCGGCGCAGATCGCGGCCTGGTCTTCGATACTAAGGCTGCGGACATGGTGATCCGCTTCGCGAGCGTGCTGCGCCACACGACGGGCTCGATGGCCGGCGCATCGCTGACCCTGCAGCCCTGGCAGGTGTTTCGGCATGGCTCTGTCTTCGGCTGGAAGCATGCCGAGACCGGGCTGCGGCGGTTCCGCTCCACCTATCACCAGGTGGCGAAGAAGAACGGCAAGACCACCGACACGGCGGTGCCGATGCTCTACACCCAGCTCTTCGACGGCGAGGGAGCGCCGCAGGGCTATTGCGCAGCGACTACCCGCGATCAGGCGGGGCTGCTTTTTAACGAGATCAAGCGGATGATCCGCGGGTCTTCGGCGCTCTCGCAGCTGCTCGATGTCTACAAGACGCAGATCCAGTCGCCGCGAACGAACGGCTACATCGCCGCGCTCAGCCGCGACGGCAACAGCGCCGACGGCATCAACCCGCATTTCGCGGCCCGCGACGAGGTCCACCGTTGGACAGACCGCGAGCTGGCGGACGTGGTGACCAACTCGATGATTGCCCGGTCGCAGCCGATCGATTGGGCGATCACCACCGCCGGGGCTGACCGCGCAAGCCTTTGCGGTGAGATCAGGGGCTATGCCGAGCGGGTGCTGCGCGGCGACGTGCGCGACGACAGCTTCTTCGGTTTCGTGGCTGAGCCGCCTGAGGACGCCGACCCCTCGGACCCGGCGACCTGGGCCATGGCGAACCCGAACCTCGGCGTTGCCTTCACCGAGGCGGACTTCCGGCGCATCCACGATGAGGCGCAGGCGATCCGGGGCAAGATGCCGAACTTCCGGCGCCTGCACCTCAACCTCTGGACCGAGGGCGCGCAAAGCTGGATCGCCCGAGATGTCTGGGATGGCGGTTTGGCCAAGGCGCCCTTCGCGCTCGAGCAGCTCTACGGGCGCAAGGCGTGGGTCGGTCTCGACCTCAGCCGCACCACCGACCTGACCTCGATCGTCGTCGCGGTCCCGGTCGATGGCGTGATCTACATGCTCTGTTTCGCGTTCATCGCGGAGGGGCCAAAGGGGTTCGTCGCCCGGGCGCAGTCGGAGAACCGGGACTATGTCGCGTGGCGCGACGACGGATGGCTTGAGGTGCACCGGGGCGGCGTCATCGACGAAGACCAGGTCATCGAGCGCATGAAGTGGATTCGGGCGCGCTTCGATCTTCAGGAAGTCGCCTATGACCGTTGGGGCATGAAGTACGTTGCGGGTGAGCTGGACAAGATGCGCTTCCCGCTCCTCGAGTTCGGGCAGGGCTACGCCAGCATGTCGCCGGCTACCAAGCGCTTCGAGCGCGCGGTCATCCAGCACCGGCTGCGTCACAATGGAAACCCGCTGCTCGCTTGGGCGGTCGGAAACGTGGTCCTCGACCAGGACGCAGCCGAGAACGTGAAGCCGAACAAGAAGAAGGCCACCGGGCGTATCGACCCGGCAGTCGCCGCCATCATGGCCGTGGGCCGCGCCGAGGTCGGCGAAGAGAAACGCAAGGCAAGGGACGTGGTGATCGTATGAAGTTCTTCGGACTGGACATCTCGCGCGGCCGCCCGGCCGATCTTGCGCAGCGCGTCGAGCCGCCCGTTTCCGCTCCGGCGGCGACAGCGGTCAGCGACGAAGGTCTTCTCGCCGTGGGCTGGGGCTCGCTTGGCGGGGCGACGGCGGTTCGTGGCCTGCCTCGCGTGACACCGGAGACGGCAGTGCATCACGGCACTGTCTTTTCGTGCTGCAACAATATCGCGGGCGATCTGTCGAAAGTGCCGCTGAAGCTCTGGCAGCGTCAGGCCAATGGGCAGGATGTGCGTGTGCGTCAGCATGCGGTCGCGGAGCTTCTGAATGGCGAAGCCGCTCCCGGTGTTCCCGCGCGCCTGGTGCGCTTCGCGGCGGTCTACGCCTACGCGCTGCGGGGCAACGGCCACATTTACGGGCCGCGCGATGGCGGTGGTGAGCTGACCCGGCTCGACATCGTGCGGCAGGGCAACGTATCGATCCTGCGCGATGGGCTGGAGCGCTTCTACCAGTTCGAGGACGGGGCGGGCATTCAGCGTCGGGTTCCGGCCCGCTCGATGGTGCACCTGCGCTACATGGCCGAGGACGGCTGGACCGGGCGCAGCCCGATCCAAGTCGCTGCCGAGAGCGTCGGCATCGCCCTCGCGGGCCAGCGCGCCGCGGCGCGTAACGCCGCTGGCGGGACCACCAAAGGGGTGATCAAGCTCGGCGACAACTACGAGAGCGAAGAGCAGCGCACCCGGAACGCCCGCCGCATCAAGGGCACGATGTCCGATCCCTCCGGAGACGGGTGGATCGTCACCAACCCCGACGAGGACGTGAAGGCGCTCGATATCTCGGCAGCCGACCAGGAGCTGCTCTCCAGCCGCAAGTTCGACCGCGAGATGATCGCAGGCATCTACCGCATGCCGCCGAGCAAACTGCAGATGCTGGAATACGGGGTGAAGGCCAACGGCGAGCAGCAGGCCATCGACTATCTCACCGACTGCCTGCTGCACTGGTCGGCGCTGGTCGAGGCGCAGCTCGACGTGGCGCTGCTGACCCGCGCCGAGCGCGATGCCGGCATGTTCCTGCGCCACGACTTCGGCGCTCTGCTGCAGCCGACGGTCAAGGAACAATACGAGGCGCTGAACCGTGCAGTGGGCGGGCCCTTCATGCGGCCCAACGAGGCGCGCCTGAAACTCGGCCTCGTGCCGGTCGATGAGGGCGCGCAGCTCAACCCGGCGCCGAACATGACGCGGACCGAACCGTCCCGCACCCAGTCCGAAGGAGACGACGAATGACCGCTCAGACCGTTGCGAGCCTCTTCACCGGCACGCCGCTGGCGATGTCCCGCACCCACGGCGCGCCCCTTATGCAGATGGCGATGCCAGATGGCGCGGGCCAGCCGCAGGCGGTCGAGGCCGCATTGTCGGTCCGGCTCGAGCCGGGGGAGCGCTACGCGATCAGCCGTAACGTGGCCATCGTCCCGGTGCGCGGTCTTCTGACCCCGAATGCCTTCGTGCTGGAGCGCTGGCTCGGCTGGTCGACCTACCACGGCCTTGAGGCCACGATGCAGGAGCTGAGCGCGAACGACGACGTCGCGGCCATCGTGTTGCTCTGCGACTCTCCGGGCGGCTATGTCCTAGGCATCGCCGGCGCCTCGGCGGCGGTGGCGGCGGCGAAGGCAGTGAAGCCCGTGCATGCCCTGGTGCATCCGCTGTCGGCCTCGGCCTGCTATCACATCGCGAGCCAAGCCACCGACATCTCGCTGACACCGGGCAGCGTTGTCGGCTCGATCGGCTGCATGCAGATCGCCGCAGCTCCGGTGCAGCCCGGTATGTTCGGAGAGCAGACCTTCATCATCACGTCGTCCAGCGCCCGGGCAAAGCGGCCCGACCCGTCGAGCGACGAGGGCCGCACCGAAATTCTCCGGGGCCTCGATGAGATGGAGGCAGCTTTCCATGCAGCGGTGTCCGCGGGCCGTGGCATCCCGCTCGCCGAACTGACCGAGCGTCTTTCGACCACCGATGACCCCGCCGACGGCGGTGCAATTTTCTGGGGCGAGGATGCCCGGTCGCGCGGCCTGGTCGATCGCCTGGAGACCGCGCGCGAGTTCTGGGAACGGATCGGCGCGATCTACGCTCCGCGCCCGGCACGGCCCGCAGGGCGCGGAGCCCGCGCACAAGCTGCAGCAGCTGCGGCGCGTCTCGCCATCTGACCTGACACCAAATCCGGCTCGGCCTCTCGGCCCGGCCTGAGACTGCCCTGCCGATGCGCGGCGGGGTCTTTTTGCTGCGCGGATCGCGCGGTGCCCACCAAACAGGAGAACTGAACATGGGCGATATCAACGACCTGCGCCGCGCTCGCAAGGCGGCGGCGGAAGACATGCAGGCCAAGGCCGATGCTCTGACCACGCTGGAAGACCAGGAGAGCGCCGATGAAGCCGCGCTCGAAGGCGCGCAGGCAGCATTCGACGCGGCCAAGGCTACCTTCGACAAAGCCGACCGTCAGGTGAAGCGCGCCGAGGACGTCGAAGCGGCCAGCGCCTCGGCAGCGGCTCCCGAGCCCGGTTCCGAGCCGAATGCGCCGCGCGGCGGTGTTGCTGCGCAGCCGAAAGAAAAAGGCCTGCAGTTCGGCGCCATGCTCCGCACGCTCGCGGCTGCGGGCGGCCGCGTGCGCGAGGCGCGGGAGATTGCCGAAGAGAACGGCCAGAGTGGTCTCTTCGCTGCTCAGAACGTCTCGTCCGGTGTGGCGGGCGGCTTCCTCGTGCCCGAGGACGTCAGCTCCGAAGTGATCGAGCTGCTGCGCCCGGCCAGCGTCGTGACCGCAATGGGCCCGCGCATCGTGCCGATGCCGGACGGCAACCTGACCCAGAACCGCCGCGCCAGCGGGGCGAGCTTTGGTTACGGCGATGAGGGCTCCGACGCGCCGGTCACTGGCTACGCCTACGGCCAGATGAAGCTCTCGGCGAAGAAGATGCGCGGCATCATCCCGATCTCGAACGACCTGCTGCGCACCGCTTCAACCGCCGTTGACCGCATGGTGCGGGATGACGCGATCGAGGATGCGGCGCAGATCCAGGACCGCTACTTCCTACGCGGTCTGGGCACTGAGTTTGCGCCGAAGGGTCTGCGCTTCCAGCTGCTCGGCACCGCCGCCGCGGCCACCAACATTCTTGCCATGAGCGGCGATGCGAGCGTGCAGTCGGTGAATAGCAACCTCGGTCGCATGGAACTGGCGCTAGCCAATGCCAACGTGCCCTACAGCGGGGCGCATTGGATCATGTCGCCGCGCACCGCGATGTTCCTGACCAACCTCGTCGATGGCAACGGCAACAAGGCGTTCCCCGAGATGGCGAACGGCCAGCTGCGCCGCAAGCCGGTGCACGTCACCACCGAGATGCCCTCGAACCTCGGCGCGGGGGGCAACGAGTCCGAGATCATGCTGGTGCACCCGAAGCACGTCGTCATCGGCGAGCACATGGGCATCACCATCGCGATGTCCGAGCAGGCTGCATACCGCGACGACAGCGGCGAGCTGCAGTCGGCGTTCAGCCGCGATGAGACGCTGATGCGCATGATCATGCAGCACGATCTCGGCCTGCGGCATCTGCCCGCCGTCGCCGTGCTCACCGGCGTGACCTGGGCCGACCAGTAACCCCAGGCGATGACCGATAGGCGGGCGTTCGCGCCCGTCTCCACTTCCTTTTTGAGGACTGATCCCATGTTGCAAATGAAGAATATCGGCGCGCTTTTGGCAGTGGTGCGCGCCGCCGGCAATGCCGCGGTGACCGCGGCCGGCGCCGGTGATGCCACGGCTGTTCCGGGCGAGATCATCGATCGCGCCGAGAAGGGCATGCCGCAGTCCGGCGTGCTGGCCATCCCGTTCACCGCGACCCTTGCCGAGGGCGAGACGCTCAGCGTTGCCTACACCGTCGAGGAAGGCGAAGAGGACGATCTGTCCGATGCGAACACGCTCGCGAGCGAAACCGTGGTCGCCGCAACCGGCCCGACCGGCGGCGGCACCGTCACCGGCTGCGTCGAGATCGACGTCAAGCTGCGCGCCTGCGGCCGTTACGTCCGTATCGGCTACACGCCCGACCTCAGTGCCAGCGGCACCGACACCGCAGCGCTCTCTGCGGTTCTGGTCTGTGGTGGCATGGATCGTCTGCCGCAATGAGGGTTGTGAAGTTCAACCGGACCCACCTGATGTATCAGCGTGGTGAGACTGCCGGTTTCCCCGAGGATCACGCGAACAAGCTGATCGCTGCGGGGATCGCGCGCGACCCGAATGCGCCGAAGATCGAAGCGCTACCCGACGGCGACAACGTATCGCCCGCGGGCGGTGCTGGAGGTGGTGAAGGCGGCGAAGGGGGAGAGCCCAGCGGTGCCAAGGCCGAAAAGACCGGCGCCGCAGTGACCAAAGAGGACGGCGAGCCCGCCGCGACCGAGCCGGGCGCGCCGCCCGCTCAGGGCAAGAGCCGCAAGTAAGAAAGGGCCGGGCGCATGCGTTATATCGGGGAAGGTGAAATCGCACCGGTGGTCAGCGTCACGCAGTTCATCAATGCGGTGCATGGTGAAATGCCTGATACCAGCGAGCAGGCCTCTATCGAGATGCTGCTCGGGGCTGCGCAGGACGTGGTCACCACGGCGGCGAACATCCCCCCGGCGCCCGGCCTCTACGAATTCACCTATCCGCTCTACGGCTGGCGCCGCTGGTGGTTTCCCTGCTGCCCGGTGACATCGCTTTCCGCGCTTGCGGTGACCGACGATGCGGGCGCGTGGGTCGATCAGCCGCTTGATGGCGTGATGCTGGTGCAGGGCGAGGACGAACCGCAGCTGCTGCTGCCCGAGCGCTGGTCGGGCAATGAGGCGGGGCGGACGCTGCGCATCCAGGCCGAGGTCGGCGGGGCCTTCCCGCGCAACCTCTGGCGGGCAGTCGTCTCGCTCGCTCGGGAATGGCGCGAGGCGGACATCAGCGTCTCGGGGGATATCCAACCGCCGCGCGCCTCATTTAGCGTGCAGCGGCTCATCAAGCAGGCGCGCTACGTGCGCCCCAATGTCTCGGCGGGGTGCTGAGATGGCCGGGGGGCGTCTGAGCGACCGCATCACCGTGCAGCGCAAGGTGAAGGGCGCAGTGCGGCCCGGCGTGGTGGTGGAGAGATGGGCTGACCTCGAGCTCGAGGCCGGTGTGCCGGTTCAGCTCTGGGCCGATTTTGCCGAGCAGTCGGGAGGCGAGAGCCTTGTCGCAGGGCGCGATGAGGCGGTGAGGCTTGCGAAGGTGCTGATCAAGGATGGACCAGCCGCCCGGCAGATCACGGCGGCGGATCGCTTGGTCGCGCGCGGCGCGGTCTGGAAAATTCGTAGCACGCCGGCGCGGTCTCAGGATCGGGCAGATGTGCTGGAGATGGCTTGTGAAGAATGGGTCAAAGCACCGGATTGGCCGATTGTTTGAGGTCCCCTATTTCGCCCACTCTTGGTAACTTGCGAGTCCTGGCTTCATCATGGTGCCTTTCTCCTTATCTACGACGCACAGCAAGACGTTCTTCGAGCTTCCCGATTCTTGATCTGCAAGGACCTCGAACACGTAGCTGCCTTTTCGGCGCCAGGCATCTGAGACGCGGGTATCGCGTCCGTCTGCGTAGTCTTCGGAAATCCACTTCGCGCACGCTCCTCCAAGCTTTTCCTTATCTGAGTCGGTCACTTGCACGAAATGTCCGTAGGCGAGAACGCCGCCCATAACCGCAACAATCGCGGTGAGTACTATCAACGGTTTCAAATTTGGAGGCTCCTATGGCGGTAATCGGTGCTGATAAGGTCATGCGAAAGCTCTCGAAATTGGAGCGCCGGGTCAAGCAAGAGGTCGATGCGGGAAACCGGAAGAGCGGCGAGGAACTCGTCCGCACGGCCAAGGTGCTGATCCCGGTTGGCGAAGACGTCCACAAAGACGGCCACGAGCGGGACAAGATCACTGGCACCCAGAACCCGGACGGCAGCTATCTCGTGGATTTCGGGCCGAAGTCAAAAGTCATCGAAGGTGACCGCGGGCCGCGTGCCTTCGTGAACCCTGCTCTCAAGGTGCTTCGAAAGAGGCGGCTGAACCGTGCCAAGCGGGCGGTAAACAAGGCAGTGAAGGAGAGCTTCCGTGGATGAAGGGCCCGTCCTCGCGCTTCAGGATGCGGTTGTGCTCGCGCTTCTCGCCGACGCCGGGGTCGCGGCTCTTGTCGCGGATCGCGTCTTCGTCGAGCCTCAGGAGGATGTCGCGTTTCCCTATATCCATCTCGGCCGGCAAGATGCCAGCGCCGACCGGATCGGCTGCTACACCGACGAGTCGATCATCTTCTCGGTCGAGTGCCAGTCTCGCCCGGTCTCGGCGCGTGTCGAGGCGCTGCAGCTGGCCCACGCGGTCAGAGTTGCGCTCGACGACGCCGAACTGGCGCTGACGGGCTACACGCTCGACTGGTGCGACTACCTCACCCACGCCGTCAGCCGCTCGAAGGATGGCGACACCTACACCGCGACGGTCGCCTTTGAGGCCGCTGTCGCGCCCGCCGCGTAACGCCCTTCGGCAAGGCGATCCGGGCGTGAGCCCATCTTTCCAAACAGGAGGCCATCATGGCTAAGAAAAAGGGGCGTCAGCTTCTCATCAAGCTCAGCGACGGGCAGGCGACGCCGCAGTTCGAGACGCTCTGCGCGCTCACCACGAAGACGCTCACGATCAACAACGAGGAAATCGACGTCACGACGTCGGACTGTGATGCGCCCGAGGGACCTCTGTGGACCGAGGTGCTTGACGGGGTGAAACGCGTGTCGGTTTCGGGCAACGGCATCTCGAAAAAAGAGAACGCCGAGGCGCGCCTCGCGACGGTTGCCATGTCGAGCCCGCCGGTCATCGCTGCGCAGGTCATCGTCCCGAACTTCGGAACCTTTGAAGGGAGCTTCTTCATCCAGTCCGGAGATTTCGGGGGCGACCAGACGGGTGGCGTGACCTTCAGCCTTTCCGCGGGATCGACCGGCGCCGTGACCTTCACGCCCGAGGCTGCGAGCTGATGTCGATCGCGCGGTCGGGTGTCTATGAAGAAAGGGTCGGCGGGGAGTTCCGCCGGCTCGTTCTTCGCAATGGCGAGATCGAGCGTTTCGAAGAGCAGCACGATCTCGGGATCTTCGAAGTTTGGGATCAGCTCTTCGGACGCGGCGAACGTGGTCCTCAGGCGCGCCACGTGCGCGACCTCATTGCCCTGGCGCTCGTCGGCGGCGGGATGTCCGATCGTGCGGCCGACGAGCTTGTCGGGAGCTTGCCACCGTCTGAGAACCTCGTGCTGCGGGAAACCGCCAAGCGGGTGTTGGGGGTGACCTTCCTGCCCGCCGTTCTCGACCAGAGCAAAAAAAAAGAGGCTGGATCACCCGCGCGATCCGGGCGCCCGAAACGCACTACGGCGCCCGCGACAAAATCCTGAACATCTGCGGCGTGATGGGGCGGCTACCGGCTGAGGTGCGTGCCATGACGCCTCGGGAAACAGCAGACCTCGTCGAGGCCTGGAATGAGGCGCAGAGCGAGGCCGCGGGCGAGGTCGCGCCGCCGACCGAGGATGAATACGAGGAGCTGTTGAAGCGATATGGCTGACGAAGAACTCGAGCGCATCACGATCCTTCTGCAAGCGCGTGACAAGGATTTCGCGCGGGCGATCGACCGCAACAACAAGCTGATCGCCCGCCTGCAGCGCGACGCCACCCAGAACACGTCGAAGATGGCGCGCGACATCGACAGCAATCTGAACAAGGCCGCGGCGAGCGTTGGCAATCTCACCAAGGCCTTCGCCGCTGGCGCGGCGGCGACCGCCGTGGGTGTGCTGACCTCGAACCTGCGTCAGGGCGTCAATGCCATTGCGCAGATCGGCGATGAGGCGCGCCGCTCCGGTCTCGGCGTCGAGGCGTTTCAACAGCTGAGCTATGTCGCGAGTCAGTCGCGGATCCCGATCGACGCGGTGGTCGATGGCATGAAGGAACTGAACCTGCGCGCCGATGAGTTCGTCGTGACCGGAAAGGGCTCCGCAGCCGATGCCTTCGCGCGCCTCGGCCTCGGGGCGGCGGACCTGCAGCGCCAGCTCGAGAAGCCGGAAGAGCTGCTGCTCGACATCATTGGGCGCATGGAAGACCTCGACCGTGCGGCACAGATCAGGGTCGCGGACGAGATTTTCGGTGGCACCGGTGGCGAGCGTTTTGTCGAGCTTCTGGCGAAAGGCGAGGACGGCATTCGCTCGATGATGGAACAGGCCGAGGAAATGGGTCTTGTCATTGACGCCGAGCTGATCGCCAAGGCGCAACGGATCGACGCCGAGTTCTCGCGCATGATGGACAAGGCCTCGACCTGGGCAAAGGGTCTTGCGGTGGCGCTCGCCGATATCCCCTTCGACGTCATTGAGACGCGTCTCAAAGAGATTTTCCCGGATGAGGCTCAAGGGCGCGCTGTACTGGGGGACGAGATTTACGACAGCCTCTCGGACCTGAACGATCTTACCGATGAGCAGGTGGCTAGCGCACGCGCGCTCAGTGCGGAGTACAGCCGGTTGGGCGAAGAGGCGGCGCGCATGCGGCCCTCTCTCGACCAGGCGGTCAATATGTTGATGGCATTCGGCTACACCGATGCGGCCGCTGCGATCATGGCTGCACGCGATGAGATGCTTGAACTTAACCAGGGGCTGCAAGATGGCACGGTCAGCGCTGGTGACTTCGAGGACGGCATGCGGACTGCCGTCGATCAGGCATCAGCGGCCTTGGCGCAGATTGATGAAATTGACCGCTCCACGTTCTCTGGTGTGATCGCGCAGATTGGTGCCCTCGCAGCGTCGTTGGGGGAGGCGGCGGCGCGTGCCGCAGAGGTTCGGCGCAACTTTCCCGGCGGCACTCCTGGCATGACGCGGGCGCCGGAAGGGCCTGTCGACTTCCAGCTTCCGCCGGGGCGCAATGCGCCGACCTCGTCGCCGCGTCCACAGCTGCCCAGCGTCGATTTCAGCTTCGGCGTTCCGGATGCTCCCAAGAAGAAGCGCAACGGCGGCAGCGGCGGAAAGAAGAAGAAAGACGAGTGGGCGGAAGAGCTCGAGCGCACGCGCGAGCAGATTGCCCGGCTTGAGGCGGAGTCTGCCTCGCTGCTCGTCGCGGCTGAGTACGGCACCGAGCTTGGCGACGCCATGGAGTATGCCCGAACCCGCGCTGAGCTTCTTCATGCCGCGCAGCAGGCCGGAAAGGAAATCACGCCGGAACTGACGAAGCAGGTCGACGAGCTTGCCCGCGCTCACATGGAAGCGGCTTTGGCCGCCGAAGAGAATTCCGATCGCCTCGATCAGTTTCAGGATAACGCGCAGCGCGGTGCGGACGCGATGGCGGATTTCTTCGGCAGTATCCTCGACGGCTCCCAGTCAGCGGAGGATGCGCTACGCAGCCTCGTCGGGCAGATGCTTCGCGCGCAACTGAATTCGGCCTTCACCGGCATCGCGGACGCCGGCGGGGCGTCCGGAGGGTTCCTGGCGACGATCGGTGCGGCGCTATCCGGAAAGCGGGCCGGCGGCGGCGGTGTGCGAGGTGGGCACGCGTACCTGGTCAACGAGAACACGCCGAACAGCGAGGTTTTCGTGCCATCGCAGTCGGGGGCGATTCTCAATGTCCCGCAGGCGCAGGCTGCGCTCAAGGGGGCATCCGCTCCGCAGAGCGCATCGGCCCCGGTGGTCAACGTGCCAGTCAACGTGACAACAGCGCCGGGCATGCGAGCGGACGTTCGCCGCACCAGCGCCGGTATCGACATCGAGGTGATGATGGAGCGCAAGTTCGAAGAATACATCGACAGCGGAGCTGCGGACTCGGCGATGGGTCGGTCCTATGGTCTCCGCGGGCGTCCGAGAGGCTGATGTCATGCCGACATGGCCAGCGGGGCTCCCGTTCTTCAATATCGCTGCCGAGATGACCAGGTCGGGACCGCAAGGTGCAGTTCGCCGATCGCAGATGGACATCGGACCCGCGCAGGTGCGGCGCATCACCAGCTCGGCGCCGAAGACGCGCGGCGGACGTACACCCGCGCTCAGCCTCGCGCAGGTCGAGGCATTCGAGGCATTCTTTTCTACTGATCTTGGCGAGGGCGCTCTCAGCTTCACCGCCACCGATCCGTTCGATTGTGCCGAAGCCACCTTCCGGTTCGTCGGGAGCTATGAGGTCTCCCGCGTCGGGCGGTATTACTCGATCACCGCAGAATTGGAGATCCTCCCATGAGGCCGATCACAGACCGCCTGCTCAGCGAGCTCTACGCGGGCGAGAGCAGCGCAGTGCTGGTGCCCTTGGTGAAGCTGACGCATCCGGACTGGCCCGAGCCGGTCTGCCTGGTGCGGGACACCGAGCCTCTGACCCACGGCGGCGAAGAATACCTGCCGTTCCCGTTCCAGATCACCCTGCCGGATGATCGCGACAAGGGTTTCCCCGTCCTCAAGTGGACCGCGTCGAACGTCTCGCGCGAGATCATCGGCCAGTTCCGGGCGATCACCGGCGAGGTGCTGGGCCGCGTGGTCTACGTGCTGACCTCGCATCCAGACGTCATCGAGGTTGGGCCGTTCGAGGTCGAGATCACCGGCATCGAATACGACGCGCTGACCATCAGCGGCGTGATGACAATCGAGCCGATCCTGCAAGAGCAGTTCGGCTATCTGGAAATGACGTCCGGCACGACGCCGGCGCTGTTTTGACCACAGGAGAAATTAAGATGTTCAGAAACCTGCGGGCCTTCGCGGCGCGCGGCTTGCGCCGTGCTGACCGAAAGGCAGAGATGAAGGGCGGCCAAGACGCCAATTACGGAGATGGGCCTTTTGTCATTGGTCGCCACGCGGTGGCGAGCGGAACTGCTAGCAGCGCTGCCGCCTCGGCAGGGTCATGCCCTTGCCGGGATGCAGCATGCGTCGTGCATGGTTGTCGCGCGCGGCGTGAGGGAGGGGAACTCGAAGATCGGATTTCAATCCTAGAGGATGATGTCAGTTTCCTCAAATCCCAGGTGTCGTTTCTGATTTCACGCATCGGGCAATAGCAGCTTCCATGTGGACTGATGCGTGGATTGGCCTGCCTTACGCGGTGCGGGGGCGGGGCCCGACCGCTTTCGACTGCCTGGGGCTCTTCATCGCCCTGCACCTCGCCCGGCGCGGCGTGGTGATCCCTGACCCGGCCTGCACGATGACCGAGGCGCTGCGGCGCGGCGCCGTTGATGAGCTTCGCCCCCGGTTCCGGCGGGTCGAGGATGCCGAGGAGGGCGATGCCCTGCTCTTCATGATGGCGGGACGCCCGCTGCACCTAGGCTACGCGCTCGACAATATCGACATGCTCCACACGCTCGACGATGCCGGACACTGCAGCCGCATCGAGCGATGGAGCGGCGCCAGCTGGCGCGGGAAGCTCGAAGGAATCTACCGCTTTGCTTGATGACCTGACCCAAGCTCGCGCCATCTCGGTGGCGGCCGAGACCCATCCGCTTTGCCGAGACGTGATCTATCGCGA